>NZ_OY760916.1:4468424-4775109 GCF_963664075.1 uncultured Desulfobulbus sp.
CTGCCGCAACAGCCTCTGCGTAGACTGAGTCAATGTGGGCTGCCGGTTTGCAGCAGGTGGCATCACTTCGCTGGATACAAAATAAAACCGCCGCGCCAAACCCCTGTTTGGCCAGGCGCACCAGTTCATGAATGTGTTTAGCCCCCCGGCTAGTGACGGCGTCGGGAAAATAGGCTGTGCCTCCTTCCGCCAGCGAGCAGTTCTTCACCTCAAGATAGGTCGTGCCCTGGTCGCTTTCAAGGAGAAAGTCGAGTCGGCTTTTTTCTGAGACCTTCACCTCGGGCCTGATGTGGCTCAGTGTGCCAAAATCATCGATCACTCCCGCTGCAAGCGCCTCGTGAACCAGGTGATTGGTACGGCCGGTGTGAATTCCGATCCATACGCCCTGTTCCTGAACCATCTCCAGGCTCCAAGGGTATTTGCGCTTGGGGTTGTCGGAAAGGCTGATCACCACCGGGCTGCCCGGTGTAGCGCATCCACGCATGGAGCCGGAGTTGGGGCAATGCACGGTCATGGTGGTGCCGTCTTTCAAGAGAACATCGGCTAAAAAACGTTTGTAGCGTTTAATGAGCGTGGCAATTTGGCAGGAATCGGGCAGCAACATGACAGGTGCAATGCAGGAAAAGGCTAAGGGTATGTTTTTTGGATATATTAAATGGGGAAAAACCACTAAGATGTGGCGTGGGGCTGGTAATTCCCGAATAAGTATTGTATTTTATCGTATTCAGTACAATGCGGCGGTATCTTGCCGAGGGCAAGAGCGAGGCGTGCCGCTTTGCATACCTTCACTCTACTGATTTTGTTGTATCCCCCGGTTGAACCAGCATACAGTGACGACAAGGTTTTTCCCGTATCACTGTATAATCGGCTCCCTTCGGCATATAACAAGTTCTCTCCCATAATCCAATTGTAAAGGAGAACCCCCCATGAAACTCGGGCTCAATGGTCTTGGACGTATCGGCAAACTCACCCTCTGGAACCATGTTTCTCGTCAATATTTTTCGGAAATCGTGGTCAACCTGGGGCGGCAGGTCGGCTCCGGATTGCATGATATCGCAGCCTCCATTGAGAAGGACTCCTCGTATGGTCGTTTGAGTACCTATCTCCACGGCCATAAAGGTGGTCGGGTTATTGAGAATCTCAACGAAGAAAAAGGGACCATGACCATCAACGGTGTGCCGGTCACCTTCCTTCGTAAAGATCGGAATCCCAAAGACATTGACTGGAAAGGCAATCAGGTTCGCCTGGTCGTCGATAGTACCGGTGTCTTCAAGGATCCCACGGCTGATCCCTCCGAAGCCAAGGGCTCTGTGCGTGGCCATTTGCAGGCCGGTGCTGAAAAAGTCATGGTTTCAGCGCCCTTTAAGATCAAAGCCAAAGGCTTGGATATGCCCGATGATGCGGTGACCACGGTTATGGGCATCAACGATGATGACTACAACCCTTCTAAACACTCCATCATCTCCGCGGCCTCCTGTACCACTACCTGTCTTTCCTACATGATCAAACCGCTGCTGGATCATTTTGGCGCCGATCGTATGCTCTCCGCCTCCATGGTGACGGTGCATGCGGCCACCGGCTCTCAGCAGGTGCTTGATCGTCTGCCGGCCACCGGAGCAGGGGATCTTCGCAAAAATCGCTCGATTCTCAATAACATCATCCTCACCACCACGGGAGCTGCCAAGGCGCTGGGCCTGGTTATTCCGGAGATGAAATCAATAGGCTTCATTGCGGAGTCGGTCCGTATTCCCACCTCCACCGGCTCTTTGATTGTTCTGGTGCTCAATCTTCAGGATGAGATCGACAATCCCATTAAGCGCAGCCTGCTCAACTCCATCTACGAGGAGTACAGCAAAACCAGCCCCTACCTTGAGTTCTCCAAGGAGCAGAACGTCTCCTCGGATATTATCGGTATGCCCAGTGCGGCGACAGTAATTGAATCCACTGAGATTCATACCCGGACAGCTTCCATTCGAGTGAACCTGCAGAATATTCCCAATTGCAAATTCGAAGCCGGGACTGTTCCGCCGGTAATAGAAGTTCCGGTCACCCAGGCAGTTATTTACGGCTGGTACGACAATGAGTTGGGCAGCTACACCAATATGCTGGGTGAGCTGACGGTTTCTGTTGCAGAAAGCATGGTCTGATATTCGCCCGGTCGGGGCGGACGACCTTGATTCGATTATTGCCATCGAAGAGCAAGGGATGACCGCCCCCTGGACAGTCGCACAGCTCACAGCAGAGCTTGCCGCTGAAAATGGCTACGGTTGGGTGATTGAGGCCAACGGTGCCGTTGTTGGCTATGCATTTTTTCGAACCTGTCCGCCCGAGAGTGAGCTCTTGCATTTGGTGGTTGCCCCTGAACGACAACGGCAGGGACTGGCCCGCAGCCTGATGGAATGGTCGTTGCACCGGCTTCAAGCCTGCGATGTCTGCAGCTGTTTGCTTGAGGTGCGAGATTCTAACCTGGCGGCACGGCAACTGTATGCAGCGCTTGGATTTTACCAGGTCGGTCGGCGAAAAAAGTACTACCACGAGCCCGTCGAAGATGCTGTCCTGCTCCAACGGGATATGAAATAATCAAACGGGAAAGAGCATGAAAACACTTAAAGATATTGAACTGAAAGGCAAAAGGGTGCTGATTCGCGTGGATTTCAACGTGCCGATGAACGAGGCCGGTGAGATTACCGATGATCTGCGCATTCGCACAGTGTTACCCACACTCAGCTACCTGCTTGAGCAGGAGGCCAAGGTGATCATCTGCAGTCATCGTGGCCGTCCCAAAGGAGAACGGGTGGAAAAATTCTCCCTGGGGCCTGTTGCAGATTATCTGGGAAAACTGCTTGAGCGGCCGGTGCCACTGGCTTCCGATTGTATCGGTCCGGAGGTTGTCCAGGCGGTTGCTCAGCTTGAAAATGGCCATATGTTGATGCTGGAAAACCTGCGTTTTCATCCCGAGGAGCAGAAAAACGACCCCGAATTCTCGAGCCAGTTGGCAAGCCTTGCTGAGGTCTACATCAATGACGCCTTTGCCGTTTCCCATCGTGCCCATGCCTCTGTGGCAGGGGTGGCCGATTGTATGGAGGTGAAAGGCGCAGGTTTTCTCCTGCAAAAGGAAATCGAATATTTCCACCGCTGCATCGATACCCCCCAGCGACCGCTGGTGGCCATCGTTGGTGGGGCCAAGGTCTCGGGGAAACTCGAGGCGCTGCGGAACATGCTGGAGCGGGTCGATAAGATGATTATCGGCGGCGCCATGGCCAACACCTTTTTAAAGAGCCAGGGCTTTGGTGTGGGGGCTTCCAAGGTTGAAGATGACCTGCTTGATACTGCTCGCGAGTTGCTTGAGCAGGCCAAGGTAAAAGGTGTCAAAGTGTACCTGCCGGTGGATGTGATCGCAGCGGATCAGTTCGCCCCGGATGCGGTAAGCAAACAGGTGACCATTCAGGATATTCCCGACAATTGGATGGCTCTTGATATCGGGCCAGCTTCGGTGCTTTGTTTTTGTGAAGTCCTCGCCGATGCGAAAACCATCGTCTGGAATGGTCCCATGGGCGCCTTTGAGATGGATGCCTTTGCCCGTGGCACCATGGCGCTTGCCCATGCCGTTGCCGCAGCGCATGCGCTCTCAATTACCGGTGGTGGTGATTCCAACGCGGCCATTGCTCTTTCGGGAGAGTCCGCTAATATCTCCTACATGTCCACCGGCGGTGGTGCTTTTTTGCAACTGATGGAAGGGAAAACCTTGCCGGGCATTGATGCGCTTGGATAGTTTTATGCTATACGGAAACAATATCATTCTGTTTCGATAAGTAAATTCCATACTGCTCAGGAGGAATACATGACTCAAGTATGTAGTGTGCAATTTTCCGTTAAAGGGCACTGTAGGATTTCTTTGGAAGATTTCTGGAAGAGGGTCGGTATTATCATCGTCATGTCAACCAATATCATAGCGTTCTCTAAGCTTTTGCTGCAGGCGATTTTTAAGTAATCTTCAGATCGTGTATTTTGTGATATTAAAGGAGGTTTGCCTATGCAAAGACGTCCACTCATTGCAGGAAACTGGAAAATGTATCTCACTCAGGATGAGGCTGTTGCCCTGGCCAAGGCCGTGGCGCAGTCAGCTTCCGCCTGTGCCGATCGTGATGTCCTGATAGCGCCTGCCTTTACCTCGCTTGCCGCTGTCTGTAGTGCTGTGCAGGGAAGTAGTGTTCTCGTTGGCGCGCAAAACGTTGCCTGGGAAAAAGAAGGTGCCTTTACCGGAGAGATATCTGCCCCCATGCTCAAGGACTTAGGGGTCGGTGTCGCCATTATCGGCCATTCCGAACGACGACATATTTTTGGCGAAGATAGCGCAATGATCAATCGGCGCTTGCATGGAGCGTTAAATGGTGCTATCTTGCCCATCCTCTGCATTGGGGAGACCTTGAGCGAACGCGAGGCAGGTAAGACCTTCAGTGTTCTTGAGGCCCAGATTCGTCACGGACTCGCCGGTGTGGATGCCGAGCAGATGCAGCAGGTGGTCATTGCCTACGAACCGGTATGGGCCATCGGCACTGGAAAGACGGCAAGCAAGGAGCAGGCACAAGAGGTTCATGCCTTTATTCGTCAGCTTCTTGGAAGTATTTATGAAAAAAATGTTGCCATGGCAGTAAAAATACTGTATGGTGGTTCGGTTAAACCCGAAAACATTGATGAGCTGATGGCGCAACCTGATATTGATGGAGCGCTTGTCGGTGGAGCCGCATTAAAGGCCGAATCGTTTGACCGAATAATTCAATTCCAATGACCACTATACTGATTGTAGCCCACGTAATTGTCTGTTTCTTTTTAATCTGTATTGTTTTGCTGCAGCAAGGGAAAGGTGCGGACATCGGAGCCTCCTTTGGCGGTTCCAATCAATCAGTCTTTGGCACGGAAGGTCCTATTCCTTTGCTCAACAAGATTACGACCTTTTCAGCGATTATATTTATGGGCACCTCCATTACTCTGGCCTACCTCTCGGCCAATCAGAGCTCTGGCTCCGTAATGAAAGATGTCCAAGTGGAACAGCAGATTCCTGCCTCTCAGGCAGCACCGATCACTGTTCCCATGCCGGCGACTGAGCCGGCCGCAGAGCCTGCTCCGGCAGCTCCGCAGCAGTAAAAAAAATATAAAGTTGTTGCCGAAGTGGTGGAACTGGTAGACACGCTATCTTGAGGGGGTAGTGGCCCACGGTCGTGCGAGTTCGAGTCTCGCCTTCGGCACCATTTTTGAAAACCCGCAATCTGCGAAGATTGTGGGTTTTTTTTTGCTTTGAGCCTCAGGACATTCTTTTGCATCATCCTTGCATCTTGCTCAAAGAGCAACGAAGCTGATGCAGAAAAATATTGCGCTTCATTGAAAGATGTGCTAGCTACCATGCCGAAATAAACGAATGTACTCGTACAACGGCGTACGGGACTCGAGCAAACAACGGAGCTTGCTGTCGAATAATCCTCAACGGGATTATTGGCTGCAAGCTTTTTTTTTGCGTTTTGTTCCTCTGAATCCACCCGCAGCCCCGGATGGTTGGGTGCCACAGCGTGTGGTGGTGAGGAGTCTTCTTTCGTGATGTTGACCGGTCCGCGACGAGAAAGGCTTCTTTGAAACTGAAACCTTCTTCCTACTGTTGGTGTCCTACGGGAAATCCTTAAGGTGCCCAAGTTAAATTATTTGAAGGAAAAAAATGGCAGGTCAGAAAACTCACAATGTGTCCGCTGCGGGCACAGGCGAAAACTATTTTGAACATCGGGAGCTGAAGAAAGGTGCCGCGGGCTGGATTCTTCTCTCTTTCCTCGGTGTGGCCTACGTTATCTCCGGCGATTTTGCCGGCTGGAACTTTGGTATCGAAAAAGCAGGATGGGGTGGGCTCCTGGTCGCCACCGTTCTGATGGCGGTGATGTATACCTCCATGGTGCTCTCCGAGGCCGAACTTTCTACAATTATCCCTTCAGCAGGTGGCGGTTACGGCTTTGCCCGTCGCGCCTTTGGCCCCCTTGGCGGCTATATGACCGGTGTCGGTATCCTCTTTGAGTACTGTATCGCCCCGGCGGCGATTGTGTGTTTTATCGCCGGCTACTGTACCTCTCTCTTTGGACCTGATGGTTCACTCATGGTCTATGTGCCCGCTGGTATGCAGGATGTGGTCACCATGACCTTGGGTGGTACCTGGATCACCAAGTTACTCTTCTATGTACTCTTTGTTGGTGTTCATCTCTTTGGTGTCGGTGAGGCATTGACCCTGTGCATGATCATTACCGTTATTGCGGTAGCCGCGCTGGTGGCCTTTATCCTTTCCATGGTTCCCCATTTTGAGCCTGCAAATCTCTTTGACATTGCTCCCAAAGAAAATGTCGCTGGGGCCAGCACCTTTCTTCCCTATGGGTGGATGGGCGTCTGGGCAGCACTGCCCTTTGGTATGTGGTTTTTCTTGGGCGTAGAGGGTATCCCCCTTGCGGCTGAGGAGTGTGAGGATCCCACCAAAGATATGCCCAAGGCGATTATCACCGCCATGGTGACCCTGCTGATTTTTGCAGGCCTTATTCTGGTCTTTGGTCCGGCGGGTTCTTCTGCCAACCTGATTAAAGACGCTGCGGATCCGCTCATTGGTGCGATTCAGTCACCCAATGCCTATGGTGGTCCCACCTTTGTTTCCCGTCTGATCAACGTGGTCGGCCTGGCCGGTCTGGTCGCCAGCTTCTTTTCTCTTATCTACGGTGCATCCCGGCAGTTCTTTGCCCTGTCCCGTGCGGGCTATCTGCCTACCTTTCTTTCCTTGACCGGCCACCGAAAGACCCCCTATGTGGCCCTGGTGGCCATTGGTCTTCTCGGATTCCTGCTTTCCCTGGTGGTCGATGGCGACAGTCTTCTGGTCATTGCGGTCTTTGGCGCTTCTATTTCCTATATCCTCATGACCGCTTCTCATTTTATGCTGCGAATTAAAGAGCCGAATTTGAAGCGTCCCTATAGAACCCCTGGTGGCAAGTTCACCTCGGGAATCAGTGTAATTCTTGGTTGCTTTGCCTTCGTGGCCTGCTTTTTGGCCAATGCAAAAATGACCTGTATCGCAGCACTGATTTATGCAATCTTTCTGCTCTACTTCCTGCTGTATAGCCGCAGGCATCTGATTGCCAATGCGCCGGAGGAGGAGTTCGCTGCTATCTCCAAAGCGGAAGAAGGACTGAACTGATTACGTTCTCTCTCTGGAACCAAGCCGGGTTTGTCCAAGGGACGAACCCGGCTTGACCTGGAATGCAAGACTGACTATAAATCTCCAAGTATTCGCAGATTCAAGCGGATATACCGAGGGAAACCAGAAAACACAATGGACGAAAAACAACGCTTCATCCAGGAATATGTACCAGGAACGCAGTTAACCCTGGCGCACGTCATTGCCCGGCCCAGCACCTTGGTCTGCGAGCAGATCGGGATCGAGGGTGAGTGTGATGCCATTGGTATTTTGACGATCACTCCCGGAGAGGCTGTTATCATCGCTGCTGATGTAGCGACCAAGGCGGCAAGTGTTGGTCTGGCCTTTGTTGATCGCTTTGGTGGTTCCCTGGTGATGACTGGCGATGTTTCCAGTGTGGAGGCATCTGTGGAAGAGGTGTCGCATTATTTTGCCACCAACCTCCATTTTACCGTTGTGCCAACGACCAGATCCTGAGCGTTGGGGAGAGTGAGGGAAGGAAGTATGGGATACAGGATTGTCATAGCCGATGATGAACCCATTACACGTATGGATATCCGTGAAATCCTGCTCCATGCCGGGTACGAGGTGGTCGGAGAAGCCTCCGATGGCTTTGATGCCATTGAACTCTGTAAAAAACTCAATCCAGATGTTGTTTTGCTGGATATAAAAATGCCCCTGCTCGATGGCTTGAAGGCGGCACACATTATCCATGAAGAACAGCATGCCAAGGCAATCCTTCTGATCACGGCCTATTCCAGTATGGAATTTATAGATCAGGCCAAAAATGCCGGCGTGGTGGGCTATGTGGTCAAGCCTATCAAAGAAGAGGCCCTTATCCCCATGATAGAGGTCGGTATCGCCCGAGGGGAAGAGCTGGTACAAAAACAAAAAGAAATCGTACAGACCAAAAAACGTCTTGAAGCCCGGGCCCTGATCGAGAAGGCCAAGGGCGTGCTCATGAAAGAGCATAACATCGGTGAAGAGGAAGCCTTTCAGATGATCCGTAAATTGGGCATGGATAAACGACGTCCCATGCAGGATATTGCCGAGATCATTCTCCTGAACCATGGGTAATCATGACCGAGGCCGATAAAAAGAAAATAGAGCAGTTGTGCCGGGAGCATACGGCGCTGAGTGCGGAAGATGTGGCCAGTATTCATGAGGTCGCGGTAACGCTCCATACCGTTGCCGATCTGATGAATGCTGATGTCTTTATCGATTGCAAGACGCATGATAAGGATGTTGCCATCGTCGTGGCTCAGGCCAGGCCCTCGAGTGGAAAAACCCTCTATCAGCATTCGGTTGTCGGGGAATTTGCCCAGAGAATTAATGAGCCCGCGGCCCTGCGGACCTTGGATGTAGGGATGCCCACCCAGGATATGCTGGCGAAAACGCAAGAAAATAGAGATGTCCGCCAGAATGTTTCCCCCATTAAAAACGGGCAGGGGGAGGTGGTTGCCTGTTTGATCGCGGAGACCGACGTCACCAAGGCGGTGCAGACCAAGCAGCACATATCGGTTCTCTCCAAAACAACCGAGCAGTTGGCGGAGACCTTGATGTCCATGCTCTCCCGGGAGCAGGGCATCCCTTATCATGTAACAGATGGAATTATCCTTTTTAATCAGGACGGGCTTTGTGTGTTCACCAACCCGGTAGCCCAGGCGATCTACAAAAAGCTGGGGTACATGAACCTGCTGGAAGGGCTTCATTTTTCGGACCTAGCTCTGGAAAATATCTTTTTTGAAGATATTGTTGAGCAAAAGCAAGTTGTTTCTCCCGGAATTAAGGTCGCCGGTTTGGTACTCAATGTTAAGTATACCCCCATGTATAGTTCGGCAACTTCTTTACCCACGGGGGTCGTTATGTTGATGACAGATGAAACTGCAGTGATGGAAAAAGAAAAAGAGCTGATTTTGAAATCAGTCGCCCTGCAGGAAATTCATCATCGGGTTAAAAATAATCTGCAAACAATCGCCAGTTTGCTGCGTCTGCAGTCCCGCCGTATCAACGATGCTATGGCCAAGCAGGCGTTTAATAAAAGTATCAGCCGCGTGCTCAGCATTGCGGCGACCCATGAAATCCTGGCGCAAAACGGGATGGATGATGTCGACCTGCTGGAGATGATTAAACGAATTTTAACCAGTGTGACCCAGCACAGTCTTTCCGCCAACCGGGATATCCGGATTCGGGTGCTTGGCGACGTGATCAAGACCAATTCGGATATTGCCACGTCCATTGGCCTGGTGGTGAATGAGATTATCCAGAACAGTCTGAAGTACGCCTTTGAAGGTCGTGAGAAAGGGCTGATTACCGTGGAAATCAGAAAGGGCAAAACCTGTTCCAATATCAGCATCACTGATGATGGGATCGGCTATAACGAGAAAACCATCAACAATGGTAATTCTCTGGGCTCGACCATTGTCCAGCAACTGGTGACCGACAAACTTGGTGGTACTCTCCATGTTGATTCCGGCCCCAAGGGTACCAGCGTGTTTTTTGATTTCATCACCAATAAAATATATGCGAATTCTCAGTGATTTCAGTCTTGTAAGATTCTTGTGAGCGTAAGCAGGGCGCCGATGCCTCAGATTCGGTGTCCCGTGATCGCTGAGGTCGAGTGATTTCGACTGAGCAGTAAAAGCCATGCTCTGTACAACGGCGTAGAGAGCAAAACCAGCAGGCAACGAAGCCTTAATTTGAAAGGGAGAACTCTACCCTTTTGAATTAAGGCTTTTTTTTGCCCGTTGCAGCGGGCAGCACAGCCGCCCTCCTGAAGAGTGAGAAAAAAGATGGAAGAAACCATTGTCAGTGTCGGTATCGATATCGGTACCTCAACCACACAGTTGGTCTTCAGCCGATTGACTTTAAAAAATATGGCCTCCCTGGTCTCTGTTCCCCAGATCAAGATCATGGCCAAAGAGGTGTTCTTTACCAGTGCGGTCCATCAGACGCCTCTGGTGAGTGCCACCGAGATCGACGGCCCTCAAGTACGGGCCATCGTTGAGGCAGAGTACCAAAAGGCGGGCATCTCGCCCGGGCAGGTGGATACAGGTGCAGTGATCATCACCGGGGAAACCGCCAGAAAATCCAATGCAAGTGAAGTGTTACAAACGCTCTCCGGTCTGGCCGGCGAGTTTGTGGTGGCCACTGCGGGGCCGGCGCTTGAATCGATCATTGCGGGCAAAGGCGCCCACGCCGATGCGCTGTCCAAGGAGCGGGGAGCAGTTGTTGCCAATCTGGATATTGGGGGCGGCACTACCAATATCGCGGTGTTTAAAAACGGTGAGTTGATTGATACCTGCTGCATGGATATTGGTGGCCGGCTGGTCAAATTCAGCGAGGATGGGGTGGTGAGTTACTCCTCCCCTAAAGCGAGGCAGCTGGCACAATCTTTAGGGATTTCTCTGACGCAGAAACTGCCGTTATCAAAAGAGGAGATGCAGCGGCTTGCCGAGGCGATGGCCTCCACACTTGCCCAAACACTTGGCTGTGAAGAACCAACCGAGCTGACCCGAGTGATGGCGACCGATAAGCTGCTCAATCTGGACTATGCCATTGATTACCTCAGTTTTAGTGGGGGCGTCGCCGAGTGCATGGCCCAGGAGGCCACCACTGCCTACACCGATCCCCTCCTTTATGGAGATTTGGGCGTGTATCTTGGCCGGGCTCTTGCCAAATCGTCCATCGGTCGGTGTTTTCAGGTCGTGCAGGCGGAGCAGACCATTCGGGCAACGGTGGTGGGCGCGGGCTCACATACCACCAGTATCTCTGGGTCTACTATCAGTTACGCCCGTCAGGCCCTGCCCATGCAGAACATGCCGGTGCTGAAACTCACCGCAGAGGATGAAAGGCTCCCTTACAGGGAGTGGGAGCAGACCATTGGCAGCAAGCTCCATTGGTTTGCCCTGGAAGAAGAACAGCAGGTTCCGGCACTTGCCTTTCGCGGGCCAAAGGCACCCGGCTTTGATGACATTCAGGAGCTGGCTGGGGCCATTATCAGGGGCATGAGCCCGAGGCTTGAACCGCAAGATCCCCTGGTTGTGGTCGTGGAAAATGATCTGGCCAAGGCCTTGGGGCAAGCGTTAGAGGCGGTGACCGGCCCCGGTCGCCAGATTGTCTGTATTGACGCGATCGCTGTCAATCAGGGGGACTATATCGATATCGGTACCCCGGTCGCCCATGGAAATGTTGTACCGGTCATCGTGAAGACGTTGGCCTTGGGATACTAGAATTGCAACTTGGAAGGTTAAGGAAACAACAATGAGACTGAAAACAAAACTGTTTGGTACCCTCTATTCCTTCAAGGACGTGAACGACGTTCTGGCCAAGGCCAATGAGGAGAAATCCGGGGATCAGCTTGCGGGACTGGCAGCATCCTCGTTGACCGAAATGATTGCGGCCAAGGAGGTTTTAAGCAACCTGACCCTTGCTGACCTGCGCAATCATCCGGCAGTTCCCTATGAACAAGATGAGGTCACTCGCATCATTCAGGATCAGGTGAATGAAACAATTTATGCGGGCATCCAAAACTGGACCCTGGCCGAGTTTCGTGAGTGGCTGCTCTCGGATCAGGCCGACAGTCGCTCCATCGCCCGGGTTTCCCGGGGGCTGACCTCAGAGATGATTGCAGGTGTGGCCAAGCTCATGTCCAACCTGGACCTGGTCTACGCTGCCAACAAGATCGAGGTTCTGGCCCACTGCAACACCACCATCGGCCATAAGGGCACCCTGGGTTTTCGCCTCCAGCCCAACCATACCACCGATGATCCCGACGGCATCCGCATCTCCACCTTTGAGGGGTTGAGTTACGGCGTGGGCGATGCGGTGATCGGCCTCAATCCGGTCAATGACAGCGTTGATTCGGTGGCTACGGTCCTGCGTATGTTTCAGGAGATCAAGGAAACCTATGAGATTCCGACCCAGATCTGCGTGCTCGCCCATGTCACCACCCAGATGGATGCGGTGCGCCAGGGAGCGCCTGCGGATCTGATTTTTCAAAGTATCGCTGGCTCCGAAAAAGGCAACAAGGCCTTTGGTCTGGATGGAGCTCTCATGGCAGAAGCCCGCGATCTGGTCCTGCGGGAAGGTACCTCCACCGGCCCCAATGTACTCTACTTTGAGACCGGCCAGGGCTCCGAGCTCTCCTCCGATGCCCATCACGGAGTCGATCAGGTCACCATGGAGGCCCGGTGTTACGGCTTTGCCAAGAAGTTCAATCCCTTTCTGGTCAACACCGTGGTCGGTTTCATCGGGCCCGAATACCTCTATGACGCCAAGCAGGTTACCCGGGCTGGCCTGGAAGATCATTTCATGGGCAAGCTCACCGGTCTGCCCATGGGCGTGGACGCCTGCTACACCAACCATATGAAGACCGACCAGAATGACATCGAAAATCTGGCCATGTTGCTTTCCACCGCAGGCTGCACCTATTTCATGGGCATCCCCCAGGGCGATGACATCATGCTCAACTATCAGTGTACCGGTTTCCACGATGCGGCCAGCCTCAGACAACTGTTGGGCCTACGTCCGGTCAGGGAGTTTGAACAGTGGCTTGAGAAAATGGGCTTTCTTGAAAACGGCCGTCTGGGTCAGCTGGCTGGAGATGGGTCTGCCTTTATCCGTTAATTTTCACGGATTCAGGTATCAATTTCTTTCCCGATACGGAGTGAAACAGTGATTTCCGAACAACAGATAAAATCCATAATTGATGAGGTCATCAAGACCCTGGGGCCGGAGGCAGGCCATACTCCCTCTGCTGGCAACACAGCGCCAGGAGCAACCAGCACCGCAGCAGCTGCACCGCAGAACATCCATAATGCAGAAGATGACAGTCTGCTTGAGGATCTGGCCGCTGTCGACCTGCGCAAAGAGCTGCTGGTTCCTGGGGCCACTAACCCGGAGATGTACCTCCGCCTGAAACAGACCACCCCCGCCAGACTCGGTATCTGGCACTGTGGCCCCCGGCCGCTGACCCGCTCGCTTTTGCGCTTTCGTGCCGATCACGCGGTGGCCCAGGATGCGGTTTTCACCGATGTCTCCGATGATTTTCTCGCCTCCATCGGTGTGGAAACCATCCAAAGCTGCTGTCGGGATAAGGATGAATTCCTCACCCGCCCGGATTTAGGCAGAAAACTGCCGGAAGACCAGGGCAAAAAGCTGCAGAAGATCTGCCCTAAAAATGCAACGGTCCAGATCTATATTGCCGATGGCCTCAGTTCCACCGCCGTGGAAACCAACGCCATGGATACCTACCGCGCACTTGTCCAGGGACTCAAAGGGATGGGGATTGAACCTAATCCACTTTTTTTCCTCCGTTATGGCCGGGTCCCTTCCATGGATGTGATCTCCGAGCTGATTACGCCCAAGGTCACGGTTCTCCTGATCGGAGAGCGGCCCGGACTTGCCACCGGTGAGTCCATGTCCTGCTACATGGCCTATGAGTCCAGCACCGCCCAGCCCGAGTCCAACCGCACGGTGATCTCCAATATTCACAAGGGCGGTACGCCTGCAGTGGAAGCCGGGGCACATATCGCCGGGGTGGTCAAAAAGATGCTTGAACAAAAGGCTTCCGGCCTGAACCTGAAACTCTAGGAGTCCGCTATGAAAGGAGACGCGCTGCGCGCCAATGTACTGAGTATCCGTATTCTTCCCAACGCGGATAGGGCGCTGATTAAAGAACTCGGACTGCCCCAGGGGCATCGCTCTGTTGGCATCCTCACCACCGACTGTGATGACGTGGGCTATAGCGCCCTTGACGAGGCCACCAAAAAAGCTGCGGTCAACGTGGCCTATGCCAAGTCGTTTTACGGTGGAGCGGCCAACGCTTCAACGAAGCTGGCGGGTGAGTTCATCGGGATCATTTCCGGAACTGATCCGGCCGAGGTGCGGGCAGGGATCGACGCGGCTGTCCACTATGTGGAGAACGAGGCCTGCTTTTACTCGGCCAACGAGGACGATTCCATCGCCTACTTTGCCCATTGCATTTCTCGGACCGGAACCTATCTCTCCGAGGCCAATGGTATCGCCGAAGGTGAATCCCTGGCCTACCTGGTGGCCCCGCCCCTGGAGGCTGTCTTTGCCCTGGACGCGGCGCTGAAGGCAGCTGACGTGCGCATGGTGACCTTCTACGGTCCGCCCACTGAGACCAACTTCGGCGGTGGCCTGCTGACCGGGAGCCAGTCTGCCTGTAAGGCGGCCTGCGATGCCTTTGCCGAGGCGGTCCTTGCCGTTGCCGAGCGGCCACATGGCCTCTGAGCATACAATGAATCCCTTGGAGAATGCAGCCCTGGGCCTGGTAGAGACCATCGGCCTGACTCCCGCCATTGAGGCGGCTGATACTGCCCTGAAAACTGCCGATGTCCGGCTGCTTGGTCTGGAGTGTATCGGCAGTGGGCTGGTCAGCATCCAGCTGGTTGGAGATGTTTCTTCTGTCCAGGTGGCGGTTGCAGCAGCTCGAGGAGCGGCGGCCCGGTTGGGCGAGGTGCATTCCCATACGGTTATTGCCCGGACCGGTGAAGGGCTGGGCCGCATTGTTGTTCCGGTTGAACTGGCCACACCAGCACCTGTGGCAACAGCTGAAGGGGAGCCGCAGGAAAAGGTCCCCGATGCAATGCCTGGTCCCCAAATCGGTGAGGAGTCTCTTGATCTTCAGACGATGAGTGTTACCCGGTTGCGTCGACTGGCCAGATCGTTTGAGGGCTTTCCCCTGTCTCGGCAAAAGATCAAATTTGCCCGTAAAGAAGAATTGATAGAGCTTTTGCGACCCTTTGTCCAAGAACTCTAAAGCAACGAAAAAGAGGAACGAATGGTGGATAAAGATTTACTTTCCCTGCAGGAGGCCCGCTCGCTTGTGCGAGGCGCACGAGAGGCACAGGCCTACCTGAGCCAGCTCTCCCAGGAGCAGGTGGATGACCTGATCAGTGCGGTGGCCGAGAACGGCATCAAGCATGCCGAAACCCTGGCCAGGATGGCCGTGGAGGAGACCGGTTTTGGAAAATGGGAGGATAAGAGAGCGAAGAATCTCTTGGCTACCCGTGATCTCTTGGCCAACATCCTGCCCATGAAGACCATTGGCATCGTCCATGAGGATCCTGCCAAGAAGATGCTTGAAATTGCAACACCTGCAGGTGTGGTTGCGGCTCTGGTCCCCTCGACCAACCCCACCTCAACCACGCTCTATAAATCCCTGATCGCCCTGAAGGCGGGCAACGCGATTGTCATCAGCCCCCATCCTTCAGCCCTGCGTTGTATCGGCAAAACCATCGAGGTGATTCAGGAGGCGCTGCAGGCAAATGGGGCACCGGCAGATCTGGTGAACATGATGAGCATCCCCACCATTCAGGGGACCGGTGAGTTGATGCGGCAGGCCGATCTGATCCTGGCCACCGGCGGCCCGGCCATGGTCAAGGCGGCCTACAGCTCAGGAACACCGGCACTGGGTGTGGGGGCGGGGAATGTCCCTGCCTTTATCGAGCGCAGCGCCAATATCAAAGAAGCTATCAGCAAAATTATGGCTTCAAAGACCTTTGATAACGGCACCGTCTGCGCCTCAGAGCAGTCCATTGTTACCGAGGCCGTGATCGAAGCCCCGGTCGCTCGCGAGTTTGTCTGCCAGGGGGGGTATTTTCTCAATGAAGAGCAGGTCGCCCGACTGCGGCCCATCATGGAGCGGGCCGATGGCAGCATGAATCCGGCCATCGTCGGCCGGGATGCCCAGTATCTCGCGAATCTTGCCCAGATCGAGATTCCGGCGGGAACCAAGGTCCTGGCCTACCGGGAGAAAGGGGTAGGGCGGCAATATCCATTTTCCAAGGAAAAGCTGACCGCGCTGATCGGTTTCTATGTGGTCGAAACCTGGCAGGATGCCTGTGAACTCTGTCATTCCCTGCTCAAAAACGGTGGGATCGGGCATTCCCTGGCGATTCACTCCCAGGATGAGGCCGTGATTCGTGAGTTTGCCCTCAGAAAACCGGTCTCCCGTCTGCTGGTCAACACCCCTTCAACCCAAGGGGCCGTGGGCATCAGCACCAATCTGCCGCCTTCCTTTACCTTGGGCTGCGGTACCGTGGGAGGCAGCTCCACCTCCGATAATGTCGGCCCCATGCATCTGTTGAATTTGCGGCATGTGGCCTACGATTCCGGAGCCTACTGTCCAGCGGTTCCTTCGACCTGCGCTGCCCCCCAAGGACAGGAGCTGGAGGATGAAGTGAAACGTATCACCGAGCTGGTATTGGCGAAACTCGCCGCACATTGACGTACCAATTCAACCAACCCATAATCGGCCGCAATCCGGCCATCAATTCATAGAGAGGAAGCACAATGTCATCACTGAACGCATTAGGAATGGTGGAAACAAGAGGTTTTATCGGTGCAGTTGAGGCTGCCGATGCCATGGTTAAGGCTGCAAATGTCACCCTGATGGGCAGAACCCAGGTGGGCTCCGGTCTGGTGACTGTGACCGTTCGTGGCGATGTCGGCGCGGTCAAGGCGGCAACCGATGCAGGTGCAGCAGCAGCTGACCGTGTTGGTGAGCTGGTTTCTGTGCATGTTATCCCCAGACCTCACAGCGATGTGGAAATGATTCTGCCGAAGCTGGAAGGCTGAAACCATGAAGGTGGTCACTGAAGCAGTCCTGCGGGAGCTGTTCAGGAGAGGTGAGCTGAATCATTTTCAGCCCGAGCCTGGTCAGATAGTGACACCTTCAGCTGCCAGCTTTCTCCACGAGCGTCAAATCAAAATCATCTCCCCCGAGGCTTCGGCGCCGTCCTTAAACGCGCCGGAGCCTCAACCTGTCAGTTCAAAGGAATTGCCGGTAGAGGAGCCGAAAGCCAGGTATGTCTCGGCCCTTGATGGGGGAGGGTTTATGGAGAAGCCGGAGTATATGACCCATCTCTCCGGCAATCGACTCATCGCCAAAGATCATCCACGGATTGTCTTTCGGGGGAAGCTCGATAGCCTCCAATCCTGCATCCTTTTGGTGCAGGGGCTGGCAGTGGAAAAGAAACTTGGCGGGTTGTGTACAGATCTTGAAGAGGTGCTGGGCTGGTGTCGGCAGATTATGAAGGTCGATGTTCTCGATCTTCCTCTGGAAAAACAGACGATCTTTTCGCTCAGCCCCGATGAGCTGCGCCAACACTCGCATTATCCACAGAAACACTACGGGGTTGACCATATCACCCCTGCTGTCTCCATGGGTCCGATGCTGCTTGCTCTCAACGATCTGCGCAGTCGGGTACGTGAGGTGGAAACCGCTGCGGTTGCGGCTTTCAGGCAGGAATTTACAACCGGGAGAACAGACATTCTCCAGGCTCTGAATCGAATGAGTTCGGCTATCTATATTCTCATGATTAGAGAGCAGGCCGGCTATTACCTCAATCCCTGACGGCAGATGAAATCATAGATTGAGGGAGAACTCCCCAGAGCCACCCAGAAATGAATGAGAGGGCAATGCAAGAGATTCAACGAGAACAGATAGTAGAGCAGGTCTTGGCAGCCTTGTCCCAGTTGCGCCAAAAAGAACCTGACCAGGCGGAAAATCAGGGTCAGGAGATTCCTATCCCCGTGGAGATATCCGCCCGCCATGTCCATCTTTCCCAGGCGGATGCGGTGGCACTCTTCGGAGCACCGCTGACACCGCTGCGGGAGCTCTCCCAGCCCGGGCAGTTTCTCTGCAAGGAACGGGTGCGGCTGATTGGCCTCAAGGGGGTGATGGACAATGTGGCGGTCCTTGGCCCCTCAAGAGAGCAGTCCCAGGTGGAGATTTCGCTCACCGACGCTCGTCTGCTCGGACTGGATGTACCGATCAGACAGTCCGGCGATATCGCAGGAACACCGGGGATGCTGCTTTCCTCCGGGCAAGCAATTATCCCCTTGGAACAGGGGGTTATCGTGGCGGGGCGGCATATACACATGTCACCCGAAGATGCCAGACGCCTGCGAGTCAGGGATAAAGAGTTTGTTGCCGTCCACATGCGGGGAAAACGCCCAGCCGTTTTTCGCGATGTTCTGGTGCGTGTCCATGAGAGTTTCAAACTGGCCCTGCATATCGATGCCGATGAGGCCAACGGCTGTGGGTGTGGTCCTGGAACCACCGGCACCATAGTTCGCCCCCAACCCCAGGAGCAGGGTCATGATGGACAACCAATCCATTGAACGTATCGTTCGTCGTGTCCTTCTTGAAATCCACGGGAGTACGGCGAGTGCAACTCAGCAGAGCTATTTAATCCTGTCCAGGCAATCGCAGGTTGACGAGGTGCAATTACGCCGCATCCTGCCCAAAGGGACAGAGGTTCGCTATCTCGACGATCAGGAAGAATGCTGGCAGAGCCAGGTGCTTGCAGAGTATCAGGGATACATTGTCCCTACGCTCTCCATCAATACCATGGTGGAGCTGGCCATGGGGAAAGCCAGCGATGAGCAGGGCCAGTTGATTTTGACCCTGCTGCTTTCAGGCAAGCGGGTTTCGGTGGTGGACTTTGCCTACATGGCCTTTGAGCAGACGGCACCCCATGCACTCTGGCAACTGTATTCCAGCCAGCGCAAGCAGTTGGAGGCCTTTGGCCTGGTGACGTATCGGGCAGCGGTACCGGAAAAGATCATGCATCAGGGACATCTGGTGACCGAGCATGATGTGGAGCGTATGGCTCAGGATGGGGTGAAGGTGGTTCAACTCGCCCCAGGCGCCATTGTCACCGGACTTGCGCAGGATAAGGCGAAGTCTCTCAATATCGAAATTAGTCGTATTTGATAAAAAATCCGGCCTGAGGAGGCTGAGCAATGATTGTTGGCAATGTCGTGGGCAATGTTTGGGCAACCCGCAAAGAAGAGAGTCTCAACGGACTCAAGCTCATGGTGGTGCAGCCTGTTGATCCGGTCAGTGGAGAACAGCGCCCCTGTCTCATTGCAGCCGATCAGGTGGGGGCCGGTATTGGTGAAACCGTTCTTGTGACGACCGGTTCCTCCGCACGTCAGGCCTTGGGCAAGGGCGCCGTTCCGGTTGATGCTTCCATCGTGGGGATTATCGATCAGGTCGACATACCATAAATGGTCGGTACGAGACGGTGAGTCTGCTTGCATATAAACCGCACGATACCCTCGGGCTGGTTGAAGTCAGGACCATCGCCGCAGGAGCCCGGCTGCTTGATGTGCTGCTCAAGGCCGCAGAAGTTGAGCTCTATAAGGCGGGTCCTATCTGTTCCGGGCGTTTTTTGATTCGAATAGGAGGGGCGCAGTCAAGCGTTGAGGCAGCCTTAGCAGCCGTTGCCTCCGATGCGAGCCTGCTTGACTGGTTTGTTCTTCCCCGTACTTCCCCAGAGCTGCTCCTGGCCCTCCAGAACCGCCAGTTCCCAGAACCGGGGTTCTCTCTGGGAGTGGTGGAGAGTCGCCGGGCGGCCTCGGGAATCGCTGCGGCAGACAAAGCCCTCAAGGGGGCGAATGTCATGCTCGCAAGGCTAGCTGTGGCCCAGGGAATTAACGGCAAATCATTTATGGTCTTTTCCGGGCCCCTTGGCCAGGTTGAAGAGGCGGTTTCCCTGGCAGCACAGACCCTGGGAAATCAGCTGGTCGACCGGAGTGTGATCGCCCGTCCTGAAGAGGCAACCGTAGCGAGCCTGGTGGGAATCCGGAATCCGTGATGGCGGGTGCTTATATACTATGGAGAAAGATACAACATGGCAAAAACACTGATAAATAGCCAAAATATTTCGTCCTATCTCAGCCAGGGGCAAAAGAGTTTCGTGGTTGCCCCCACAATGATCCTTACCCCTGGGGTCAAGGACCTGCTTTCCAGGCGTGGTATTCGTCTGAGCTATGAAGCCCGAGCAGAACAGCCAACCAAGGTTTGTCCAGCCGTGAACAGTTCGTCAGAGCCTTCGCCAAGCGGTGCATGCCTGAGCGATGGTGTCCTGGTGCAGAAAATAGTGACCCTCCTGAAAAAAGAGTACAGCCTGGAAGATCCCCAGACCATTCAAAGAATTACTCTTGAGGTCCTAGCCCGATTACAGATGGAAGTCGATGGCGCAAAGAAGGAGAATGTCTGATGCAGATTGATAGAGCTGTTGTTGAAAAGATCGTACGCGAGGTCGTGGTTGCAACCCTGGCTGAATCACCTGGCCAAACAGGCGGGGCGGCTATCCAAACCGAGAAAGAACCGCTCTCCGGTGTGACTGCGGTCAAGGTCGGTTCAGTGCAACCCGAACCCTTTGATACCGGCAAGGCAGGGGATAAGGTCTTTTTAAAGGATGTCTTCACGCTTGCAGAGAGCCCGCGGCTTGGTTGCGGCGTCATGGAGATGGATGCTTCCACCTTTGCCTGGACCTTGAATTACGATGAGATCGATATTGTCCTTGAAGGCAGCCTGTCCATTGTGGTCAACGGCAAGACCATTACCGCCAACAAGGGGGAGCTGGTCCTGATTCCCAAGAATACACCCATTGAATTTTCCGTGCCCGACTACGCAAAGTTCATCTATGTTACCTATCCAGCCAACTGGGAGGAGCAGCAGTAGGAAGTTTGTGTTGGCACTAAGTATGCGCTTATAGATAAACTTCCTTGAGCATTCTCATGAATACTGTTCAACAGATGAAAGAAAACGGGGTGGTCGGTGCCGGTGGTGCCGGGTTTCCCACCTATGTCAAGGCCCAGTCCCAGGCGGAAATCGTTCTGGTCAATGCGGCGGAGTGCGAACCCCTCTTACATAAAGACAAGCAGCTTTTATTGCATGCAACCGACCTGTTTTTTCAAGGGCTGCAAACCCTGATGGGGCAGGTTGCTGCCAGCAAAGGGATCATCGGCATCAAGAAAAAGCATAAGGGGCTGATTGCACACTTAAACGAGCGTTTGCCCGCCGGGATCGAGCTCTGCCCGGTGGATGATTTTTATCCTGCCGGTGATGAGCTGACCCTGATCAGGGAGACAACCGGTGTCATCATCGGACCCGGTGCCCTCCCCATCTCTCGGGGGATTGTGGTCAGTAATGTGGAGTCGCTCTACAATATCGGCACGGCCCGTCCGGTGACAGCAAAGTTTCTCAATGTGGGTGGCGCTGTTGAAAAACGCCAGACCTTCGAGGTGCCTTTGGGGATCTCCTTTCAGGAAATCATAGACTATGCCTGCCCCACGATTAGAGATTTCACCATCATCGAGGGCGGCCCCATGATGGGCAAGATTGTGGAGGATCTTACCCAGCCGGTCACCAAGACCACGGCAGGCCTGCTGGTTTTTCCCAACGATCATGTCTTGATTCAAAAATACCGCATCATGGCCAGTGAAAAGCGGGTCAATCAAATCGGTAAGGCCGCCTGCGATCAGTGCACCATCTGTACCGAGCTTTGTCCTCGGTACCTCCTGGGGCATCCGATTCAACCGCACAAGGCCATGCGCTCGCTGGTGTTTCACCAGGAAGGGGCAGGGGAAAGGGAGATCCAGACCCATGCACTGTACTGTTGTCAGTGCAATCTCTGCTCCTTTGTTTCCTGTCCGGAGGGGCTTTTTCCCTCACAGGTATGCATCAACAATCGGGCAGAAGCCCTGGCAAACAAAATGCAATATAAGGGAACGTTTGAGAACGAACCCCATCCTCTGGCACCTTATCGCAAGACACCATCCAAACGGCTGAAACGGATGCTGAACCTGGATCTGTTTCCTGACAGTGGTGATCTCAGCGAGTATCGGTTTGCACCTCAGACGCTGCGCCTGCTGCTGCGCCAACATATCGGTGCACCCGCAACCCCGGTGGTCAGCGTTGGTGATCAGGTCCAGCAGGGACAGAAGATCGCAACCGTGGGCGACGCCTTGGGCGCCGAGATCCATGCTCCGCTCTCTGGGCAGGTCTGCGAGGTTGATGAACAGGCTATCACGCTCACATGCCCCCAGAATCATTAAGGAAGAATCATATGGCCCATTCCATAGGAATTTTAGAATTATCCAGCATTGCCAGCGGCTATGAGGCAGAGGATGCCATGCTCAAGGATGCTGATGTGCACATTTTAATCGCTCGCACCATCTGTTCGGGCAAGTTTATCGTTGTCATCGGCGGCAGTGTCTCCGCCGTTGCAGCAGCACTCGAGGCGGGGAAGGTGGTCTCGAGGGGCTTTCTCATCGAATCGCTGCATATCGCCAATGTCGATCCCCAGGTCTTTTCCGCACTCTCCGGTAGTGTAGACGCCTCGGAGTGCAGCTACCGTTCCCTGGGAATTGTCGAGACCTTTGCGGCAACCCCGATCATTGAGGCCGCTGATGCAGCGGTCAAGGCAGCAGATATTCTCCTGCTGCGGGTTCATGTATCCATGGCCATTGGCGGCAAGGGATATTTCCTTGCCCTGGGCGATACCGCTGCAATCCAGGCGGCGGTGGATGCCGCGACAGATGCGATCAGGGAATCCGGACTGCTGGTCAACCGCGTTATTATCCCTAGGGCGACGCCGGAAGTGCTCAAAGAATTTATCTGATGAAGAAAATCATGTTTGTTGGCCAGACAGGTTCCGGGAAAACCTCGCTGACCCAGGCGCTCAACGGTCAGGCGATCTCCTACCTCAAGACCCAGGCGGTAAAATTTTCCGGCTGTGTGGTGGATACGCCTGGCGAGTTTGCGGAAAACCGCATGTATTACTCAGCCTTGCTGGTCTCCGCCAATAAGGCTGATATTGTCGGCTTTATTCAGGATGGGACACGGAAAAAGAGTATCTTTCCTCCCAAATTTGCAGCCATGTTCAACAAGCCGGTTATTGGCATCATCACCAAAACCGATGCCGAACACGTCGAACTGGAGCGGGCCGAGAAATTTCTTAAAAGTGCCGGGGTGCAGACCATCTACCAGGCCAGTGTGGTCTCGTCGAAGGGCATTGCCGAGTTGTTGCGGTTGCTGCAGAGCTGATCTCTGAAATTCCCCATTCTCCTTCCTTGTCTTGGGGAAAAAGGCCTATCTGCATCGTGCAGGTAGGCCTTTCATCTTTTGGCGGAGAGCGCTATAGTAGCGATTTTGTCCCCATTCAGGGGAGACACCACGATGTGTTGCCAGGAGAGCGCAGATGAAGATAGTCGGAATATATGGAAGCCCCCGCAAGCAAGGAAATTCAAGCCAACTGCTGGACGCCTTTCTTGAAGAGGCCCAAAAACACGGGGCCGAAACTCAAGGATATCACCTCAACAGCCTTACTATTAAGGGGTGTCAGGCCTGCTACCGTTGTCGTCAGCCGGGCCATGAAAAGCGGTGCGCCTTCAGCGATGACATGGAACCTATTCTGGCGGATGTCTTGTCTGCTGATCTGGTTGTCCTGGCCTCACCGGTCTATATGTGGCAGATGACTGCTCAGGCAAAGCTCTTTACCGATCGTCTCATGCCGGTGCTGAAGCCCGATTACTCCTCCTGGCTTGATGGTCAACGCATGCTCTGCCTCTACACCCAGGGGCAACCGGACACCGAAAAATTTGCCCCGTATTTTTCCATGGTCAACCAGATGTTTTCCTTCCTCGGGTTCAAAACCCTAGAGCCGCTTGTCTTCGGCGGTCTGCGTGGAGTTAATGATGCGCAGGAACATCCAACCTATCTGAAGCGGATGCGTGACCGGGCAGGGGAACTCGCCCTGTTTGGCTGAACCATCGGACCTGCACGGTTATTATATGCCCCCAAAACTCCCCTCGGCTGGTCGCCTGCTGCTGGCCACCTGTATCATTGCTTTTTTCTGTTTTCTTGGCTCCTTCATGCGTATCCCAGTGGTCCCCCTCTTTGCGGTTTCGTTGGGGGCGGATACGGTTCAGGTCGGCTGGATCAACAGCGCCTTTATGTGTATGGCCGGGCTGCTCTCCATACCTTCTGGATTGCTCTCCGATAAAATCGGGCGACGTCGCCCCCTGCTTATCGGCTTGAGCCTCCTTGCGGGGTCTTCACTGTTGCTGACCATTTCGCAGACGCCCCTGCAGATGGGCTTCATCTACCTCTTTTTTGGGGTAGGTATGGCCGCGGTGACGCCGACCCTGATGTCCTATGTCGCTGATATAACGCCACCAGAAGCCCTCGGTAATGCCTTTGGTTGGTACACCATGGCCCTCTACTGCGGCATGACCCTGGGGCCGGCTGCCGGTGGCTTTTTAGGTGGCTTGATTGGATTTCGCGCAGTCTTTGTCTGTTCGGGCTGTATGATTGCGGTCATGATGGTGGTCGCCTTGTTTCGTCTGCCGGAACCTCCCCGTCATCTGCAGCGAGCTGTGCCGGCAACCAATTTTTTGACCACGCTCAGGCAGCTGGCAAAGAACCGACGATTACTTGCCTGCCTGCTGGTGACTGTGGGGGCCTGCATGGGCTTTGGCATGTTTATCACCTTTGTCCCGCTCTATGTGCGCAGTCTGGAGCTCCCCACCATGGCCGTGGGGATTGTCTGTGCGGTGCAGGCGCTCACCAATGCCATTGCCCGAATTCCAGCTGGCTGGCTCTGTGACCACATTACTGATCGCCGCCTGCTGGTCAGCGGTGGCCTGTTCTTTTTTGGCCTCTCCAATGCAGCCTTCGCCTGGTGCAACTCCCTGGCCACGGTCCTCTGTGCTGCGGCGGCCATGGGGCTAAGTATGGGGGTTGCATTTACCGTTATCTGCGCGCTTATCGCCGATTCCGTGCCCGGGCAAATCCGGGGGGTGGCCATGGGCTGCTACAATACCTCTGTCTATTTGGGCATGTTGCTCTGCGCCCTGGGGATGGGCAAGGTCATCCATAATTACGGTTTTCACCGTGGGTTTGTGGTTACCGGGGGGATTATCATCGTTGCGCTCTTGCTGTTTACCGTTCTCTATGGAGCTCCCCAAAAGCCAGCTCATCTTCAAGAGCATTAAATCTCAGGGAATTTTTCGACAAAGGATTTTTCAGCGGTAGCGGTGCCGATGAGGAGTAATTCGTCGTCAGGGGCAAAGGGTGCACTTGGCTCAGGATTGATCATAAGACTACCATTGCGAAAAATTGCAATGACACTGCACCCGGTTTTTTCACGAATACCGGAGGTGAGAAGGTTCTTTTTGATCAGTTTTCGATGCACCTGACTGCGAAAGATATTGAGCCCTTCTGTGAGCATGAGCACCCGGTCGGGAGTGAGAATGTTGATAATCGTGTTGGCCGCCATGGAGGCGTGTGACATGACCAGATCGGCACCCGCGGCATGGAGCACATTGATGTTGCGATCCAGAGTAGCCCGACTGATGATCTGGATATCCGGGCGGAGTCGACGGCAGTAAATGGTGAGGTAGATATTCACATCATCATTATGGGTGGTGATGAAGACCGAGGGAGCCTGTTCAATTCCTGCCTTGACCAGGGTCTCGTAATCAGCCGCACTTCCCGTAATACTGTGTTCGCGTTCTTTGCTGATACGCCGGTTTTTTTCAACAATACGGTAACTCATCCCCTGCTCTCGCAGAGTGTCCACCGCCGCCTGCCCCACACGACCTCCCCCTAGAATCAGCGCCGGTGCTGCCTCTACCCCTGTTTTTGATTCCCCAACGTAGGTATCATAGGCTGTGAGCTGTTCTTCGGATCCAGCCAGCACCAGAACCGTGCTCGATTCGATCATGGATTCGGCGCGGGGGAGAGAAAAGGAACCCCGATCCCAGAGTCCAACAACCGTAATGCCGGTTTTCTGGCGCAGACCACTGGACAGGATTGATTTGCCCACCAGAGGGGTGCGCATGGCCGGTGCCTCCGCGATAACCAAATCCTCAAATTGGCCGATCACATTGGAACGGGTCCGGGTTCCCAAGGTCCGCCTGGCCAGAGATTGCCCCAGCATCTGCATAAACTGGAATACATGGGTACAGCCGGCCAGATGGAGGATATCCACCGAGTCGATCATATCCGCATTGGCCACTATGGGAACCTCCGGGGCGATTTCCCGCACCGTGTAGACAATGCTGGTGTTTTTCATGTCATCGTTGAGGGCGACCACAAGAGCTGCCTGATGAACCTGCGCCCGGTTGTAGGTCTCGGAATCGTCGAGATCACCCACCAATACCTTGTACCCCTGGTCAACCAGATCAAGCCCCTGCTGGACATCTGGGATGAGCAGGACATAGTCATGGCCGTACTGTTTGAGCCGCTGGACCAGGACAATGGTGATGGGGTCAAAAAAGGTGATGATAACGTGATTGCTGACCTCAGAGGAAAGGTGACGTGGCACCCTGGACTTATTCTGGGCCTCAAGCCAGGGAGCATAGAAAAACTGGATAAAGGTAAAGGGCAGCATCACCAGGAGAAAAATGACCCCGGAGAGCAGGACGAGAATGGAAAATAACCTGCCGATATCCGAGTGAAAGGTGATATCGCCAAAGCCCAGGGTCGACATCACCGTCAGCGTCCAGTAGAGACCGGTGAGCCAGGAAAAATCACGTCCCTCCAGGGCCATGATGACATGGAAGAGATAACTGTAGAGGACGACCAGCCCGGCAAGAAAGAGGATAAATTCCACCAGAGAGCGGATATTGCGCCGGGCTTTTCGATCCTGCAGCAGAAAGAGGAACTGCGAGGGCAGATATTTCATCTGTCTGAGACTACCTTTCAAACAGGTCGCAGTCGAGCACCAGAGAACTCAAGGTGACCATGCCAACCAACTCGCCCTTGTCTTCAACCGGGGCCCGGCGCATGCCGACCCGGTGGAGCAGGCGGGCAATGTAGCGTATATCCATGTCCGCCGGAACTGCCAATGCCGGTTTGGCCATGATCTCGTAGACATTGACCTCTTCCGCTCGCTTGCCTGGGATAAGGACGCCATTGATGATATCCTGGACCGAAAGCAAGCCCCAGGCATCGTCCTCGTTTCTTTTGTTGACCAAGAGACTGTGCACCCGCTCGCTGCGCATCATGGCGGCGGCCTCTTTGACGGTGGCCATGCCGTCGATGGCAATAATGTTGGGATTCATCACATCCCGTCCCCGAATGATGGTTTCTGTAGCTGTCATGGTTGTTCTCTTAATGGAATTGATGAAGGGGATCTTGCATCCAGGTTTAGAAATACTGCTTGCGGACTTCTTCCTTAAATTTCTCCAGTTGACTCTCCAGGCCGATAACCGATTCAACTGGAAGGACAAAGGCGATGCCCGTACCGGGTTTGTCAAACTTACCGGCGGTGGAGATGGCATCGAGCACCGGGCGGACAATATGTTCTTCAAGGAGAAACATGATGATATCCGTTGGTGCCTCCAGGGAGAGACCAAAAAAGGTTTTAGCCTCATGCATGCCGGTACCACGTGCCGGGATAATGGTCGCTCCGGTTGCGCCGGCCTCTTTGGCCGCATCGACCACGGCATCGGTAATATCTGTTTTGACCGAGGCGAGGATAATTTTAAACTTCATGAGAGTGCTCCTGATGTTGTTTCTTGGTTCGCAAGACCATCAACTGAGCATACTGTCCGTAGCCCAGAACGGCGATTATAGGAAAGAGACTGGCAAAGGCGATGAGGCCGAAGCCATCGATGGCCGGATTTCTGCCGGGCACCATTGCGGCCAGACCAAGGCCAAGGGCCGCGACAATGGGGACGGTCACCGTGGAGGTGGTGACGCCACCGGAATCATAGGCAATGGCCAGGATGGATTTGGGGGCAAAACAGGTCTGGAGCAGCACCACGATATACCCCGCAAGAATATAAAGATAGAGGGGCGTGCCGGTGACGATGCGAAATGTTCCCAGGCTGATGCCCACAGCTACACCAATGGCCACCATGATCCGCAGGGCCCAGGCATTGATGCTGCCCCCGGATACCTCTGCGGCCTTCAGGCCGATGGCAATCAGGGATGGTTCGGCAATGGTGGTGGCAAAACCGATCAGCGCTGCAAAGAGGTAGATCCAGCCATAATTGGTCCAATCGGTCAGATCAATGCTTGCTTTGCTGCCCTGAAGGAAAACAGGATCAGCCAATTGGCTTGCCATGATTTTCCCGAGTGGAAAAAGCGCCTTTTCCAGGCCCAGCAGAAAAAAGGTCAGACCAAGCACCACATACAGGGTCCCCACCAGGATGTTATGTAAATGGGGAATTGGCTTTTTTATAACAACAATTTGAAAAAAGCCAAAGAGGAGCACAATAGGGAGTAGGTCCCGGCAGGTCGAGAGAAAATCTTGTCCAAAATGATACAGATAGTCCATGCTGAATCTCCGGCTGCACGAGCTGTGCAGTCAGGTTGAAAGGCTGTCGTACAATGGGTGTTCTGAGGCCAGCTCAGAAAATGATGAGCCCATACCCCATGACAAACATCATCGGTAAAAGGGAGGCAAAGGCAATCATACCAAAGCCATCGGTGAGCGGGTTGCGGCCACGGATGACTGTGGCCAGACCGACACCAAGTGCAGTGACCAGGGGGACGGTAATGGTTGAGGTCGTCACTCCGCCGGAGTCGTAGGCGATGCCGATGATTTCCTCTGGAGCAACCAGGGTCAGGGCCATGACCACGCAGTAGCCGCCAATGATGAGGTAATGGAGGGGCCAGTTTTTCAAAATGCGCATCACCCCAAGCAAAATGGCAAAGCCGACAGAAAAGGCCACGGTCATGCGGAGTCCCAGGCTGTAGAGGTTCTTTACTTTGGGCGTGTCTTCAAGCAGGCCACCAAGAACGGCGATGTCGGCCGCTTCCTTGGCAATGGCGATCAGCGCCGGTTCGGCAACCGTGGTCGAAAATCCGATGGCAAAGCTGAAGAGTAACAGCCAGAAGAGGCTGCCTTTGCGAGTCAGTGCATGGGCCATGCCCTCCCCCAGAGGAAAGAGGGCGCGCTCCAATCCTTCGATAAACATACTCAGGCCAATCACCACCAGGCCTGTCCCCATGAGGATATCACCCAGGTTGGGAAGCGGTTTACGGATGATGACAAACTGGAACAGACCTATGACCAAAACAATAGGGAGCAAATCGGTACAGGCCGCCCGCAGTTTTTTGGCGATGTAGGTCGCGTTGGCGAGGAAAATTTGGTGGGTTTTAAGTTGCATCGACAGGAACAAAAAAGGTTCTAGGGGCGCACGAGGCGGAGAAGTGGTTTCTTTTTCATTCAAAAGGCCAAAAACACGTGTGCAGAATGGCTTGAAGAATGGCTTATGCGGCCAAGGCGTTACCTGGTCAAGACCGGGAGCCCTTGGCAGAAAAAGCAATTACTCAAGGATGCTGCATGTTCAGGCAAAAAAGAAACTTCAGGAGCGGAACGCTCTTCCCCATGGGAAAAAAACTCAATGTTGAGGAGACCTGTCGTCTAGGTATGCAGTGTATTGTACCGGGTAGCTACATTTTTGCAAACAAAGTCGAGATCCTGCAGGTGAAAATGACCAGGGACACGGGCGTGCTCATGCATGCCCCATAGGGTGGAGGGGGTAACTGAATATTCCATACAATTGTTAAAAAGTATTCGTCTTGTCAAAAGTTACGTTGTTCGGTGAGGACTCTTCATCACCTATTCGGGTTGGCTTCAAGATCGGTATAGGCCTCGGGAACAAATCGTGGGGTACAGACTGCAAGAAAGATGAGATCTTCTCTGCCCGTGTTGGTGATCCGCTGGCGTTGTCCTGAGGCAATAGAAACGCTCTCCCCGGGAGCAACAGGCTGGGGTGGTGCTTCACCAATTTCAGCAAGACCTGTTCCTGCAAGTATCAGATAGCGCTCTTCAATCCCTTCCAAGCTATGCCAGCGGGTGGTCTCTCCGGGCCGAACCCGGGCCCTGGCCACCGAAACTGCCGGATCCGCCAAGGTGTTGTGTAGTTCTGTGATGTAACATCCTTCTTCAAAATAATATTCCTGGTTCTCCATTGATCTCTCCACAGGGGCATCGGCGTATGCTTAAACATTGGTTGTGCCTACCCTGCCATTCTTCTTCGTTGCATGCGAGATCTTTTCAGTGACGGCTCAAATTTGATGGCATCGTAAAAAGTCAAAAAACAAAAAAATGGCCTTAATAAATTCAGCATCTTACGAGGCTCGGAACGTCGTTCTCGGGGCTTTTTGCGAGAACGACAAATTTTCTATTAAATATTAATTTATAATTATATATCATGATGAAAAGTTATTTAAAATAAATTTTTATTGCAAATCAATCACCGAATCGCTAAGAGAAAATCAATCCATCGGCGAGAGGTGGTGCTGTGCGCAAGCACGAGGATCCTCTTGCCGGAAAAGGCACGTCTACCTGCGAGGTTTCCTATGTCTCTTGGTCCCCAAAAACTGCAAATTCTCCGTATGCTCTCCTTGAATCTCCGCAATCCCCAGCCGGAACCTGTCAGTTCGGACACCATCGCCCGAAGATTGCAGCTCAGTCTGCCGGAGACCGTTCTCCTGATTAAGGTGATGAATGATATGGGGGTGATCCAAAGTAATATGGAACATCATCTCTGCCTGATTACCCGTAAAGGAATGGATTGCCTCAAGCTGGCCGAGGTGCAATGACTGCGCAGCAGGGCGTGGAGCCTGATTCTCCAAGTTATGATCACTATATCAAAGCATTGACCGATATCAGCAGGGCCATTACCTCGGATCTTTTCCTGGAAGACGTATTTAAGTTGATGGTGATGGTGGTCGCTCGGGTGACCGGGGTGGATATCTGCTCCTTATGGCTGCTCGACAACGATGCAGATCCTCCTGTACTCCGTCTTAAGGCGACCCAGGCGATCGAAGCGGAATACATGATTGACCGAACCCTTGCGGTAGGGGAGGGAGTGGTCGGGCATGTGAGTTCAACAGGACAGCCCTTGGTTATTGCTGATGTCTTACAATTTGAAATTTTTAAAGAAAAAGAAATGGCGCGAAAGCTGGGGCTGGTCTCCATGGCCGGGGTGCCGTTGCTTGGAAAAAAACGACAGGTGGTCGGTGTGCTCAACTGTTTCACCCTGGCGGCCCACGAGTTTTCACCAACGGATCTCAACCTCTTGTCCGCTGTTGCCAATCAGGCAGCCCTGGCTATTCATACTAGTGAACTCGTTGTCCGTACCCGATTGATTGAGGAGGAGCTGAAATCGCGCAAAACCATTGAGCGTGCCAAAGAAATTGTGATGGAGCGGTTGCAGATCAACGGAGAAGAGGCCTATCGCTGGCTGCGGAAGCAGAGTATGAATGGAAGGAGAACGCTTCTCGAAGTCTCTGAGGCTGTCCTCTTGTCTGTAGAATTGAGCGTGTGATTCATTTTTAATTATTTATTGACTTATTAGTTCATTTTAAATAAAAAAGAGCGATGTGTTGGCCACAACGGCGTGTCCAGCAAACAGCGACGAATATTCGGACAATGGCGTCTGTCCCCTGGGGTTCACGGGGGGATAGGCGCTTTTTTTGTGTCGAAGCTTCTCACATACCTGATGAGGGAGAACTATGCGATTTTCGAAAAACAATGATGTTCTTGGTACCATCAATAGAGGCAACCCTGCGGAATCCGGTCTGTGTACACTCTGCCGGGCAGATTGCAAAGGGCAGTGCGAGACCTGGAAGTCCAGTCTGGTGGGACGGAAATTACTCTACCCCCGGGATTTCGGTGTGGTGACGGCGGGCGCCAATAACACCACCCATGTCGGAGTTTCCTACAACTCTTTGCGTATTCAGGGGTATGCCTATGGTGCTCACGGCATGGCACAGGGACTCTCTGCCAACTCTAATACCTGTATTTTTCCCAATGTTGATTTAACCACCGAATTTGGCAGCTCGGTGAAAACCAAAAGCCGTTTACCGTTGATGACAGGAGCCCTCGGCTCGACCTTTATTGCAGCAAAATACTGGGATTCATTTGCAGTTGGTGGTGCCCTGGTGGGCATACCGATCGTTGTCGGTGAGAATGTGGTCGGTGTGGATAAGGCGGCTGAAATCAAAAACGGACGCATCATTAAAGCACCCGAGCTGGATCGGCGTATTGATACCTATCTCCGCTATTTTGATGGATACGGTGCGATTATCGTTCAATTGAATGTGGAAGATACCCGTAATGGCGTTGCCGAATATGTCGTCGAGAAATACGGGGAACAGTGTATCGTCGAGCTGAAGTGGGGGCAGGGGGCTAAGGATATCGGTGGTGAGATTCAGGTCGCCAATATCAACTATGCCCAGTTTCTCAAAAATAGGGGCTACATCGTTGATCCGGATCCAACCTTGCCGGAAGTACAAATGGCCTTTGAAAAAGGGGCTATCAAGTCCTTTGCCCGTCATAGTCGTCTTGGCGGGACGGACCTGGCGAGCGTGGATCTGGTCCGCGAGGATTTTTTGAAGTCGGTGGATTATCTGCGTAAAATTGGCTTCAAGCGTATTTCGCTTAAAACCGGTTCCTACGGCATGGAAGAGCTGGCCATGGCGATCAAGTTTGCCTCCGAGGCTCGGCTTGATCTGCTGACCATTGACGGCTCCGGTGGCGGGACAGGCATGAGCCCTTGGAATATGATGCAGAGCTGGGGGGTGCCTTCGATTAACCTCCATGCCAAGGCCTATGAATATGCCTCGTTTCTCGCTGCACAAGGAAAACCGGTGGTGGATCTCTCCTTTGCTGGCGGCTTTGCCTTGGAGGATTCGATTTTTAAAGGGTTGGCCATGGGAGCACCATTCACCAAGCTGATCTGTATGGGACGCGGCCTGATGATTCCAGGATTCCTGGGGGCCAATATCGAAGGGGCTCTGCATCCGGAGCGGCGCGAGCGCCTCAACGGCAATTGGGACAAACTGCCGACAAGCATCAGCAGCATGGGGACGTCGCCAGAGGCTATTTTTGCCTCCTATTATGATCTGGAGAAAAAGGTCGGGCGAGAGGAGATGAAAAATATCCCCTATGGCGCGATAGCTATGTGGACCATGGCGGATAAGCTCGCCTGTGGTCTGCAGCAGCTTATGGCCGGGGCACGGAAGTTTCAGATAAACAAGATCGGACGCAGCGACATCTTTGCGGGAAATCGCGAGACAGCGCGCGAAACCGGCATCACCTATATGACCGATTCTCGTGATGAAAGCGCGAGAAAGATCCTGATGGGCTGATAGCGCCGCCCCTCACAAAGCCTTAAGTCGTGCAGAAACCTTCCTGCACGACTTAAGGGTGTCTCATCCCTGCAATTTTATCCACAAAAGCTCTGCCGTTGTCTCGCCGTTATTTTCCCATTGTTCTGGCATCTCCTTGCGGAGGTAAATCAGATCGCCGGGATGTGCCTCTTGCGCTGCACCGTTGACCAGGAGGGTCAGCGATCCCTGGAGAAGATAGCCTGCCTCTTCTCCTTTATGATTGAAGAAGTGGGTCGAGAGTTTGCGCCCCGGTTCGATGCGGAGAAGATACGGATCGGCAACCGTGTCGGTGATATCCGGTGGCAGCAACCGTTGCCCGGCAATCGTTCCCTTGGCCCCTTTAGCAAAGGCCACTCCCACCCCGTCCAGTCCGGAAAAGACACAGTTGCCCTGAAGAGCAGAGGCGCCCTCAAAGAAGGTCGTTATGCTGACGGCAAGGCTTTCCGCAAGCCGAAAGAGCGCTGGAATAGAGGGCGAAATCAGATTTTTTTCGATCTGGGAAATACTGGAGGGGGTCATACTCGCGCGTTTCGCCAGTTCTTTCTGGGACAATCCCTGTTGTTGCCGCACAGCCTTAATCCGGCCTCCTAAGTCAAAACGATCGGAAAAATCATGGGAACTGTCAAAGGTGATCTCGCCTTGTTCACAGGTAAAGGGGTGCGCTTTGTTGATGGAGGCAGAGGTTCGTTTTTCAGCTTTGAGGATCTTGCACAGTGATTTCCCTTCCTTGACGGAGAGGTCGATCACCACCTGGGCGATTTTATTAATATTGGCCTTGAGACGGCTGGAGTGGGCACCTTTTTCAACAATCCAGTAGGCGATGGTATCCAGTTCGTAGAGCCGGGGACAGGTGCGGGCATAAAATTTGGTGACCGGCTCTTCACCGCCCCAGAGATCCTGCATGCCGGTCAGGCTGTCGATGATAAAACGGATATCTCCGGAAAGCGTAGCATGCAACCCATAGATTGCCTCACTGACCTGGGAGGGGTGCTCGGGGGCATTGACCTTGATGACCTGATAGGGCCATTGCGCCCCATCCTTCTCATAGAACTTGTTGAAGACCTCGGAGCCGTCCCCCTTACCATTGGTAAAGCAGTCGAGGACGGTCAGGTTTTGGTTTTGTGCCAGAGGCCCGAGGAAGGTCACCACATTTTTAGGGGAGCGGTCAAAGCTGACATAGATCACCGGTTTTTTTTCCAGCAATGACTGGCGAATGAAATGGAAGCAGAAGGCCGATGAAAAGCTCCCTGCATCCTCGTACCAGAGGACATTGTCACCGATGAAGAGGTCGCCGAGCAGTTTGTCGAGCTTGGTAACACCGGAGGAGACTCGTTTTTTGATGTGATCCATAGATGTGCAGCAGTCAAAGATAAAGTGGATTTCCCTCGATACGGGCAGGTGAAAGGGATGACGTCCTTTTCGTCGCGAGATTTTCTAGCAATCCATTTTTAAACATAGATTGGGCTGGTTATGCAAGGCTCCATGGTCAGGATTACTCGATCTGTACCGAAGCACCGGTTCATCGCTTCTGTGGTGGTGGGCCAGCAGATGGGCGCTCACCTCAATTTGATCATGACGATAGGACTCAGCAAGAAAGAAATTTTGCTTAGATACAAAAGGGGGAAAGAAGGGAGAGGGGCAAATACAGAAAGCGGACATCGGGTAAGAGCCACCCGATGCCCGTCGTGTGTACGAGAAAAAACTGCAGCTGCTTACAGACCGTACTTTTTACTGTAGCCGCGGGGGGTGATCATCTTGTCCTTCCAGACAAAGGTCTGGGAGTTACCGATGATGACCGTAGTCTGCATGCCGATCTCTTCATTGAGCATGTTCTCAAGTGTGCTCAGGCGCACGGTCTCATGCTCGCGGGTGGCACCGCTGACGATACCCACCGGGGTCTGGGGATCGCGGCTTGCCAACATGATCTCACGGGCGCGGACGATTTGATCGGTGCGTTTTTTGGATTTGGGATTATAGATCACCACCACAAAATCTGACGGAGCGACCGCTTCCAGACGTTTTTCGATCAGCTCCCAGGGGGTCATCAGGTCTGAAAGGCTGATGGCGGCAAAGTCATGCATCAGGGGCGCGCCTAAAATGGCGGCACAGGAGTTGAGCGCGGCAATACCGGGGATGATATCGATGGGCACGGTGGCGTTCTCAGATTGCGCCAGCTCATAGACCAGCCCGGCCATGGCATAGATACCTGGGTCGCCGCCGCAGACCAGGGCCACGCGTTTACCGGATTCGGCCAGCTCCAGAGCCTTACGGCAACGGTCGATCTCCTGCATCATCGACGAGGAAAGGATCTCGGTCTCAGGTCGGAGGCAGTCACGAACCAGATCGAGATAGGTGCGGTAGCCAACCACAATTTCTGCATCGGTCAATGCCTGCAGAGCTCGCGGAGCCATAAGATCGTTTGCGCCGGGACCGAGTCCCACCACCATCAGAGAGCCGGTTGCACTGTCCTGTACTGTTGTCATGGTTTATGTATTTCCTTGTTGTATTTGAGGGAGAGTCGCCATCTCCGCAATGGCGGTGGTGGCATCAACCCATTTCATTTTGGGGACCAGCAGACGGGCTCCCTCTCCAGCGCTGAGCAAGGCCGCTGGTTCGGCGACCCCCTTGGCTCCGGTGGCTTTGAGCACCGCCGCTGAAGTCGAGACCTCGTCAACGCCGTTCAACTGGTCTTTGTTGTAAAAATCTATCTCCAGCCCCAGCTCTCGGGCTGCGGCAAGCAGGCCGATTTCATCCTGCTTGAGATCAATGGAGGCCAGGCGGCCAATGGCCTGGGGCAGCAGCCCCTGTTCTGTGCAGCTCTGCTCGATGACCTTGGCGATCAGTTCGACAGGCGTGCCTCGATTGCAACCAACTCCCACGATCAGTGTTTTGGGGATCAGTATGGCTTTGTCTGCCACATGCTCTGCCCGGCAATCGACAATGAGATCAGCCTGGAGATCACTCTCCACCAGGTGCAGATCACTGGGCAGGGGACCCAGGGGATAGGGACTCCAGATGTTGAGTGTTCCCTGATCGACCAGTTTGCCCATGGCGCGGGTAAAGAGCGCTTTGTCGGCCACAAGAAAACCACGATCCCTAGCCCAGAGATCAAGCGCGGTCTTCCCCAGCACGTCCGAGGCTGTGGTCAGGACAGCCTGTCCGCCAGTGGCCGCAGCGACCTGCTCGGCCAGCACGTTGGCCCCACCCAGATGTCCCGAGATCAGGGAAATGGCAAAGCGTCCCCGCTCGTCACAGACCACAAGGGCTGGGTCTCGGTACTTATCCTTGAGCAGCGGCGCAATGGTACGGACCACGATGCCGGTGGCCATGATGCAGATGATCTGGCTGTACTCCTGAAGGCACCGGGCCATCTCCTGAGCTAAGCGTCCCTTGCAGGCAACGAAATCGCCCCCCAGCTTCTGGGCAAGTTCCTGGCCAAGGGTGCAGCCGCCTGAAGAGAGGGCAAGGATGGCCAAACGCGCAGCGGGCCGGCGAGCTGAATCAGCGATACTCGTGGCGGAAGGCGGCATCGTAGAGTTTAGAAGCTATAGTGGATTCCTCTCCGAGAGCCGGACCGACCACGATCATCGCGGTCTTGCGAATGGCGGATGCTTTGATGATCTCAGCAATGGTATTGAGTCGGCCCCGCACAATCTGCTGATCCGGCCAGCTGGCTTTTTCCACAACCGCGATGGGCGTCTCAGGGGGATAGCCACCTTCGATCAGGTCCTTGACCACGGTCTCGATCAGGGAGACACTGAGGAAGATGCACATGCTGGCCCCAATGGATGCCAGGTTGCGCAGCGATTCGTTTTCCGGCACCGGAGTGCGTCCCGCCTGACGGGTGAAAATTACGGTCTGGGTTACCTCAGGCACGGTCAGCTCCACCTGCAGTGCCGCAGCACTGGCAAAGGCAGAGCTCACGCCGGGGACCACCTCATAGGGGATCTGACGTGCATCGAGCCACTGCATCTGCTCACGGATGGCACCGTAGATGGCCGGGTCGCCGGTATGCAGACGGACAACCTTTTTCCCCTGTTGGTAGCCCTCGGCCAACAGGTTCATGATTGCTTCCAGATCCAGGCTTGCCGAGTCGTGGCAGGCCGCCTTGACCCCGTCGAGTAGGGCCACGTTGACCAGACTGCCGGCGTAGACGATCACGTCGGCCTCATCAAGCAGACGACGTCCTTTAAGGGTAATAAGCTCCGGATCGCCAGGGCCGGCACCAAGAAAGACGACTGAATGACAGCCCGATTCAGGCTGAGATTGCGCTGATTGCATGGGACACCTGTACCTTTTTTTTGCGGATAACCATGGTGGAAAAGTAGTGCAGTTTCTGGCCTCGGGTTTCGCGAATATCGGTGAAGACCCGCTCTTCCGGCATGCCCGAGCGCTCGATCAGCACCGCTGCATCCACAAGCCCCAGCTCTTCAATCAGGTCCACCAGCTCATCGATACGCTTGTGCACCTTCATCAGGACCACCGCATCCAAGGTGGTGAGTATTTCACGGAGGCGATCATCTTCAAAGGCAGCCGGAACCACGGCCAGGACATCATTGCCCAGAGCCAGCGGGTAGGACTGGGAAGCGGCGCAGGCCGCCATGGCGGTGATGCCGGGCACGACTGTGACCCCTATCTCCGGGCGTTGTTCCTGAATGATCGCCAGGAGGTAAAAGGCGGTGGAGTAGAGCGTGGCGTCGCCGAGGGTAGGGAAGGCGACATCGTTGCCCTGATCAAGCTGGGCGATCACTTCATCGGCAGCCTGTCTCCAGGCATCCAACTGCTGATCATCGGTTTCCTGGCCCAGGTAGACCTTTTTCATGATGAAATGGAGGGGAAGAATGGTGCGTTCCCCGTCGGGAACGATCTGTTCCGCGATTCGCTGTGCACTGCTCGGCCCATTTTTTTTGGCTGTGGGCACAGCCCAGACCTTGGCCTTGGTGAGAATACGGACAGCTTTATAGGTCATCAGTTCCGGGTCGCCGGGACCAACGCCGACCAGATAGAGGTGCCCGGTTGATGAGGTGGAAGATTCGCTGTTCATTTGTCGCCTGTGATAAGGGTTATGGGGTTAAATGTTTGGGGTTCGCTGTCCGCAGACGAGCTGCGCGTCACCGCCAGGGTACTGGTTGCGACCTTCAGGCCCAGCTGCTCAAGGCACAGCAGGGCGGTGGTTCGGGTCTGTTCAAGCACTGCGTTGATAACGATGCGGCCACCGACGGGAAGGCGCTCAACCGCTGCCTCGATAATGGCGGGGAGCCGTTTACCGCTGCCACCGATAAAGATGCGATCCGGCCTGGGGAGATCGACGATTGCCTCGGGGGCCTCACCACTGACAAGATGCATGGTGTAGGTGCCAAAGGTGCGAATATTTGCCCGAATATTGGCCTGCTCCTCTGGCTTTTTCTCGATGGTATAGATCGAGAGCTCTGGACAGAGCCGGGCGGCTTCCAGGGAGACCGAACCCGAGCCACCTCCAATATCCCAGAGGACTCCCTCGGGCGGCAGGCGCAGCGTGTGCAGGGTGGCAGCCCTGACTTCACTTTTGGTGATCAGGCCTCGAGAGTGTTGGATTTCCTCTTCAGTGAGGCCAAAGGCAAAATCGCGTCGAATGGGAAAGCTCTGCTCCATGAGCATCATGTTCAACGGGGCAAACTGTTTCCCGGCAATTTCAGCCAGACTTCCCTGGGTAAGATGTTCCTCAGAAAGGCCTAAGTTTTCGGCCACCCGCAGGGTAATGGCGCCGATACGCTCCTGATCATCACAGGCCTCCAGAGTCGCAAGAATACTGGCCGCAATGGAGTCGGGGGTGTTTTTGTTATCGGTGAAGAGCATCACTCGTTGGTGTTGGAGCAGGCGGCCGGGAATATCCTGGAGGGTGCGTCCATGCAGGCTGATAATGGTGAGATCGTCCCAGGTGGTACGAAAGCGGGCGCAGGCAAGCTGGACCGCTGAGAGTGCCGGGTGGATACGAATGCGTTCCGAGCCAAATTCTCGTATCAATGTGCGGCCAATGCCATAAAAGAGGGGATCTCCGCTGGCCAGCAGGGCCACATCCCCCCCTTGGAGGGCCTCGGCCAGTTTAGGGATCATCTCGGCCACCGGGGAGATGTCCAGCATCGGACAGTTCAGTCCATTGACTAGAGGCTGGTGCCGTTTAGAGAGGATGACCGCTGAGCAGCGGCGCAGGATTGGCCACTGTTCAGCCGTGAGTGACTGGCCACTGACTCCTATGAGTTCAATGCGTGACATGGACCACTCCCTCTTCAGAGCTCACAAGATACACGGTGACAGGGAGTCCGGACCACTGTTCGGCCTGGTCTTTTGCCCGTTGGCTCACTGCCGTGATGAGGTCGTTTCGTTTCATTGTATGGAGATAATCATAGATTTCACGGGCAGTATTGGCCGTGTGGAGTTTTTTGCTTGTTTCTGCGTCCAGTCCCAGAGATTCGAGTAAATCAGCCGCATGATGGGTCTCGAGTGCGCCATTTCGGACATGGGTCTGTGGGACACCTAGGGCAGCTTTGACCAGTTTTGCCCACATTTCGGCCAAATGGATTTTCTGAAAGCCATGGCGGCCCGCAGCCTCCAGGGCGTACTTGAGATAATCCCCCATCATCACCTGGGATTCCTCGGCAAGCCCCAGATAGCTCTGGACAGCCGCCTCGGAGGTGCGGCCGGTGGCAAGAATGACTTCATTCAAGCCAGCGGCCCGCGCGACCTGCATGGATGCGTCAATGGTGTCTGTCCAGGCCTTGGCCGAGATGGGGCGGACAATGCCGGTGGTCCCCAGGATAGAGATGCCGCCTAGAACACCCAGACGACGGTTGAGCGTTTTTTCCGCCAGGATTTCACCGTCGCGGACAAAGATCTGCACTTCAAGCGGGCCAGGGTGCTGGGAACATTCCTGGAGCGCCTCGGTAACGGCTTCGAGGATCATTGTGCGGGGGACCGGGTTGATTGCCGGTTCCCCTACTGCAATAGGCAGGCCAGGTTTGGTCACGCGGCCCACTCCTGGGCCGTTGATCAGGTGTATGCGCTCTGAGCTCTGGTTCTCATTCCAGCGGACCTGCGCCCCAATTTCAGCCCCATTGGTCACGTCCGGATCATCGCCCGCGTCCTTGACCACGGTGGCCATGGCACCGCCGTCCTCTGTGCGCTGAAGGCGGCAGAGTGCAAAGCTGTGGCGGGATGCATCGGGAAAGGGGATCTCGATCGACTCGTCCTGGTGGCCGAGCAGGCAGCGCACCGCCGCCTTGGCCGCAGCCGCAGCACAGGCACCGGTGGTATAGCCGCTGCGCAGCGGTTTGTTCCGTGGAGGTGCCATGATTTTTTCAGACCAGGCGCAGCAGGGCGTTGACCATGGCCACCGCCACCGGGGTGCCCCCTTTGCGGCCAAGGGCGGTGATATAGGGAAAGTCCTTTTCCACCAGGATATCCTTGGATTCTGCTGCATTGACAAAGCCAACCGGCACGCCGATCACCAGGTCCGGTGCGAACGTCCCCTGCTCAATGAGCTCCATCACCTTGAGCAGGGCTGTGGGCGCATTGCCCACGGCGACAATGCCGATATTGTCGTTGACGCTTAAGGCCATGGCCGCATCGGAGCGGGTGGTTCCCTCTGCCTTGGCTTTGGCAACGGTTTCTTCGTCGGCCACCTTGCAGATGACCTTGCCGCCAAATTTGGCGAGTAGGCCTTTGGAGATACCGCTTTTCCCCATGTTGACGTCGATGAGGATATTCTTGCCGCTTGTGAGTGCAGAGAGGCCGGCTTCTATGGCCTTGGGGTGAAAGCGAATGTTCTCAGCAAAGCTGAAGTCGCCGGTGGCATGAATGGAGCGACGTACCACGGCAAACTCTTCCGGGGAAAAATTAGTGGGGCCGAGTTCGCGCTCGATGATACGAAAACTCTCTGCTTCGATTTCTTGGGGTGCGATCTGTTGCAGGGTAACCATAGGTATTCTCAAGAGTGTTGACGGCAGGCCTGGGCAAAGCGGGCTGCAGCCTGCGGCGTGCGCCCCCAGTGCAGATGGATGTAACCTGCCAGAGTATTGTTGACTAGAAAACCCTCTCCACGCCCATCGGCCAAGTGGTAGGCAACTGGGGGAGGCGCCCCTTCCTCGATGGTGGAGTAGTGAAATTCGTGGCCATGCAGCACCGTGCCCCGGGGAGCAAGGAGGCAATCGGTCTCAACCATGGGCTGACGGTAGCCCAGGCTACGCAGTCTTGGTTGCATGCGTGCGCTGAACGGGTAGAGCCCCACCATGGGAAATTGTACCCCCTCCTGGTCGGTGATCGCCTGGCAGAGGTACATGAATCCACCGCACTCGGCATACACCGGATGGCCAGCCTGGGCAAAGGCGAGAATCTCTGTGCGCAGCCGCTGGTTGTGACTGATGGTGGCCGCATGCAGTTCCGGATAGCCACCGCCAAGATACAATCCCTGAAGATTCGTCGGTAAGCCCGCATCTTCCAGGGGGCTGAAAAAGATGAGCTCCGCCCCTGCGTCTCTGAGCAGGTCCAGGTTGTCTTCATAGTAAAAACAGAAGGCCGCATCCCGGGCCACGCCAATGCGGACAGGCGCGCCCGCTTCGACAAGGGGAGCAATGGGGGCGGATTCCATGGTTGTCGGGCGTTGTCGGGCGATCCCCAGCATGCGCTCCAGGTCAAGATGCCCCTCGATCAGACTGACTAACTCCTCAAGCCCCTCACCTTTGAGCGGGTGTTCTTCCCCCATATGCAAGCCAAGGTGCCGGGAGGGGATGGAGACCGCCTCATTGCGGGGCAGAAAGCCAAGGACTGGAACCTCGCAAAAGGTTTCAATGGCATCGGCGATCATCTGGCGGTGTTTGGCCGAGCCCACCCGGTTACAGATGACACCGGCCAGGCGCAGGCTGGGATCCAGCGTAGCAAATCCATGGGCAACCGCAGCAACACTTTCTGCCGCAGAGCGGACATCAATCACAAGAAAGACAGGAAGGTCAAGTGTCTTTGCCAGGTGGGCGGCCGAGCCTTCACCACCGTCGAAGAGCCCCATGACCCCTTCAACCACCGCACAGTCGCAACCAGCGCCATTTTTTCTAAAGCTGCGGCGGACAAAGTCAGCGCCGCACATGCGCACATCCAGGTTGCGGGAGATACGCCCGGTCACCATCTGGTGGAGGCTGGGATCGATGAAATCCGGGCCGCACTTAAAGGGCTGGACCGCAAGCCCTCGACGCGCCAGGGCCGCCATCACGCCCAGGGTCAGGGTGGTCTTGCCGCAACCCGAGTGGGTCCCGGCGATGAGCAGGGCAGGAAAGCTCATAGGCGTATAATCCCCTTCTGGGCATAGTCGGGATAGAGCAGCGACTTGACAAAAGCGATACCGTCAAGCAGCTCCAGGGTGGGGCGGGAAACCATCTCCTCGGCAACCAGAAATACCTGGCCATCTCGGACCGCCTTGATTACGGAGAATCCCGGTTCGTGCATGATGTCATCCACGCTGACCGGGTTCATCCGACCGGTCTGGGCCAGATAGAGGTCAATTGTATCGGCCTTGGCGAGGATGCGTTCTTTGCCGTAAGCCGCGATATTGGTCTGGCGCATGCGGTCGGCGTCGGTGGCCACGTTGACCCCTCCGGCAGACTCCAACACAAAGATGGCCATGGAGGTGGGGGCAAAGGTTTTCATCTGACGGTGAATCGACTCAAAATAGACACGCTTGCGCTGGTTGTCGGGAACCAGGCGAAGCTGGCCTTTAATCGCGCTCAACCGATCGGTAAAGGTTGTGATCATGCCCTCGGCCTGTTCTTCATGGCCGCTTAGGCTGCCCAGGTCCCGCCAGTACTGGTAGAGTTCAGCCGCCTTTGTGGGCTGGAGGGAGACCACGCGCACGTTGTGGCGCTCTAAAATACGTACCAGGTTCGGGTAGGCCCGGCTGATCATGGGGCGAATCAGCACCAGGTCGGGAGCGAGTGCCAGAAGACGTTCCGGATCATCCTGAAAACGGACCTTGGGGCAACCCGGCAACTGATGATCGCTGGGGCTGCAACCGACGATCTCTTTTTGCACCCCCATCTGCAGCAGGTTGGTGGTATGCGCCGAGTAGAGCGAGATGATACGTTTGAACGGTTTGTTAAAGACAATGGTCTTGTTTTCACTGTCTGTGATGGTGGCGGCTGTGGCTGTTGTGGCAACCAGCAGCAGGGCTGAAATCAACAATGATGCAAGAGATGAATGACGCATAGTGGGCATTGATTATGGGGTCATGGGCAGACGAAAACTGACCTGCCGACAGTTGGTAAAGGAATTGGGCCGGACTTCGGCTTCGACGCCGTAGACCGTTTTGATGTTTTCTGAGGTCAGTACCTCTTCAGTGGGCCCCTGGCAGATGATCCGGCCCTTTTTCAAAAAGATCAGTTGATCACAGAAAAACGAGGCCAGGTTCAGGTCGTGCATCACCGCCACCACCTGCAGGTCCTGCTGTTCAAAGCGGGAACGGATCAGATGCAGGATCTCCAGGCTGTGATGAATATCCAGGTTAGAGGTGGCCTCATCGAGCAAAAGGACCTTGGGCTTCTGGGCAAGTGCCCGGGCCACGGCCACGCGTTGTTTTTCTCCACCGGAGAGGCGGGTAACCGGACGCTCGGCCAAATGACTGATCCCTGTCACCCGCAGGGCCTCGTCGATGAGTTCCTGTTCGTTCTCAGTAGGGGCCGCGAAGCGATGGAGATGCGGGTGCAGCCCCATCTCCACCACCTCCCGAACCGGATAGCCGAAACGCACGGTGAATTCTTGGGGAACCAGGGCCAGTCGTTGGGCCAGTTCTTTTTTGGGCCAGGCTGGAAGTGACCTGCCCAAAAACTCTATTGTCCCGCTGCCGGGCTGGAGCAGCCCGCCCATCAGGTCGAGTAGGGTGGTTTTGCCGCTGCCGTTGGGGCCCAAGATACCGTAACTTTGGCCCCGTCTGAGCTCCAGGTTGATCGTCTCCAGTACGGGCGTACCATTGTAGCCGAATTGGACATCAGCAAGCCGCCAGAGAATATCCTGATGTTCAGAAGTCACTCTTGCCATCCTGTTGCCTTTTTTTAAAAAGGATGCAGAAAAAAGGGCCCCCCAGGAGGGCGGTTAAAACCCCGATGGGCACCTCGACCGGCAGGATCGCCCGGGTCAGGGTATCGGCGATCAGCAGCAGGAGGCCGCCGGTAAAAAAAGAAAGCGGAATCAGGAGACGGTTATCAGGTCCCACCATGTGGCGCAGCATATGGGGGACGATCAGGCCAACAAAACCGATGATGCCTGAAACCGAGACCGCAAGGGCGGTCATCAGGGTGGAGACCGTGAGTAAAATTGTGCGCAAGCGGACCGTGTTGATCCCAAGCGAGGTGGCGGCGCGGTCACCGGTTGCCATGATATTGAGGTCCCGACTGTAATACACCCCCACCAGGGTGCCGAAAAGCCCGGTCGGAACCAACAGGGCCAGACTGGACCAGGAAGAGCCTGCCAGGCTGCCCATGAGCCAGAAGATAATCAGGCCGACCTGCTCATCGGCCAGAAATTTGAGAAAGCCAATGGCCGCCGAGAGGATCGCCGAGACAATGACCCCAGCCAGAATGAGGCTTGTGGAGGAGAGGCTTCTGTCTCCTGCGGCCAGATAGAGGACCATCCCCAGCGTTGCCGCTCCCCCCAAAAAGGCGAAGACCGGTATGGAGGCCCCGGTGGGCAGGCTGAGCCCAAATATCTGGAGCACAATCACCAGAGAGGCGCCAAAGGCTGCCCCGGTGGAGATGCCCAGAGTGTAGGAATCGGCCAGGGGGTTGAGTAAAATAGCCTGAAAGATTGCACCGCTCACGCCAAGCAGGCCGCCCACCAGAACCGAGCAGAGAATCCGGGGCAGGCGCACATCCGCCACCACTGTCGCCGCGACGGCCTCGATTCCCTGGGGCTGGGCCTGGCCAATGAGTTTGGCCCAGATGATAGTGAAGACATCAGGGATGGAGACATGAAGAAAGCCAAGCGTTGCCGAGAGCGCTATGGCAAAGACCAGGGCCGCAAGCAGGGGCAGAAAAAATATATGGCGGCGATCAAATGACATTAATGGAGCTCCATTCCCGCCTCGGTGGCCGCCTGGGAAAGATGTTCGACAAAGATTGAGGCGACCTGGGGACCAAGTCCCTTGACCTCGGCTGCGACAGTGAATCCCTCTGCCTCCAGGATAGATTGCCAGGAGTCCTCATCATCCCCGACCAAGTCATTGATTGCGTGGTCACCGGCAACGATGAGAAAGGGCTTGAGCAGCACCCGGTTGATCTTATGCTGGCGCAAACTCTCGATCACCTCATCCAGGCTGGGGAAACCTTCCACCGTGCCGATCAGGGTGAGCACTTCGGGGTAGAGCTTGCGCATCTGGGCGGCAAACTCCAGGTACAACCCACCCGAGGGGAAATGATGGTTGCCGTGGCCCATGTAGACCAGGGCCGCATTCTGGCTCTGGGCCAGCGCCGCGTCTGCTGCCAGCGCCTCCGCTGTCCGGCAGATATCATCGGCATAACTGTGTTTGAGACTGTAGGTGCCCAGCAGGGGGCGGCCAAGAGCGATGGCCTGAAAGGGCTGCCAGCGGGGCTTCATGGTGCGGATGGAGGCAAGGCTGCGTACGTACGCACCCAGATCATGAAACTCTTCGGCGGGAGCAATGTGGGTCGGCTGGACGACCTGGGCAAGGTAGCCCCGATCCTGGAGATTGGCTATGGTGGCAAGGATGCCCTGGACCTGGAGAATTTCTTCGGGAATATCGGGATGGGCTTTGAGGTACTCGGGATCAGCCGCCCGCTTGTGCCATTTGCGCCGAATCTGGTTGGAGGTAAAGGCGATCTTGATCGGGGTTTTAGGGTAGGCTGTTTGGACTGCCGCGTGGATCGCCAGCAGATCCTGCAGTGCCGATTCGACGGTTGTGCCAAACATGGCCAAAACTATTGCCTCGTTGTGTTGCACCTGGTGCCTCCAGTGAGTGAGATGGGGGATTGCATGCTGCGGTGCGGTACCGAAACCGCCCGCCTTGACCCTGCTGACCCGCGAACAAAAAAAATCCCGGATCATGATCATGATCCAGGATGTCCCTTGTTTGCCACTGGAATCTCTTCCTGATTAAGTTGCCGTACTTAGATCAGGTTCTGTGTTCAGGCAGGTCTTCTGACTCCCGGTTCAACCTCGTCCCACGCCTTCCCGTACAAAACAGTGGCAATCTTGAGGGAATCATGAATAATTGCTTTTTCTGCCAATCTCAGCGTCATGCTTAAAATTTTTTCCTCGGAATATTAAACATATGCCTGCGGAAAAATTTTTCGCAATCCTTGACCTTGATTGAAAAATCTAATTATTCAAGATGCCCCGAGTGGAATTTGTCCCCGGCTACAGCGGTGGGCCCGTTCCGGCTTCTAACCGGATTCCCTTTTCATCCGAATCAACGGACACCTAAACGATTGTGCGGCGACATCGTACCTGCCGTTTTGTGCGAAGTCAAGCCGCGATTCATTGCAGTCCAGGAAAACCAGGCCGCATACGGAGATGAGGAAGAGAGAAGGGGGAAAAGTTGGGTAGGGTGGGCACGTTTTGTTGTGCCCACCGGAAGGGCTGTCTATCTTTACGAGTTCAATCAAGCGTATATCAATGAACCGGTGGGCAGGAAACAACCCTCTGCCCACCCTACAAAAGCGCATCGCCTGTATCTGATTCTGGGTTGCGTCGTTAGCTCTTCCCCGCTGTCACTGATTCAGGTTTTATTTTTCAAACTTAACCAGCACCTGATCCGCTTCAACTGCCTGCCCACTTTCAACACAGACCTCTGCAACCACGCCGTCAATGGGTGATCCGACTCCGCTTTCCATCTTCATGGACTCGAGGATCACCAGGTTCTGACCACGGAAGACCCGGTCTCCCTTCTGAACCAGAGCGTCCACCACCAGGCCGGGCATGGGGCAGAGCAGGACATTGTTCTGGGTTGTGGACGCCTTGTGCGGCATGAAGCTCATCATAGCCCACTCTTTGGGCGAGTAGACCTCAAAAAGCCGCGACATGCCGTTGAAGGACACCCAAAGAAAAGATGCATCCAACTGAATCCGGAACCGGTACACCTGGCCGTTGATCACCAGCTTCAATCGACGGCGGAAAAACTCAAAGTGGGGGATTTCAACCTCATAGAGGTTGCCGTCCACACGAATTGAGCAGCTGCTGCCTGAGATCGGAGGCTGTTCAAGGACAACATCGAAGTTGTCTTCCTCACAGCGGACCATGTATTCGGGGCCCCGTGCCGGCTTGCGCACGCCACCAATATTGGAGACCATGTGACGCATGGATTCGCGGACAGCAACTTCGCGGGTATGGTAGGTTAACCCGGCAACCAAAGCCGCCAGACGCATGGAATGGACAGCGGGCGAGCGTTTGGAGACTCCCCCGTCAAAATGCTGCTCAATAAAGCTGGTGGACATGTTGCCTTCGGCAAACTCCGGCAAACAGAGCACACTGGTGGCAAAGTCGATATTGGTGGACACGCCTTCAATGTGATAGCCATTGAGCGCCTCGATCAGGCTGCGGCGGGCATCTTCACGGGTCTTGCCGTGGCAAATGACTTTGGCCAGCATAGAGTCGTAATAGACATCAATCTTTGAGCCGATGTTGACGCCGGAGTCAACCCGGGTTCCGGTACCGCGCGGTGCGTAGTAGCGGGTGATCATGCCGGTTGAGGGGATGAACCCTCTGCCCGGATCTTCAGCGCAGATGCGTGCCTCGATGGCCCAGCCGTTAAAGCGGATGTTTTCCTGCTTGAAGGGCAGAATCTCGCCGCTGGCGATGCGCAGCTGCCACTCAACCAGGTCCAGCCCTGTGACCATCTCCGTCACAGGATGCTCAACCTGAAGGCGAGTGTTCATCTCCAGAAAATAAAAATTCTGTTGGCTGTCGAGGACGAATTCCACGGTCCCGGCGTTGTAGTATCCGGCCTTGCGGGCAAGGTCACAGGCGGCCTGGCCCATGCGCTCGCGCAGCTGCGGGGAGACCGCAGGTGAGGGGGATTCTTCGATGACCTTCTGGTAGCGGCGCTGAATGGAACATTCACGTTCACCCAGATGGACCACATTGCCGTGGCTGTCCGCCAGGACCTGGATCTCAATATGGCGCGGTTGTTCGATATAACGCTCAACAAAGACGCGGGTATCGTTAAAGGCCTTCTGGGTCTCTTTGCGGCTAGCGGCCAGGGCCTCTTTCATGTCCTCTGCTTTACGGACAATGCGCATGCCCTTGCCACCGCCACCAGCAGCGGGTTTGAGCAGAATGGGGTAGCCGATTTCGTCGGCCAGTCTGATGGCCTCTTCCTCGTCCTTGACCGCATCGATGTGGCCGGGAATGACGGGAACGCCAGCGTTCTTGGCCAGTTCCTTGGAGGTGATCTTATCCCCCATGACATCAATGGCATCGGCTGAAGGGCCAATCAGAACCAGGCCCGCCTTCTCGATGGCCTTGGCAAAGTCGGCCTTTTCCGAAAGGAAACCGTAGCCGGGGTGAATGGCCTGGGCACCGGTCTGTTTGGCGGCAGCGATGATTTTATCGATATCCAAATAGGATTGCTGCGACTGGGATGGACCGATATGGACCGCTTCGTCGGCCAGGTGGCGGTGGAGACTGCGGCTGTCTGCGTCGGAGTAGACAGCAACCGTATTGATCCCCATGCGGTTGCAGGTCCGGATAATGCGAATAGCGATTTCGCCACGGTTGGCGATGAGAATTTTATCAAACATATCCTACCTCACAGGGGAATATTTCCGTGTTTACGATCCGGGCCTTGGACTTTTTTGGAATCCAGCATCTGCAGGGTACGAATGAGATGCGAGCGGGTGTCCCGGGGGAAGATAACATCGTCGATATAGCCCCGTTTGGCTGCCAGGAAGGGGTTGGCAAAGGTCTGCTTGTACTCTTCCATCTTTTCGTTGAGCACGGTCTCCGGATCATCGGCCGCCGCGATCTCTTTTCTGTGGATAACCTCAGCCGCCCCTTTGGGGCCCATGACCGCGATTTCGGCGGTGGGCCAGGCGTAGTTGACATCGCAGTGGATGTGCTTGGAGTTCATTACCAGATAGGCACCGCCATAGGCCTTACGGATGATGACTGAGATACGGGGTACCGTGGCCTCGGTGAAGGCATAGAGCAGTTTTGCGCCGTGGCGAATGATGCCGCCGTGCTCCTGATCCGGGCCGGGCATGAAGCCGGGGACGTCGACCAGGGTGATCAGGGGGATGTTAAAGGCATCGCAGAAGCGGACGAAACGTCCTGCTTTGTAGGATGCATCGTTATCGAGAACCCCGGCCAGGACCGCTGGCTGATTGGCCACCAGGCCGACCGTCTGGCCCCCCAGGCGGCCAAAACCGCAGATAATGTTGCGGGCAAAACCGGCATGTACCTCCATGAACTCTGCCCCATCAAGGATAGAGTGGATCAGGACGTTCATGTCGTAGGACTGAGTAGGATTACTGGGTACCAGAAAGTCCAAGGCAGGATCGGTACGATCGGGTGCATCGCTGAGGTCAAGGATGGGAGCCCGCAGTTTATTGTTTGAAGGCAGATAGCTGATCAACCGGCGTACCTCGCGCAGGGCCAGGACATCGTTATGTACCGTGAAGTGAGCCACGCCGCTTTTGGACGCATGGACACTGGCACCGCCGAGGTCCTCGGAGGTGATTTCTTGATGGGTCACGGTCTTGACCACGCTGGGGCCGGTAACGAACATATAGGAGGAGTCCTCCACCATGAAAACGAAATCGGTAATGGAGGGGCTGTAGACCGCGCCACCGGCACAGGGACCCATGATGCAGGAGATCTGCGGGATCACCCCGGAAGAGCGGACGTTGCGATGAAAGATTTCACCGTAAGAGCCCAGAGCATCGACACCTTCTTGAATACGGGCACCGCCCGAGTCGCTGAGTCCAATGATGGGCGCCCCCACCTTCATGGCTAGGTCCATGACCTTGCATATTTTCTGGGCATGGGCCTCGCCCAGGGATCCGCCGAGGACCGTGAAATCCTGGCTGAAAACAAAAACCTCGCGGCCATCAATGGAGCCATGCCCCGTAACGACGCCGTCACCAAGGTAACTCTTTTCCCCGCCAAGACTGGAACCCCGACTGATCTTGAGTACGTCGAACTCTTCAAAAGATCCATCGTCAAGCAGCAGGTTCAAGCGTTCCCTGGCGGTCAGCTTGCCTTTCTTGTGCTGCATTTCCAGTTGTTTCTCCCCGCCAGCGGAAACGGATTCCGCCCGTAGCCGCTCTAGGGTTTCCAAGGTTGCCTGGTATTGTGTATCCATATGATCCCATTACCTGGTGGCGGAATCTTCCCGTGCCTTAGCAAAGAGACCGGTCAGATTCACTGGTTTATGTCTGTTGGGTGTCTTGAAGAATGAGATTTTCAATCAAGCTCAAGGCGCGCGCAAAATTTTACCGTAGGCAGAGGTATGACCCTCCAAGGATAAAATTTTGAGAGTGACGAGCTACGCGTCAGACTCCGTGAGAGTGGAAGAAAAAGCAATTTGTCAAGATACCCTGTAGTCCGTCGAACTCAGGCCCGACGGATAGAGTCGGTAGTCGATTTCCCCGGTTGGATCACCGTACTTGCTTTGCATTTCTGTCAGCGCACGGTGTTGAAACGGGCTGGTTCCTCGTGTTGAGTTGGGGCGCCCGCAGGTCATAATATAATTAATCTAGCACAGATGGAAAGGGGCCGTCTCTAAAAAAAAGAAAGACTGGCAGGAGTGATTCCTGCCAGTCTTTTAGGAAAGGCGAAAAAATTAGGGGATAGATAATACTCTGCTCCCTAAAAAAATGTAGGTATGGGTATGAAGTCGGCGGCAACTGGGCTCGCAGGCCCCTTACCCCATAAGAAAACTCCACAAAATACCCGCACACACCGCTGAGCCTATAACGCCTGAGGAGTTGCAGGCCATGGCGTGCATCAGGAGATAATTGTTGGGATCGGCTTTGAGTCCCATAAGGTGGACCTCACGGGCAGAGCCGGGGACAGCGGAAACCCCGGAAGCTCCCAACAGCGGGTTGATTTTTTGTTTGAGAAAGAGATTCATGAATTTAGCAAACAACAGACCCGACGAGGTGGCGATGCTGAAGGCGACGGCTCCAAGGGCAAAGATACCCACGGATTTGGCGTTGAGAAAGACATCGCCTTGGGTAGAGGCACCCACAGTCAGGCCCACCAGAATGGTTGCCGTATCGATGATTGCAGTACGGGCGGTGTTGGCCAATCGGTCAACCACACCGCTCTCTTTCATGATATTACCAAAGAAAAAGGGCCCGAGCAGGGGGATAGAGGCCGGGGCGAGAAAGGTACAGAGAATCATGCCGACAACCGGGAAGATGATCAGCTCTTTTTTCGAGACCTCGCGCATCTCAGGCATGCGGATTTTCATATCCTCCTTACTGACCAAAAGCTTCATGATCGGCGGCTGAATAATTGGAATCAGCGCCATGTAGGAGTAGGCAGCGATGGCGACCGGGCCAATGAGATGCGGTGCCAGTTTAGCGGTTAAAAAGATTGAGGTCGGGCCATCAGCGCCACCGATAATGGCGATGGATGAGGCTTCAAAGGGATCAAATCCCAGTGCCAGCGCACTGAGATAGGTAAAAAAGATACCCATCTGGGCGGCGGCACCCAACAACATCAGTTTAGGATTAGCCAGAAGGAAGGAAAAGTCGGTCATGGCCCCCAGGCCAAGGAAGATGATCGAGGGGTAGACACCGCTGGTTACTCCAAAATAGAGGTAATGGAGAACCGAGTTGGCCTCATAGATGCCGATGCCAAATCCTTTGAAAAAAGGAATGTTGCCAAGAATAACGCCAAAACCGATAGGAAGCAGCAAAAGCGGCTCGTATTTTTTGGCAATGGCCAGGTAGACGAGCAGTATACCCACCGCAATCATGATCAGATTGCGGTAATCGGCAAGGCCGAAACCTGTATTGTGTAAAAACTGTAGAAAAAGATCCATGAATAGTCCCCCTTGGTACTAGATGGTGGTCGAAATTAAGCTATAAAGCGAAAGATACCGTCTCCCAATGGCTGCAATTTGCCGGATTCGATCAAGGAACGAATGGACAGGTGGGGGTGGGGGACATGATATTTTTTCGCAAGGATATAGAGTTCGGCCAGTTCGAATTCAGGGTCCAACTCATCGATCAGAGGTTGAAAACGGGTGATCGAAATAGTGATATCGGTGGGACTGTCAGGAAGCGGTGGAATAGCGGGCTTTTCTTCCTGAATAACGGCAACTTTGGCTCTGGGCGGTCGGTCAATTAAAGCGACCAGTTTATGCAATTGGGAAATAATAAAAGAAAGCAATGATAGCCCACTAAAAACGATACAGGCACCAGTCGCTGCAGCGACCCAGCCGTTGTGGTGTGAAATCGCTTCGAACCCGATCAATTGAAACCTCCTTCAGCCAAATATTTATTCTAGGTCTCAGCGAACGCCGAGAAATTGAGAACACTGATGAGAATTCAGCACCCTCTAATTACACAAAATTGAGCTAAAGTCAAATTGTTAGTTATTGGTTTGCTTTTGATCTTTGCCAGATTCATCCTTGCAATGTTCATCTTGAAAAAAACGATACTCCCGCTTGAGATGAATTGCCAAAACGGAGATAAAAGCTTCATTGCCGCTCACCAGTGGTACTCGTTTGTGCTAAAAAGTGATGCATATTCGATGGAGAATTGTCGAAAAACGGACGAGGTGGTCAACCATGTGAAGGATTATTGATTTTTTACAAAATCTCCGTTTTAACGTGGTAAACTGTAGGCAAGTTGTGGTACAGAAAACCACCCATCAGCAGAGGTGGGAACCAGGAGAATCCTGCTGTGGCAGAGTGTCAGTTATCCATCCGTTTTCGTAAAGGAGAGAATGCATGCAATTATTCGCCCGCGACATCATGACGAAAAATTTTGATACCATTTACATGGATGCTCCAGTGGAGCAGGCGATTAAACGAATTCTCAGCGCCAAAGTCCGACCCACCGGGCATAAAACCGTCAGCCTCATGGTTGTCGATTATGATAACGGCCTGGTTGGTACCATCAGCATGTATTACATTCTCTACCACCTGCGTCCCTCGTACCTGAATTACGGGGTGGAAGGGTATGATGTGAATTGGACCGGCGATCTTGACGAGTTCGTTGCCGAGCTCAAACACAAAAAGGTGGTGCACGTCATGAATGATAACCTCATGAGCGTAGCCCCGGATGAGCCGCTGATGTCGGTTCTGGATCGGTTGATTAAAAACAACCTCCGCCGTATTTCAGTCGTGGATAACGGTCGTTTGGTTGGCGTTGTCTATATGTCTGATATTTTTTATCATCTTTTTGCGGAATAAGAACTGCCCAGTACTGATCATTTCCCCAAACACCGTTGATAAAAAAAGCCGAAGGCCATATGCTGGTTTTCGGCTTTTTTGTATGACGACCCCTGTAATTCAGCTAGTCTATTTGTCGCGGGCAAGGCCCGCCTCCTTGTATCTACAAATTCGAGGATAACTGAGGGGCTGTAGAAGCGGGCCTTGCCCGCGACAGAGGGCCACAATTTACCGAAACATCATTGGTTTGCAGCTGATATTTATTGAGCTCACCGTTGTTACAGTGTCAGCTTAAAAATTAAAGACCTTGGCTTCGGCGGCCATATCGATCAGGTGCGGGCCGCCATCAAGGGCCATGTTAGTGTGGAATTGAGCCTCATCAAGCTGGCGATTTTTAGCGCAGGGGGTACAGATACCTGTCTGCACTTCGTTTTCCACCAGGTAGGGCAGGTAATCGTTGACGCAGTCGCCGGTCACGGTTTTTTCACTCCCGTCTTTGTCTTTCATGGCCCAGTCAACACCGCTGTCGATGAAGAAGAGGTTGACGGTATGGCCCTTGGAATGAGCAATTTTAGCGAACTGAAAGCAGCGTGTTGCTTTCTCGAAATGGTTATCCCGTAATACAAAAAGAAAATTTGCCATGCTGATATCTCCTCCTGATCATTGGAACTTTTAAAATGGGCGGGCAGAGAGCGACTTACCTGTCCGTAATGATATTCACGGAAATTTCCGTTTTAAATGGTCGATCATAACCAGGAATGTTCCTCCTCGGCAACGGGAAAAAATATAAGAAGAACAAAGCGATGAGTAATAAAGACCACATTGAAGGACAGCAGGCTGCCTCGGATCTCACACCTCCTTGGTGGTTGCGCAGCCCCCATCTGCAGACCCTCTGGCCCAAGTTTTTTCGCCATCAGCCACAGCTGGAATTGCGGGAAGAGCGGCTGGAGCTCGCTGATGGAGATTTTATCGATCTCGCCTGGGTGGAAAAAGCCCAAGGCCCTATTGTCCTTATGTTGCATGGCTTGGAAGGGAATCTGCGCTCCCATTACGCGCGTCCGGTTCTCTCCACTCTGGCTCAGTCTGGGTTTCAGCCTGTCTTTATGTTTCTTCGGGGCTGCAGTCATGAACCCAATCGCTTATCCCGCACCTACCACTCCGGTGCGGCAGAGGATCTGGCCGAAGTGCTTGCGCTGTTGGCAGCAGACGGGCGTGCGGTTTCGGCAGCTTTGGGATTTTCTCTGGGCGGGAATCTTCTGCTTCGTTATTTGGGGCTGTACGGAGACAAGGCCCTTGTCCAGACGGCCATGGCTGTCTCGGTCCCCTTTGTCCTGGCAGATGCGGCCAGGCGCTTGGAAAAAGGGCCATCGCGCATCTATCAGCGCTACCTGATGAACAAGCTCAAGCGTTCCTACCTGCGCAAGTTTGCCCAGACGCCCTCGCCTATCAAGGTCGACCTGGATCACATTCGTACCCTCTGGCAGTATGACGAACAGATAACTGCACCCCTCAACGGCTTTGCCGGTGCTGATGCCTACTATCAGCAGTGCAGCTCCATTCACTATCTCAAAGGCATTACCGTGCCGACCCTGATTTTACACAGCCAGGATGATCCCTTCATGTATCCGCATAATGTGCCGAGGCAGGAACAGGTGGGGCCGGGGGTGGAGTTAGCCATACAGCAGTATGGGGGGCATGTCGGTTTTATAGAGGGGGCACGACCGGGAGCAAGGGAGTGTTTGATTGATCGGTTGGCTCCGGTGTTTTTTCGGAAACATTTGTGATGATTGGCAGGGGGTACTTGGATTTGAGCACGGTCGTGGGGGGGCGCGTCGCAGGTGTTTACTTTGGGTCTCCTCGCCGGAGGGGCACCCTTTTCTTTGCTTGCCCAAAGAAAAGGGCGAAAAGAAAGGGCAGCCGCGCCGCTGAGAAAACCCCGGGTGGTAGGGCTTGCAACCGGCGGGAGTACAAACTCGCTGGTAAGCGATCGCGGGGCACCGAATCTGCGGTGTTATCGGCCTGCTTACGTACAGCTGTACGCTGCACTGGCCGATGCCTAGCATCTCCGGCACCCCGCAACCGCTTACAGTTTCGATGAAACGATTTTTTTTCAGGGAGTACCCTCTGATCGCTTAAACCCGCTGTACTCCAATAGTTAATCTCTTCTTACTTGTTTGCCTAAATCCCCGGCTCTACCACGCTGAGAGGACATGCCTATTTTTCGTCAATGGCAACCTTGACGATGACTTTATGGATGATGCCCGAAGAAAACATCGCCATATGTGCATCCTCAGGGAAGAAAATCGCATAATAATTTGGAGGAACAGCAAACCAGCCATCTGGTTTATCGGTAAAATTTTGCGCATCACTTTCTTCGTCAAAATCATCTGCTGGATTGGTGCAGAGGGCCTTGGGCTTCCACCCCATTTCGTCTGTTCCAGAGAGGACAAGCTGGATATCGACATACTTGCGATGTACCTCCAGGAGTCCTGCTTCTTTCGCTGTCTCGCCAAGCTCATTCACAATGATGGCAAAAATTCGATCCTCGTCAATTTCATATTTTCCAGTGGCTAAATTGCTCAAATCTTTTCGAGAGAGAAAGCCAAATGCTTTTTCAAAACCACTGTTTAAACCGTAATAGGAAGGCAAATTTTCAAGAGAATCAAGAATCATAGGTATTAGTTGGTAAAGATGTTGAACGCCTTGTTCAGTTGCGGCTAGGGGAAACAGAATTCTCAAGCAGCCCAAGGTTGTTAAGCCGATACGGTTGTGTAATTATTGAGCCCACCCACCCCTGGAGTCGATTCTAAACAAAATGTCGGGGGGAGCATCCGCTCTTTATGGCAGAGAGATCTGCAACAAGCTTCAAGTTCTGATTAGAGATCCCTCACATTCGTTCGGGGATGACAGAGACTGGAAGTGTTGAGCTCTGGCATGGGCAATATTGTTGTCCTATCAGACAACCAGAGCGTGCCCCTTTTAAGCAAAGGATTCCGGCATCCGTCATTTCGACCAAAGGGAGAAGTCTCAGCACTATTCAGTCTCGCATTCAGATATTCCATAAGCTTCGGATGCTCCCAATAGAAGTTCTCTAGCTCTCCTGAGTTTTTCTGCACGATATAGTTAAAAATCAAAAATAGACTTGATCCCTTTGCGCTGTAAGTATCAGATGCTCCAGTTGCAATCAATTCTTAAGAAGCAGTGGGATCCATGGCATAGCCTTTCTCGATTTTACGGTAATATACCCTGCTTTCGTTTCTGTTACAGATCCCGCTGATCCGGTCACGGTCAAGCTGACTGGATATACCCCTGCTTTTACGTACACATGACTTGGATTTTGTTCTGTACTTGTCGCCCCATCTCCAAAATTCCATGCCCATTGCGTAATGTCTCCTGATGATTGATCACTGAAATTGACCGTCAAGGGGGCAAACCCACTCTTCGTTTCAGAGTTGAACTCAGAGAGAGGCAGTGGTACAGAGACCTCTATGGTCACCTGGAAAGAGTTGTCGGTCTCATTGCTTTCAACCACTGAGTCGGTAGGATCCGCCACTATTTGTATCTGATGAGAGCCTGCAGAAAGCTGCCCAAGTGAATAATCATTGAGCGGCGTATAGTAACCAGCAGGAAGTGAACTTGTGAGTGACCAGGCGTGCTCTTCCACACCATCCAGGTACAGTTTGCAAAATACAAAATTTTCACCACTGTCCGCACTACCATTATTACTCACGGCCCAGTCGATGTAGAGCGTGTCCGTGGTCAACAACTGGTCGCTATTGGTATGAGTTTCCTTCACATTTGATACCACGATTGGCCCCGACCAGCCAGTAGGTGTGTAGGGAATGAAATTAGCTTGATCCTGGACGATGGGTATCAAAATGAAATTGAGATCGTTTTGACTCGAGCTGACGGTATACGAGGAATCGGTATAGGGGGTATAATCCGTTGCGCTGATGCTTAAGGTGTAGGTACCTCCTGGAATACCAGAGATACTGAAAGAGCCATTTGCGTCGGTTGAGTCTGTTTTTCCAGCTATTGAAATGGTTGCTCCCTCCACGACCGATCCACTGGTACTCTCCGAATAGACTCTACCACTCAATATATAGGTTTCTTTTTGAAGTGTAATATCTGAGCCACCACGACAGGACCAGTAACCGTCGGTCCATGTCCATGCAATGGTCCCTTGCCCTGAGCTGCTCGAAGACAGAGTGAAATTTACAGTTTCAGTCAGCCTGCCTCCATCTTCATAATATGAAGCAGACAGAGTGTAACTGGAACTACTGACTGTACCACTGTATGTCACTCCAGTATTTGCATCGTAAATAGTAGCACTATTTCCCTCTTGCGTTACTTCCGCCGAGCTCGACCAATTGTAATTTGACTCATCGCAAGTATTCCAACTATTATTTGCTGAATAATCCCACGTTCCAGTGGCGTCGTATGTTGCCGAGCTAGCGTAACTGCACCAAAAAACAGCTAATAAAATTGCTAAAAATATAAAAATTTTTTTCACAGCTCTCTCCCCCTTTTCTCTTGGCTTGACGATCTCCTGATATTTAATTCGCAAAATTTTACAAATCTTTCGATACATTACCGAAAGACTAAAAAAAATACCGCTAAAAACTATAATGAGGGGGCAGCTTGAGACTTTTACCTGAATTCATCCAAAATCTTCGTCATATTTAAATGCGTACATTTTTCTTAAGTCTCATGACGATATTGATTTGGCACGAAGCGCCACATCATCAGGCTGGAGCGAGGTCTCTAAAATGGGATTGGAGTACTGCCCGCAGTTCTTCAGTTATGGGCGCAGAGCGCTGGTTTTGAAAGTCAAAATGGACCAGGTCCGTGAGCATTCATAAGTGCGTCAGTTTCGTTGTTTGTGACATGCCGATTAAAGTAAACTTTATCAGTGTGTTACAGGCAAATGAACACGCGTGCTGTACTCCGATGATTGCTCACGGATTATGACCTTAGTGGAAGTGTGACCGCATTTTTATTGCAGGCAGGTCGAAGTCCTGTACCAAGGGCAAACAATCTACTTTGGACTGTTCATGCCTGCATGTATTTCATACACCGCTTGGTTAACAAATTTTAGGGCACGGGCTCGGTGGCCCTGCGTATCCTCTGGAGCCTGCTGTAACTCATGTCTGGCATTTTGGAGCAGTGCCATCGCGTTCTGCATGTGGAGTTGCGCTCCAACAGCGATGCCAACAGAGAATATGGTTCCAATCGCGAGTCCAATCACGATAAATTTTTTGATTTTCATTGTACTCTCCTTTTTCCATTGAAAAAAAGCCTGAATCCACGAGCGCATGGCAATGCACCAATGAACGCGCACGGATGCTGGTAAAAGCCAGGCAGCACGGGGAGGGGGCTGTCGGCAAAGGTGTAGCAAAGTGTGTTGATCCTCTTAAATATTACTGCAGCAGAAGTTGAATAATAGTTGGTATGATTATTTTGGCTGAAGAAGTGTTGTTCTGAGTTCCTGTATCACTGTCATCATCGGAACACTCTGCAGTATCCGCTCCATCAGGGCACCCGCATGTTGATTCATACGATGCCGAGTCAGCATTTTCAAAATATTCCCAGGTCGAATATGTAATGTACGTGGAGTCAGATTCTATTGTCTGGCCGCTAAAAGTTACAGAGCTATGAGATTGAGTCTCGGTTTTAATTACATTGCCATAGATATCGTATGTGTAGGTGTAACTGGAGAGATATTGGCTGGTCTGGCTTATGCCGTAATATTCATATGAGTTGATGCTTTCCATCTGGATGATCAGCCCTTTTTCGTTGTATGTACTTGTGATTATAGATTCAAAATTACCATCATTGTCATCGTCAGATTTTTGTTCTATTAGATGGCACTGCGAATCATATGTGGAGTAGGTGATCTCGTCAATATTGCCATCAGCATCCTCGTCATATTTCCATATGGATTCGTTGCAGTTATTATCATATGTATAGTATGATATAGATTCTAAAGCCCCATTCCCGTCATATGCTCCTGTCCCTTCATAATTTTTCATGATTGTAGGAAGGGGGAGGCAATTGAATTTCGCATATGAGTTAGTGTCAATAGTACCATCAGCATCATTGTCATACTCAGTTATACTGACTGCTCCGTTATCTGTGCTTGAAAAATACATGATTTGATCGATGTTTCCATCGGCATCAGAATCTAATTTGCATATCTCCTCATATCCGTCGGTGTTGTAAAGGAAATAAGAGATATAGTCTATGGTGCCGTCAGCATCATCGTCGCCTCTGGTTTCTGTTAAGATGCCATCAGTATCGTAAATTTGATAGAATATGAGATCGATAGTTCCATCCCCATCGCTGTCATATTCAGTTTTTGTTTCCAGCCAAGCTCCAGCTAAGGCATTAGACGACAAAAATAACAAAACAAAACCGATTGCAAAATAGTTCCAGCACAATCTATTCATAGTCAGATTCCTTCTTGATTTCGTATTTTTTTGGGTTGTCTGAGGGGTCGGGCCAAGTCAACCCCCTGTTATTTCAGTTTTTCATTCCCTAAATGAGAGGAATAGGAGGCTTGTGCCTCGCGAAGATGGAATGATTTCCCAGACTCTACAATCTTCCTCCCCAACACCATTGTACCCATCGTTTCCTTCAGTTCTTCGATAAAACGCTCGCTTCCGACTGCCACAGAGCGACTCCACTTGTCATCGCGAAGAGGAATTCCTTCTTTGAGGCAGCTCTCAAACCATTGTCGGTGAGTCGCTTGCAAGGTACCATAGGTGTCGAATCCAAGAAGCTCTTGTAAGCGATCATAATCTATCAATACATTTTTACGTTTTGGTTGCTGGATTTCATTGTATCCGGAAAAAAACATTCGGAAGGGTGCTGCACAACTCCTGCTCTCACCATGTTCAGATCGATATACACAGCGCATTGCAGCAAATGATCGCCACTCTCAACTGCAGTAGCGTGATACCGATCTTCCCAATAGGCCCCTTTCCTTCCCTTCCGCTGGTTGAATTCCTGGCGGGTGCATCCGATACTTATGGCAAATTGCTCTCGCTGCACTTCATGTAGTGCTCAGCAAGAAAAAGTAGCCCCAATATATAGCGGCAATCCTTTAAATCCCATAACTATCGGATGCACCCTTTGCGGGGTTCGTGTGTAGTCGGTTGTTGGACGAAGCCGCTGCGCGGCAGAATAAAAAACAGTGTATACTCGTGTAAGAGTTTAATTTTCAAACACTTACAGCAAGGAGTATACTATGAACAAAGCCGAAATTAAACGATTCGAGTCCCTCTATGAGCGCCACCTGCAAAAGCTTGCGCTACAAGGGAAAAGCGCCAAAACAATCGACGCCTATGGCAGGGCTGTGCGTCGGTTGGTCTCGTATTTTGATCGTTGCCCCGACAAGCGTTACGTCTGCTCTGGCGTGAACACCAGCACCCGAAGTTGTTGTTACCCAATTACCGTGGATCAATGGAAACAATCCGCCAGGCAACAAACCACATGAATAATGGCGGTGCTCAGCAGGCCATGAAGGCCGTTGTCACCTCCTGTGGAATTAAAAAAAGTCTCGATCTACAGCCTTCGTCACAGTTTCGCTACACACCTGCTTGAGTCCGGCCTGAGCCTGCGGCATATCCAGGCATTGCTTGGTCATGCCAGCCCCACAACCACAGCCCGTTACACCCACCTCACCGATGTTGCCGAACTGGACAGCCACTCAACGATCAATGCCTTGGTCAACTCGCTGCAACTCAACCCGGCAGGGAGGTGACCATGGATCTAGCCACTCTTGTTCACCAGTATTACGATGCCTTCATGGCCAGGTTCGGCAAAACTCTTCTGCCTGATCAACGCAAAGCTCTTGATGCGATTCTACGTTGTCGGACGCCTGCCGCCGGAGAACTCTACGTGCAGTGCCCTGACTGTCAGCATGGTCAGTGGCGCCCACTATCCTGTGGCAACCGCCATTGCCCACGCTGCCAAAATCACCTGCCTGTACCCTATTTCATGGTGACCTTCACTTTGCCCTATCAGCTGCGTCCGTTGGCCTGTCATCACCAGAAAGCAAACAAAGTCCCGAAAAAATGGGTGGTCCACTGCGACCATATGGGCACCGGCGCACCTGCCTTGAAATACCTCGCAAGGTATTTATACCGAGGCGTAATCGGAGAAAAAAACATTATTGCCAACACCAATGGCGAAGTGACCTTCAGGTACCGGGACAGTTCTACAGGGGCAATGCAGAAGAGGACGCTTAAGGGAGAAGAGTTTCTGCGTCTCCTTCTTCAACATGTCCTGCCAAACGGGTTCAGGCGGCTGCGCGAATATGGATTCCTGCACGGGAATGCGAAAAAAATCCGTATGCTGGTCCAGTTGGTCCTGCACGTCGTTATCAGGCCGCAGCCGCCTCGCCCCCGACCAGTGTTTGCCTGTCCGCACTGCGATCAAGCGATGCGTATTGTGTGTTTTAGAAATGACTACCGTCATCCCGGGTAACCTTTAAGCGAGGCGCCGCTTTACCGCCAAGAAACACACGGGAGGAAAACTCTTTTATGAGCATCGAGCCGCTTTTTAACGCCTGATACAGGCGAATGCATTCCTGCGTCTTGCGTTCAGCACTACCATCCTGGTAGCGCTTCCAGCATATTCCAGAGCAATATTTATTTCCTTTGTGAGACCGGGCTTGTCCAGCCCCGGATAAGATTGTGGTTCGTTCGTGCCTCACTCACACAATCTATCCTTGTTCGTTAGGCTTCTTTGCCCATGAAAATTGCTACACGTTCAAGCCCTGCATCGCGGTGGACTTCACCTTTGTGAAATTCTTCGCTTTCAATCGTGGCTAGAAGGGTGCGACGCTGAGGATAACGAACAAATATAAAATGATCCCAATGCTCCGCTAGCATACAATCCTTGTGACCGCTGAATAAACAAATAGGCTTTCCACCATAAACTGGGTATGCCCCTCTTCTCAGCAATTCAAAACCTGCAACTTTGGAATAGCGATCATATGCTTCCTTTTCGCTAACATTTTTACTGTCTTCGCTAAAACCTCTGTACTCGGCGACCGGCTTATATTTATTTAGATTGTAAACAAATAGTGTCTCATCCAGATTTTGAGCTCTTGCTACTTCCATTTGCTTGTCATCTGGCCAAACAGCAATATTATCAGCGCTCCAATTAGCGCTAGGTGTACCTTTATCGGTAGTCCCTTTGAACAACCTAATAAGCCATGACATCCATTTAACCATATGAAAAACAATCGATGGTTCCGGCTTAATTGCTAAGATGACATGCTCAGAACAAAACCGTTCTAGAGCACCACCGAAGGTGGACAAGGAATTGAGCCCCTCTTGTAATGAGGAAAATTCGTCGATCAAAATTTCATCCACCAACATTCCTTCTCGAGCAACTGGGTCAGCCTTAACTCGATATAATCTTTTGCCACTAAAGCTATGCTCAGTTTCTTTCAGCCATTTCTTGTAGTCTTCAATATCTTTAACTTTCAGATGATAGACAATCGACTTGCCCCTTCCTCTTCTATGGCTTTAAGGCACGATTCTTTATCTAGTGTGGTAAAAATGTGCATTGATTTTCCTGATGATGCCTAATCGCGGAGCTGACGAAGTCAGCTCCGCGATTCTTGGCGACGAAGTCGCCAAGAACACCAAGGTCACGGGGCCTGTAGCGCCAGCGGAAGGCTCCCGTGCACCTACTGGTTGTGCTTTTTTTTCATTTTGAATGACTTGGCTATCGTTTGAAAAATAGGAATAAATGTGCTTTTCTCTGTGGATGGTGTTATTCCCTGAATCACGCAGTATCCCGCTGTGTCAAACAAAAGAACTTGATAGATTGTAAGAGGGGTAGCTGTATCATCACCCTCTCCTTTGGCTGTAGTCGCATAGCCTGATAGATCGCCAATTTTGATAGGAGTGCTCTGATCAACACTGATATTATTAACTGTGGCGGTTTTCATTACACGGCTTTCAGAAAATGCTTTTTTATTTGATATAGCTAAATCCTCTGATGCGGATAGCCCTAAAATCATGAACGGAATATTTTCATCCTTCACTGGGAAACGTCCGCCTGGTGCCAGAATCATATTCTGCCCAAAGACCTTGGCCATCTTTAGTGGAGGCAATGGTGTTACACTGAAGGTGAGAGCATCAGCAGGATCGGTTTCTTTACCGAAGGTGGCAGAGAGAACTGCTTCTTTAAGAAGTATCCCTTGCTTTGCCATAACTTCAGGGTACGTAGCAACAATGAGGGTTGTAGCCCCGGAACGGTCTACGGCCACCATCCATTTTTTGAAGAGAGTACCATAAGCAGTCTGTTCGACGTGAAGCAACATTCCGGAAAGGCCATTAATTTTGACATGGGTCTTGCTCAGAAGCGAAATACCTTGGGCTCGCATTCGATTATGATCAGCGAATCCTGCTGTTACTTCAACGTATGGACCAGGGATCTCAGAAACCATGATGGAGGAACCGGTGGCTTCATTCATGAACCCTGGGAAACGGTCGGCTTCGACGAAACCATTTGGGGGAGTTATATTCACCGAAGTGCCTGGGACCTGTCCAGCCATTGCATTTGAAGCAATTAAACTTAGAAATACAAAATACTTAATAAATCTCAGCATAATAATTTCCTTCTGCACAATCGCGGTGCTGACCAGCGCCGTGTGCAGCGCAAGCAAACGTAGCTTGGTTGTGATGTGCACGGTGTCTGGTCAAGCTCCTTGTTCCGGCGCAAGGCGCCGGGGCAAGGAGCTTGACGAAGTCAGCACCGCGATTCTTGGCGACGAAGTCGCCAAGAACGATTAAGGTCACCGGCGCGCGTTAGCGCGTCCGGTGCACCGCCTTGTTGGACGAAGCCGCTGCGCGGCAGAATAAAAACCAGTGTATACTCGTGTAAGAGTTTAATTTTCAAACACTTACAGCAAGGAGTATACTATGAACAAAGCCGAAATTAAACGATTCGAGTCCCTCTATGAACGCCACCTGCAAAAGCTTGCGCTACAAGGGAAAAGCGCCAAAACAATAGATGCTTATGGCCGAGCTGTGCGTCGACTGGTCTCATATTTCGATTGTTGCCCCGACAAGCTCAGCGTGCAAGAGCTGGAAGAGTACTTTGCCAAATTGGTCAAGGGGTACTCTTGGAGCACAGTCAAGCTGGACCGGCTCGGTCTCATGTTTTTCTGGAAACATGTTCTGGAGACGGATTGGCAGTGGCTCAACATCGTCAAAGCACCTGTCGTTAAAACCATTCCGGATATCCTGACCCGCGAAGAGATCGGCAGGATCATTCATGGCTGCCGGGAGCTCCGCTATCGCGTCTTTCTCTTCACCACCTATTCCATGGGGCTTCGCCTGGAAGAGGCTTTGTCTCTTCAGGTCGGTGATATCGATACCGGCCATATGAAGGTCCATATCCGTCGCGGTAAGGGGCATAAAGATCGTCTTGTCCCGTTGCCGAACCGCACCTTGGAAGCGTTACGCCTGCTCTGGCGTGAACACCAGCACCCGAAGTTGTTGTTTCCCAATTACCGGGGATCAATGGAAACGATCCGACAGGCGACAAACCACATGAATAATGGCGGTGCTCAGCAGGCCATGAAGGCCGTTGTCACCTCCTGTGGAATTAAAAAAAAGTCTCGATCCACAGCCTTCGCCACAGCTTCGCTACCCACCTGCTCGAGTCCGGCCTGAGCCTAAGGCATATCCAGGCTCTGCTGGGGCATGCCAGCCCCACGACTACTGCCCGTTACACTCATCTCACCGATGTTGCCGAACTGGATAGCCAGGCAACGATCAATGCCTTGGTCAACTCACTGCAACTCAATCCGGCAGGGAGATAACTATGGACCTGGCCACTCTTGTTCACCAATATTATGATGTCTTCATGGCGCGGTTCGGCAAAACCATCCTGCCAGAACAACGCAAGGCCCTTGATGCGATTCTCCGTTGCCGAACGCCTGCTTCCGGGGAACTCTACGTGCAGTGCCCTGACTGCCATCATGGCCAATGGCGGCCTCTCTCCTGTGGTAACCGCCATTGCCCGCGCTGCCAAAATCACCTGACCAGTCTCTGGATCGACAAACAACGGGAAAAGCTCCTGCCTGTGCCCTATTTCATGGTGACCTTTACCTTGCCCTATCAGCTGCGTTCGTTGGCTTATCGTCACCAGGGAGAGGTCTATTCGCTCATGTTCCGGTGTGCTGCCGAAGTCCTGCGTTCATTCGCCCGCAATGCAAAATCTTTGGGCGCCGAGATCGGCATGACCATGGTCCTGCACACCCATTCAAGGAGATTGGAATTTCACCCGCATATCCACGTCCTGATCCCTGGAGGTGGCATTGACCAACAGGCTCGGGTTTGGAAAAAGCTATCGGGGAAATATCTCTTCAACGGTTTTGCCTTGGCCAAAGCCTTTCGCGGTAAGTTCCTGGCCGGAGCAGATGCTATCGGCTTGCGGATCACAGACAAAGTTCCGAAAAAATGGGTTGTCCACTGCGACCATATGGGCACCGGCGCACCGGCCTTAAAATACCTCGCAAGGTATTTGTACCGAGGCGTGATTGGAGAAAAAAACATCATTGCCAATACCAACGGCGAAGTAACCTTTAGGTACCGGGACAGCGCTACCGGGACAATGCAGAAGAGGACGCTTAGGGGAGAAGAGTTTCTGCGTCTGCTTCTTCAACATGTCCTGCCAAACGGGTTTAGGCGGCTGCGCGAATATGGATTTCTGCACGGGAATGCGAAAAAAATCCGTATGCTGGTCCAGTTGGTCCTGCACGTCGTTATCAGGCCGCAGCCGCCTCGCCCCCGACCAGTGTTTGCCTGCCCTCACTGCAATCAACCGATGCGCATTGTGTGCTTTAGAAATTCTTACCGCCAACCCGGGTAACCTTTAAGCGAGACGCCGCTTCACCGTCAAGAAGACCACGGGAGGAAAACTCTTTTATGAGCAGCGAGCCGCTTTTTAACGCCTGATACAGGCGAATGCATTTCTACGTCCTGCGTTCAGCACTACCATTCTGGTAGTGCTTCCAGTATATTCCAGAGCAATATTTATTTCCTTTGAGAGGCCGGGCTTGTCCAACCCCGGATAAGATTGTGGTTCGTTCGTGCCTCACTCACACAATCTATCCTTATTCGTTATACTATTTTGTCATATATTTAGTACTTTACAGATATATTGAAATAACTAAAGAATTCTTCTCCAAAAGAAAACGCATATATTATTGAAGGCAACAAACATGCAAAAGAAAGATTTGATATGAATTTACTAAATTGTGAGCTTATAAGACCAATAAGTAAATATGGCATAAGAAATGTGTATATTGTTTTAAATGCAAAATACATATTGTCTACCTCTTGATCAGCAAATGATCTGTAAAAAAAATACTGCAATATCAGAGGAGTAATTAAAGAAATGAGTACTATTACTATCCATTTCCAAATTGGGAGATTTAGATGGAACAATTTGTAAAATCCCATTACCCCAAGTAAAGGGTGAGCCAAAATTCCCAGTAGCATAGCTAAAGAAAACATGAAGTTACCTTTGTGAAATTGTAGTTTTTACGTATAACGCCAGCCATAACCGGACTCAAAATGCGAAGCGAAGCGCAGCGCAGCTTTTTGGGGTCCGAGTTTATGACATTGTTAGCCCTCGGATACATCATTTGAATCTTCCTCTTCCATCTCGCGCGCAATATCTCTAGCAAACTCCTTTATTGCGCGAGATGGACCTTTGCCCTCCAATATTTCTTCAATGATTTCTGGGGGGAGACCTTGTTCAAGAAGATTTCGAATTTCTCTCCGTAGCGCCCCAGGGCTCATAAAACGGTGCTTTCTTTCACGTTCCATATCTATAACATCACTTGATCGTTCCATTGTTCTTACTCTTCGATCAAGAGAGCGAATGGTGCGCAACACTTCAGACAAAATACTTTCCTCCGAACGAGCAGGAATGTGCTCACCAGCAGGGTTATCAGTCAACGCTAACTGGAATTTCTCTTCAAACTGAGGCCAGTAGGTATCGAATACTTGCTCAAGAACCTTTTCTCGAAGCGCGTGCTCACCCAATGAAGAATTGAGCGTGCGAACCAACTCATATACGCCATCCCTATTTGGCATCGTATGATTGAATTGAGCTAGAGGATTTCCCACATCAGTTGGTTCGAGATCGATCAGGAAAGTGCATACTCTTGCACTTGACAGTCCTTTCGCGAGCGCTCCTGACTCAAATAGTATCCAGGGCTTCTCTTGATTGTCTTTAGAAAGACAAACAATCCCTATCTTGGTGTCTTTTAGTTGATCAGATATTTCCGAGAACCAAAGAGAGCCTCTGTCTATATCTTTGCGGTGATATTTCCGGGGACATAATACCTATTCTGAGTTTTCTCTTAAAATCAGTATTATGTCCCCTGATATTTATAAAAGTGTAAAGGCTTTTTGCATTTGTATTGTGCTTGATAATGTTGAGTTCAGTTTCAGAGCATAATTCCTCAAAGCGAGCAACACTTTCTTTGTGTTTGTCGGTAAATCTATATCGCAGGCTATCTGATTCCATGTACAGAAGAAATGACAGCGGAATTACCCATACTGCATGCAAGGCCCCGATGCCAATTTGATTTAGAAATAAGAGAAATGATCCCGCATTTTTTTTACGCTTATTAACAAAGAATGAAAATATGACAAAAGTTCCCCCCGCGCACAATGGCAGGATGAGAGTGGTAGCAAGGCGCTTAATTAATGCGGAGAAGTCTGTACTGTTTCTAAAAGGAAAAAGTTGTATGGCCCACCATGTTGTAGCCGCACAAATAATGATGCCTGCAATTATTCCAGCTATTTTGATTGTGGAGTGTTTTTCACGTTTTATTGCAAATTGCTTGCAAAGAAATAAGGCAATGAAAGCTGCAATCAGAAAGGACGGGATGTACCCTATTGCGAATGCGATACCCAAGGCAACAGTTCCTTTTTAAAATATAATCGCGGAGCTGACCAGCGCCGTGTGCCGCGCAAGCAAGCGCAGCTTGATTGTGTGGTGCGCGGTGTCTGGTCAAGCTCCTTGTTCTGGCGCGAAGCGACAGGGCAAGGAGATTGACGAAGTCAGCTCCGCGATTCTTGGCGACGAAGTCGCCAAGAACGCCAAGCTCACCGGTAAATTGGGAGCGTAGCGAGTAATTTATCCGCGTGCAGCTTTTTGTTGGACGAAGCCGCTGCGCGGCAGAATAAAAACCAGTGTATACTCGTGTAAGAGTTTAATTTTCAAACACTTACAGCAAGGAGTATACTATGAACAAAGCCGAAATTAAACGATTCGAGTCCCTCTATGAACGCCACCTGCAAAAGCTTGCGCTACAAGGGAAAAGCGCCAAAACAATAGATGCTTATGGCCGAGCTGTGCGTCGACTGGTCTCATATTTCGATTGTTGCCCCGACAAGCTCAGCGTGCAAGAGCTGGAAGAGTACTTTGCCAAATTGGTCAAGGGGTACTCTTGGAGCACAGTCAAGCTGGACCGGCTCGGTCTCATGTTTTTCTGGAAACATGTTCTGGAGACGGATTGGCAGTGGCTCAACATCGTCAAAGCACCTGTCGTTAAAACCATTCCGGATATCCTGACCCGCGAAGAGATCGGCAGGATCATTCATGGCTGCCGGGAGCTCCGCTATCGCGTCTTTCTCTTCACCACCTATTCCATGGGGCTTCGCCTGGAAGAGGCTTTGTCTCTTCAGGTCGGTGATATCGATACCGGCCATATGAAGGTCCATATCCGTCGCGGTAAGGGGCATAAAGATCGTCTTGTCCCGTTGCCGAACCGCACCTTGGAAGCGTTACGCCTGCTCTGGCGTGAACACCAGCACCCGAAGTTGTTGTTTCCCAATTACCGGGGATCAATGGAAACGATCCGACAGGCGACAAACCACATGAATAATGGCGGTGCTCAGCAGGCCATGAAGGCCGTTGTCACCTCCTGTGGAATTAAAAAAAAGTCTCGATCCACAGCCTTCGCCACAGCTTCGCTACCCACCTGCTCGAGTCCGGCCTGAGCCTAAGGCATATCCAGGCTCTGCTGGGGCATGCCAGCCCCACGACTACTGCCCGTTACACTCATCTCACCGATGTTGCCGAACTGGATAGCCAGGCAACGATCAATGCCTTGGTCAACTCACTGCAACTCAATCCGGCAGGGAGATAACTATGGACCTGGCCACTCTTGTTCACCAATATTATGATGTCTTCATGGCGCGGTTCGGCAAAACCATCCTGCCAGAACAACGCAAGGCCCTTGATGCGATTCTCCGTTGCCGAACGCCTGCTTCCGGGGAACTCTACGTGCAGTGCCCTGACTGCCATCATGGCCAATGGCGGCCTCTCTCCTGTGGTAACCGCCATTGCCCGCGCTGCCAAAATCACCTGACCAGTCTCTGGATCGACAAACAACGGGAAAAGCTCCTGCCTGTGCCCTATTTCATGGTGACCTTTACCTTGCCCTATCAGCTGCGTTCGTTGGCTTATCGTTACCAGGGAGAGGTCTATTCGCTCATGTTCCGGTGTGCTGCCGAAGTCCTGCGTTCATTCGCCCGCAATGCAAAATCTTTGGGCGCCGAGATCGGCATGACCATGGTCCTGCACACCCATTCAAGGAGATTGGAATTTCACCCGCATATCCACGTCCTGATCCCTGGAGGTGGCATTGACCAACAGGCTCGGGTTTGGAAAAAGCTATCGGGGAAATATCTCTTCAACGGTTTTGCCTTGGCCAAAGCCTTTCGCGGTAAGTTCCTGGCCGGAGCAGATGCTATCGGCTTGCGGATCACAGACAAAGTTCCGAAAAAATGGGTTGTCCACTGCGACCATATGGGCACCGGCGCACCGGCCTTAAAATACCTCGCAAGGTATTTGTACCGAGGCGTGATTGGAGAAAAAAACATCATTGCCAATACCAACGGCGAAGTAACCTTTAGGTACCGGGACAGCGCTACCGGGACAATGCAGAAGAGGACGCTTAGGGGAGAAGAGTTTCTGCGTCTGCTTCTTCAACATGTCTTGCCAAACGGGTTTAGGCGGCTGCGCGAATATGGATTTCTGCACGGGAATGCCAAGAAAATCCGTATGCTGGTCCAGTTGGTCCTGCACGTCGTTATCAGGCCGCAGCCGCCTCGCCCCCGACCAGTGTTTGCCTGCCCTCACTGCAATCAACCGATGCGCATTGTGTGCTTTAGAAATTCTTACCGCCAACCCGGGTAACCTTTAAGCGAGACGCCGCTTCACCGTCAAGAAGACCACGGGAGGAAAACTCTTTTATGAGCAGCGAGCCGCTTTTTAACGCCAGATACAGGCGAATGCATTCCTACGTCCTGCGTTCAGCACTACCATTCTGGTAGTGCTTCCAGTATATTCCAGAGCAATATTTATTTCCTTTGAGAGGCCGGGCTTGTCCAACCCCGGATAAGATTGTGGTTCGTTCGTGCCTCACTCACACAATCTATCCTTATTCGTTAGGCATAGTCGGGGCAAGCTCCCTATTTTAAGCAGCACTTCTTGTGTTTTTTCCCACTACCACATGGGCACCTTTCATTACGCCCAATCTTCTTAGATTTTCTAGTTACTGTGTTAAAATTAACCTTATTTTTTCCTTTCAATGACTGAGGCTTAGGAAGACCCTTAGTCGCCTTGTCCATTTCATCAGACTGTTCCCATTTAAACTCTTTATTAACACCAAATCTCAACCTTTGGGAACTGGTGCCAATGCACACACCGAACCATTGGTCAGCCTTCTGATCATATTTCCTGACCTCACAATGACGATCTAACCTCTTCGCAGCCTCGGCATCTGAGTCATTGTTACAGTGAATAGTAAGCCCCGTACTTCCTTCACTTATGCCAAGTGTTAAATCATGATGTTTACCATCTTTTTTCCCCAATTCAACTAGCTTCGATATCCCGTCATTAATCATTTCGATTGTGTCGCCACTAAGTGTCAATAGCATAAAACCAAAATCTACAGTGCCTGAATGATCACGCAATTCAATGTCTTTAACCAATCTGTCGAAGTGCGTTCCTTCGTACTTTGTTAATATCCCATCTGGAGTCTCACTACCAGGAATGCCATCTCGTCTCGTCAGCATTGCAAGATCTAAGTCAGCGCAAATGTCATCTCCTAGCTGCATCATTGTGTATTCACCATCCATCCAGAGATTTTGTTTTAGATGGTATGACAAGATCGTTAGCTCGTGAGTGGATAATATTTTATCGCCATACAGCGTTCTTCTGTTGACGTAGCTTAGGAAGTGCAAAGGAGAACTTAGCATCTCTGTTACAACATCCAAGAAGAAAACATCCATCACAAATGCTGGTTTGATAAAATCAGTAGGATTTTGCTTGAGGAACTGCCTGGCTTGAAATGACAAAGCGGGATAATGATCAGATACCACGCAGAAGGGGTAGATTTCTTTAAATTCTCTTCTGATGGTTATTTCATTACCCTGTTCGTCTAAGAGCTTATAGTTATTGTCAGATAAATAATTTGAACATGAAAAGGCTTGGTCATATGCATCTTGAACGGCTTTTTTAAAGTCATCTTTTAGAGATAAGTCGTTCCCTTTGCGGGCAGCTATAGTCAGTTTCTTTGACTTTGCCTGCAATACTATTGCTCTATTTGCAAACACTACAAGAACGTCTATTTCACCAGCTTTATTGCGCTTCGCATCTACAATATCAACATTCTGAAAAACTCGTTTTTCTCCGAAGACTCGCACAAGCCTTCTGTTTGAAAATTCTTCTGTAAATTCGCCGCGATGTCCCATCGCAATACTTCTGTACGCCGCATCCGAATTGAACCAAAAGAATGGCGTTTCGTATAACGCCTCTACCAAGCTGTAATTCTGAAACAGTAAGTATTTATCTTCTTCAAGCTTTATTATTGGATAGGCATTTATTGGGTTAAAGTCATCTAAGGATTTGAAGTCGTTTTGGTCAATTGGCGAAACAAAGGATTCAATAAAACTCCTACAAGCCTCAACATCCAATCCGGACTTATCGGCTATTTCTCTTAAGGAAAAGGTATAAGCTTCAAAGAAAGTCCATTCGTTTGGATGTTTATCTGCTAAACCAACAAGAGCATCATTAATCTTGTCGTTCTGTAACACCTGAATTGCTGATACAACAGACATGGCTTGCTCAAGTGAATAGCCTTTGTTTTCAATTAGCCATGCGTTATCTTTTCTATACTTATCTTCAGCTAGATCCCTATACTGAAAGTGGTATGCTGATTCACCCCCATAAAAAATTGATTCTCTTAGTACAGCGCCAGAATTGAAAGGGTTAAAGTCATCATCACCAATTTTATTTGGGTCAAATATCTCTTGCATTGGCGGCATCATGGAATGATGCAACTCCTGAAGTAAAGCATCTGTTCCACTAATATATTCTTGCATCACTTCTGGCGAAGGTATTGTTGCATCTATATCCTTTTTACTTGCCAGTCCAATTAGTGTAGATATTTCTGTTCTTACCAAACGCTCCATTGAGAATTGTTGCAATACATCTTCAGGCTTCACTTCATCAGCGTATCTGATGGTGTTATCTCGAAAACAGAAATATGCGATTGCGTGGATGTAACCGGGAGATTGGCAAAGAACTTCTAGTTCTTTAAATACTTCGCTTTCCTTTCTGGCTATTTTATTTTCCGGCATCCAGTGCTCTCCAGATTGTATTGCCTAATCGCGGAGCTGACCAGCGCCGTGTGCCGCGCAAGCAAGCGCAGCTTGATTGTGTGGTGCGCGGTGTCTGGTCAAGCTCCTTGTTCTGGCGCGAAGCGACAGGGCAAGGAGATTGACGAAGTCAGCTCCGCGATTCTTGGCGACGAAGTCGCCAAGAACAAGTAATTATCTAGTTTCTCGGTAATACCCCTTCCCTCCGCCAAACGGTCTGGGGCTATATGCAAATGGAAGAGATGTCTTTCTACCAGATTTTCTCAGGTGTACCTGGTTCCCTCAATAAAAACAAATAATTAAAACTTACTCTTGGGCTAGCTTTAAACAACAATGGGCTAGACCATTCTATTTGTTTGCTCGATAACAAACATCTGAAGCATGTTATAAAGTTTCTCTTTATCTACATATTCGTCCTTGATGAGTGGCTGGCTCTTCCCAGAGGAGTCAAATTCCTTCCAATTTATCTATTTTCCATACAGGCTCTCGGCTTTTTATGATTCGGCAGCAGAGCCGCCCCATCATCAGGCAGGGGCCAGGTCTCTGAAATGGGATTGGAGTATTGCCCGCAGCTCATCGGTAATTGGCACAGAGCGCTGGTTCTGAAAATCAAAATGGACCAGGGTGGTTTTTCCTTTGCAACAGAGCCGATCCTTTTGATGCGCTTCCTGGTAGACCTCAAAGCTTGAAGAGCCGATTCTGGAAATCCAGGTTTTGATGAGGACTTCGTGTTCGAGGTAGATTTGGGAGAGGAAGTCCACTTCAAAGCGGGCCAGAATGAGGTTCCAGTTTTTGAAGGTGAACTCGGGGTTGAACAGCTTGTAGACGGGATTGCGTGCCTGTTCGAACCAGCGGGGGAGAATGGTGTTGTTGACATGGCCAAGCCCATCAACGTCGCCAAATTTGGGAGTAATCGTTATTGCATACATTGCACTCTTACCTCAAATCTTTATCCTGCATTCGTGCGGTCCCGATGACTGTTGACGAATTCAGGCAATTAAAAAGGCAAAAATATATCAAATAACTTGGGCGTCGAGCTGTGGAGCTGTCGCCTGACGCACCATCTCCACCGCCTCCAGGGCATCTTGCAGATCAAAAATTTCACAACAGACCAGCAGGTCCTGATGGAAAAGAGGCTTGGCGAGCTCCAGGGTCTGTGGATCCAGGGGGAGGTGGTCCTGCCTGCCATCGGTGCCGGAGAGGTGGAGCTCAACAATATGCGGGTGGAAATGTTCGGGCAGCGGCTCGCCCAGGAGACTGTGGGTGAGATCAAAGGTGTAGCGCGGATGGAACTCCACCCGGTTGGTCAGATTTTCCATGGCCATGAGTTTGGGCCAGGCTAGTTCCTGCCAGCCGGGGAGGGGATGCAGGGTCATGTTGAGTAAGGGAAAGCCGCTTGCCGCAAAAAAGTTGGCCGCAGCCAGGGCGTTTTGGGCTGTATCCGTGGGCAGGTGGAGGCTGTACTCCAGATCAATCCCCACCAGTTCATCAAGCCAGCGGCCGACTTTCTCTTGCCACTCCTGGTTCCAGGTATAGACCAGGAGTTCGATAAAGTCGGCTCTGCCAGCGACGAGGCGGGCGTTATTGGGGAAATTTTCCCCGGTAAGCCATGATGTGGTCCCCAATTTCATCGCGTGTTTTCCCCAGGGCCTCAAACGTGCCCATTTCTTCAATCATGCGCAGGGCGGCCTCGATGATGGAAAAGACCAGGGCGCAGCCCGTGCCTTCTCCCAGGCGCATATTCATATCCAGCATCGGTTCCAGGCCGGTGATCTCTTTGAGCAGTTTGGCGCCTGGCTCAAAGGAGATATGGGAGGGAATCATGTACTGGACCGATTCAGGGTGCAGTCGCATGGCGGTCAGCGCAGCCACGTTGGAGATGAGACCGTCGGTGACCACCGGAATCTTGCGGGCGGCACAGGCCAGGTAGACGCCGGCCAGACCGGCGATATCCAGACCGCCCACCTTGGTCAGCACATCCAGCGGATCTTTCGGGTTGGGCTGGTGTCGGTCCACCGCCTCTTTGATGACCTGCTTTTTGCGCTCGTAGGCCTCGTCGGTTAAGCCCGCACCCCGGCCAACCACCCGGTCGATCGGTGCCTGGGTAAAGCCGTAGAGCACAGCGCTGGAGGCGGTGGTGTTGCCGATACCGATCTCACCGGTCCCGATGAGGTCGTAGCCGTCATCGATGGCCTTGTTGGCGATTTCAATGCCCACTTCAATGGCGCGGATCGCCTCTTCGCGGGTCATGGCCTCTTCTTTGAGAAAATTGGCCGTGCCGTAGCGAATCTTGCGATTAACCACCTTGGGCAGATCCACATCCACCTGAATCCCTATATCCACTGCAATAATATCGGCCCCGGCGTAATTTGCGAGAAAATTCACACCCATCCGTCCGGAAGTGACAAAATCGGCGCCAATACGGGTGACATCCTGGGGATACATGGCCACTCCCTCGGAGTAGACCCCGTTATCCGCCATCATCACGATGATCGCCTTTTTCTGGATCTCGTTATGGACCTTGCCGGTGATCCCTGCGATCTGGCGGGCGATATCTTCAAGTTTACCGAGACTTCCCGGAGGTTTGAGGCAGTAATCGATCTCTTTTTGCGCCTTGGCCATGATCTCTTTATCAGTGGGGCCTATGGCGGCCAGGGTCTGTTCAAGTAGTTGCATGGCGACTCCTAACGGTAGTTGAAGCGGGTGAGGATGGGCAGCTCGCCCATGAATTCGATTGCAGTGAGGGTGGCGTTGTCGACTTTGAATTGCCAGTATCCTTTGGAAACCGATTCTGAGAAAAAGTGGGCCAGCAGGGTACGGATGCAGCCGCCGTGGGAGACGATGGCCAGATGCTTGCCAGCATGGGTGCGGAGCAGTTCTTCCACCATCTCTATCACCCGTTGCTTGAAGCCTGCAAAGGACTCGGCGCCCGGGATCTGGGTTTGCTCCCAGTCGGTGAGCCACATTTTCCAGATATCGGGATACTGTTTGGAGATTTCTTTGAAATGCATGCCTTCCCAGTCACCAAAATGGAACTCCTGCAGGTTGGCGTTGGGGATGATCTCAGCCTCCTGACCAAAGACGATGGAGCCGGTTTCCATGGTTCGGCAGAGGGGGCTTGCACAGATGAGGTCAACCTCAAGCCCCTGGGTACGCTGGTGCAGCTCGGCTGCCTGGGCTCGTCCCTTGTCGTTGAGCGGGGTGTCGGTACTCCCCATGAGGACGCCTGTTTTGTTGGCCTCTGTTTCACCGTGGCGCACGATATAGAGGGTGGTATTGGTCATAGCAGGTGTCTCCAGACAAGCGTTATTACAAAAAAACTGACCATCTCAGCGAGTTCGATGGAAGCGCCGATGGTATCGCCGGTGATGCCGCCAAGACGGTACTTGAGGTACTGGGCAAATCCGGCAGCCAGTCCAATAGTGGGCAGCAGCAGGAGCATGGCCACGGCGACGATGATGTTGCCGCTCACGCCAAAGAGCGCCAGTAGAAGCAGGAGCAGAAGAAAAGAGAGCCCCGTGGCTGCCAGGGCCTGGGTGAATCCCATCTGGTTGACGTAGTCGCCGATGCCCCGAACTTCGCGGGCGTAGCGGGCGCAGGCGGAATGCCAGGTCAGTGCTGTGCGCCCGAGGATCGGGGTGGCCAGCACCGCAAACAGAGCACCCTGGCCGGGAATATGGGAGAGCAGGGTAAACTTGACCAGCACAGTGAGAACAAGGGCGATCACCCCGTTGGTCCCCAGGGTCGAGTCGCGCATGATCTCCAGCATCCGTTCACGGCTGCGGTAGCTGAACAGGCCATCGGCAGTATCGGCGATGCCATCAAGGTGCAGACCTCCGGTAACGGTTATCAGCATGGTCACCGCGAACAGGGCTGCCGTGTCTCGGCTGAGCCAGGTGTCGGCCAGGAAGAAGACCAGCGCACCAGGAAGGGCTGCCAGCAACCCGACCAGGGGCATCCACTTCATGCCCTGGACAAAATGAGTGGCGGTAAACTCGACAGAGATCGGGATGGGGAAGCGGGTCATGAACTGGATCATGAGAATGAGCGCTTTCATTGTGCTGCTCCTTTGACCTGCATCGGAATCCCCGCAACCACAAGGTAGACTTCGGCCGCCGCTGCTGCCATACGCTGGTTGACCCGTCCGGCGCAGTCACGGAAAAAGCGGGAAAGGGGAACTGAGGGGACGATGCCGTAGCCGACTTCGTTGGTCACCACCACCAGATCGGCCTGGCTTGCCTGAGCAGCCTCAATCAAGCGGCTGATTTGTTCTAAGATATCCGCTTCGATTGCGTTCAACTGGCTCACCGCAGGCCGGTCCCAGTCGATCTCATGGCCAAGAATTCGGTTGGTGATCATCACGGTCATGCAATCCAGCAGCAGGGCATCGAACTGGTTCCCTTGCTCCATGAGTGTTTGGGCCGGATCTGTGGGGGCTTCAAAGGTTTGCCAGGTAGAGGGGCGCTGCAAGCGGTGTTTGGCGATGCGATCTTCCATCTCGGCGTCAAAGGGCCGGGCTGTGGCGATATAGCCTATGTTTTGTCCACGCTTGGCAATGAACTCTTCGGCAAAGGAGCTTTTGCCACTTCTTGCCCCACCTGTGACCAGGGTCAGGCTTCCCATACGAGCACCTCGGAAAGTAGCCGGGCGCAGGTGGCCACGGCATTGTTGCTGAGAATAAGTGTGTCGCCAGGAAAGGAGAGTGCCGCTTGGCAGCGCCTTGTCTTTTTCCGCGAAGACACAGGGAGCGAGGAGTATCTGGCTTATCCGCGGGGCGGAATTACAGTTGCGGGACAGCACGGGATTTGCGCCCGTTTCCTCCGATAGGTGGTGTCGTCTGTGTTGACACGCAGCAAGCTATATATCGTATTTGTTCCGAAAAAGACATAGCGCACTCGAGATAATTGATTTTTCTGAGTGTTCCTTTGGAATAGATCTACCGGGAGAAGATAGTGTGCTTGCTGCTCTATTTCTTAATGGCAGGCAAAAAATGTGACGAATGAACCTACCTTGGCCAGACCTACGGAGCGAATTTCTGGATTGAGCATGTTTTCATCGTGCCCTTGGGATGTGCGCCAGGCATCGAATTGTTTAAGGGGGGCACTGTGATTGTGCCCTACATTTTCCACGCAGCTGCGACTGCCGGACTGGCGAAAACGTGTTTTGAAATTTGCATGGCTCAACCGTTTTTGACGAAACATGGAAAAACTGTGCCGGCGGGCCAGGCGAGTCAGGTGCTTGTTGATCCGTAGGGGAGGAAGATCAACGAATTTTCGGTAGGTGTTGATCTGGTTGAACAAGGTCGTTTCATAGGGGGGCAGGCCATGGCTACTGAGCGAGCGACAGCTCGCCAGGATGGGGCAAACGAAAAAAAAGCAGGATACAAGAATGGATAATTTTAAAATACGCATAAGAATTAAATGGTTAGAAGTTGTTCCTCGGTGAAAAGGAAAGGCGAGCTGAAGGGTGTCTTTGTCTTTTCGGTGGTTGCCGCACAGAGATGTAGCTGAAATGTTAGTAGGTGTCATACCTGAGAATAAATATTTTTTTAAGCCCAGAAAAAACCGGAATTCATTGCACGTGCTATCTTTTTAACTAACTGAATTTTATTGTTTTTCCTGCTTTGTAGCCGGGGGCATCTGGCATGTTCACCTCTAGAGTGACGAGTTAAATTGTGTCAGGAGGGTTGTGACTTGGGTACATATTTCATATAATAAAAGTTTATGCATATAAATATACAACCGAAAAGTTAGACCGGGAGCCATTGTGAAACTACGAGTGAAAGATCTCTATAAAGTTTTTGGCGCCAACCCGGAAAAGGGCGTTGCCGCAGCCAAAAAGGGCATGAGTAAGGATGAAATCATGTCCCGCTATAAGTTGGCTGTAGGCGTAAACGACGTCAGTTTTGAGGTGGGCGCCTCTGAAATTTTAGTCATCATGGGACTGTCCGGAAGCGGTAAGTCCACCCTGGTGCGTTGTATCAATCGCTTGATTGAACCGACTGCCGGGCTGGTGGAGATCGATGGAATCGATATTACCAAACTCTCAGAAAAAGAGTTGCGACTGCTTCGGATGCAAAAAATAGGGATGGTTTTTCAGAACTTTGCCCTCTTCCCCCATCGGACTGTACAGAAAAACGTCGAATACGGTCTGGAAATCCAGGGCGTAGCGCTGGAGGAACGCGCAGAAAAAGCGAAAAACGCCATTGACCTGGTTGGTTTGGCAGGCTGGGAAGACTATCGCCCTGAGAATCTCAGTGGTGGTATGCAGCAACGCGTTGGTCTGGCCAGAGCACTGGCATCGGGCGCAGATATCCTGCTTATGGATGAGGCTTTTAGTGCCCTTGATCCTCTCATTAAACGAGAGATGCAGGATGAGTTACTTGCCCTGCAGGGTCGTGTCGGCAAAACCATCATATTCATCACCCACGACCTGGATGAGGCGCTGAAACTTGGCGATCGGATTATCATCATGAAAGATGGTCGGGCGGTGCAGGTTGGTACGCCTGAGGAGATTTTGACCAACCCTGCCAACGACTATGTCGAAAAATTCGTGCAGGATGTCGATATTACCAAAGTCCTGACAGTCTCACGGGTTATGCGTAAGGCAATCAGTGTGACCTATCCCAAGGATGGTCCCAAAACCACGGTCCACAAAATGAAGGAAGAGGGATTCTCTCGCCTGATGGTGGTTGGAAAAGACCGTAAATTCCTTGGGGTGGTTGAAGTCGAGGCAGTGACTGCAGCCATCAAACGGGGGGAAACTACCCTCGAGCAGGTCATAGATAAGGATGTGCCCATTGTCCACCCCGATGACAATGTCGGGCTCCTTTTTCCCGAGAAAAAATATCCTGTCGCCGTTGTGAATGACGAGAATAAACTGGTAGGCATTGTCAAGCGGGGCTCGCTCCTCTCCGGCATTGCTGATTTTGGAGGAACCGATGGAAATGTATAAGATTCCGATCGGGGCATGGATTGAGCAGATTATTGAGTTTTTAACCGATAACTTTGCCTTTCTAACCCATATCATCTCTTCTGTAATCGAGACCGGGCTTGATTTTTTTGTGGAATGGGTCCTCTTTGTTCCCCCCTGGTTGGTCATTATCCTATTGGCCGTTGCTGCAGGGTTGCTTTCCAACCGCCGTGTTGCCATTGGCACCTTATTGGGCCTTGGCTTGATCTGGAATCTGGGACTTTGGGAAGCCACCGTGGCCACCCTGGCTCTGGTGTTGATTGCCACCTGTTTTTCTGTCGTTGTCGGTGTACCCTTTGGTATCATTTCCGCCTTATCGCCGACCGTACGGAAAATTGTGATGCCGGTGCTCGATTTCATGCAGACCATGCCGGCCTTTGTCTACCTGATCCCTGCTATTCCATTTTTTGGTTTGGGGCCGGTTGCAGCTATTTTTACGACCATGGTTTTTGCCATGCCTCCAGCTATCCGCATGACCTGTCTGGGAATTCAGCAGGTACCGGAGAACCTGATCGAGGCCGCTGATGCCTTTGGTTCAACCACCAGGCAGAAGCTGTTTAAGCTGCAGCTTCCCATCGCCGCTCCCACTATCATGGCCGGTATTAATCAGACCATTATGTTGTCGTTGTCCATGGTGGTTATTGCCGCCATGATTGGTGCCGGTGGTTTGGGTGGTGAAGTCTGGCGTGCTATTCAACGTCTGTGGATGGGGCGTGGTTTTGAAGCGGGGATAGCAGTTGTCATTATCGCCATGATTCTTGATAGAACCACGCAGAACATCAATGTAAGTAAACTTTGGAGGAAAGGATGAAACGTCTGGTCAAAATCTGTACGGTCCTGATTGCTGTGGGGTGCATGCTGGCAACTCCGGTATTTGCCAAAAAAACCGCACGGCTGGCGTATGTTGAATGGGCCCGTGCTGTTGCCATTACCCATGTGGCTGGAGAAATTCTCAAGAAGGAAGGTTACAAGGTTAAGCTACAATCCGTAGCCAATGCGGCCATGTGGGCCTCTGTTGCTTCAGGTGATTCTGATGGGTTGCTCTGTGCCTGGCTGCCTGTGACCCATGCGGATCTTTATGCAAAGTATAAAGACAAAATCGTCGACTTGGGACCGAACTATCTTGGTGCGAAACTGGGCTTTGTTACCCCGGCCTATGTACCGATTAACTCGGTTAGAGAGATGGGGGATCATCTCAAGGAATTTGATGGCAAGATTGTCGGCATCGACCCAGGTGCAGGGATGTCCAAATCCATTGAGAAGGCTATTGCCGAGAACACCTCAGGTCTTGGCAAATTCAAATACATCAGCGGGAGCGATGCTATCATGGTCGCCAGCCTTGCGCAGGCAATCAAAAACAAAGAGTGGATCGTTATTCCCGGCTGGAAGCCACACTGGATGTTTGGTCAGTGGGAGCTGAAAATTCTTGATGATCCGGACGGAATCTTTGGCAGCGAGGAGACGATTAATACCATCGTTCGTGCTGGACTTGAGAAGGATGACCCTGAGCTGTTTGCCTTTTTTAAGAAAATTGACTGGAAACAGCTGCCTCTGGATAGCGTTCTCCTGGACAACAAAAAAGGCATGGATCCGCGTAACAGTGCCAAAAAATATGTTGAGGCAAACTGGGATAAAATTGAGGCGATGCTGAAATAATACGCAGCCTTCTTTCCCTGTTTTTGTTCAAGCCTTCCTGCACCCGGTGCAGGAAGGCTTTTTTTTTATTTTCCCTGAATTTCAGCTGTCAGTTGCAAAAGCCGAGGTCACTCAGATTCGTTCGGGATGCCTCCCGAGAGGTTTATTATCTTTGACGTCTTATCTTTTCTTCTCATCCTAGCTCGATTTTCTTTACCTCGGGGTCAAAGGAACTGATGATTTGATCCAGTGAGACAACGATAAAGGCGAGTTTATCAGTGGTAATTTTATTGGCATCAAAAAAGGAGTCTGTCTCCAGAACCTGCAAAAGTTGTTCTGCATACTGACGACCAGTTTCCGTGAAGTCAATATACACAGTACGTCGATCATGGCTTTGTCGTATCCGTTGCAGCAGCCCTTTGGTTTCCAGGCGATCAACAATGCCCGTTAAGGCTGAGTTGTTCATGTTGAGCTTACGGGTGAGGTTGGAAAGTGAGGTCGTGCCATGGGCATGCATCTCATTGAGGCAAAGCAGCTGCGGCAGGGTCACATGGTATTTATTATCCAGATATTTTGAATATTTATCCAGTGCTCTTGAAAGTTTTCTGATTCTGGTAATGATTTCAATATGGGGATTGTTCGGCATTCTTTTTCCTGCAGCAAACTCTGACGTTCCATACCTTGTGGGGAAACATCCTGTTGTTTCGATCTTTTACTTGTCAGTCATGCATGATGAAATAATGCTTTAATATACCCGATATATTTTTTTCTCACCAGTCGGTTAATGCATGTACCGCATCCTTCCTGCTGCCTGGGATAGTTGGGTGTTTAACCCTCCTGTATAACCGAGTAAAAGAACGAAAAAAGCTCCATCTGCACAGTTGCAGATAGAGCTTTGGGGTACCCCAGCCGTGTAGGGACCGAATGGAAGGCTGTGTTGATTTTACTTGGTGACAGCAACCGGTCGCTTTTCTTTGTTAACGTATTTAAAGAAGACGGGAAAGGCGACAAAGAAGGCGACACATATCAAATATTCAACGCCTTTGATATGGGTATAAAAATCGACCAGGGTGTGCAACGGTTTCATCATGCCCGTGGCCAGCATGTACTGTCGGGCGAGTTCGCCCACCTGCCAGTTGGCCTGATGCAGCGCGCCAACAAGGGCTGCCGTGACCCAAAGAACGACCAGAGAACCAAAACCAAGGAGAATTGTTGTAGCTTTTTTGCTGCTGTTTTTTTCCGACATTATTGAACTCCTTACATGTGAAAATGGTGTTTTGAATTTTCTTGAAACCGTGAGAGCCATGGGCTCTCACGGTTTAATATTTCAGTGACCGATGATGGCGGATATGTAGCCCTGGATAAGGCCTCCGATTCCGCCGCTGGCCAAACCACCGATGAGGCAGGCTACAGCCCAGACGCCGATGATGGCTGCCATGGCCATGACCACGCGGACGGTGAACTTGGAGGTTTCTTGGGCGACGTCAGTTTTGCTCTCGGTTTTGTTGATAACTTGTGTTGTCATGGTGTCCTCCTTATGGGTGATCGGCTTGCGATGTTTGCTTTTGCTTTATACTGAGCAGTAATGATGCCAGTGATGAGCAAGGGGATATTAAATCGATATTTATGCTTTAATTTTTTGATTTTATTATAAAATATTAGATTGGTGCTAATGGGGGGAGTCTAGGTGTCATGCCACGGATATGTGGTCTGTTGCGCGCTGCGCCACGGTGGTGTTGCGCCTGCTGGGCGAGACTGTGGCGCGAGGCCGCGGTTGTGTTGCGGATTCTGCAGGATAGGTCAGGCTGAAAATGGTCGAAATTCCATAGGGAAGAAACGAATCTGTTGTATTTGACACTGTCGCGGCACCAGCGTCGCAACAGAGATGTGTGTGGCGCTAAGCTCGAAGACTGGAGGGGCCGGGGCTTGCCCGGATCCAGACCGGCATTGAACAGGGAAATCGCCAATAATTTTTTCCTTGGTCCCTCTAAGCTCAGATATCGTTGCTAAATTTCACTGTCTGGCTACTCCTGTGTCGCAGGCATGGCCACGCTCCTGTATCCGGAGTGGTTGTAACTATCAGTATTACTGTCTTTAAAATATCTTTTTGAACATCTTTGATTACTGGGATGTCATCGCTTCTCAGAAGAAAAAGCAGAAAGCTGGGATTGTAGGAGACGGGTTTTGCCCTCGACAGATATTGTGGGCTAGCACAAAATACGTGGTAGTCCTATGTAGAGGCTCAAACTCGCAAAATCGAGGTTGAAGGTGACTATGAAATGCTAACAGCAGAGGTACAGGGGGAACTACACACAAAAAAAGCCCACCTGCTTGCTGCAGGTGGGCTCAACGGGGCGACTTATCTCCCCTTGTAAGGGGAAAATGCAGGTTATTTAGTCACGGTAACCGGGGCTTTTTCTTTATTCACATATTTAAAGAAGATGGGGAAGGCGACAAAGAAGGCGACACAGATCAGGTATTCAACTCCTTTGATGTGGGTGTAAAAATCAACCAGGGTGTGGAGCGGTTTCATCATTCCTGTGGCCAGCATATACTGGCGGGCCAGCTCGCCCACCTGCCAGTTGGCCTGATGGAGGGCGCCGACAAAGGCCGCCGCTACCCAGAGAACGACCAGAGAACCAAAGCCAAGGATGATTGTTGTCGCTTTTTTGCTGCTGCTTTTTTCAGACATTTGTTGGACTCCTTTTTAAAATATTTGCTCTCGATATTCGTTTGTACCTGTGAGAACCTTTGGCTCTCACAGGTTGTGCGTATTCTTAGTGACCGATAATGGTGGAGATATAACCTTGAATGAGGCCACCGATCCCGCCACTTGCCAAACCTCCGATGAGGCAGGCAACAGCCCAAACGCCAATGATAGCGGCCATGGCCATGACGATACGGACGGTGAACTTGGAGGTTTCTTGGGCGACGTCAGTTTTACTTTCGGTTTTATTGATAACTTGTGTTGTCATGGTGTCCTCCTTATGGGGTGATCGGCTGGCGATGTGTGGTTTTCCTTATACTCAGCAGCAATAATGCCAGAGAGGAAAAAGAGTCTGAAATTGGTTGGGATTTTTTTATAAAATACTGAAATATTTATAATAAAATTGTTGATACTGGGTGAGGGTGGCCTTGTATTTTCCGCAACAGCTCTGTGGCACAGTTGAAATTGCGCAACGGGTCTGCGACATTGATGTGGCAAGACTGTGGTGGCCTGAGGCGATTGTGTTGCAGAGTGGAGCAGATAGGTTGAGCGGTGCTAGGCTTCTCTGTGGCGGGAACATAAAAAACTGTGGCAGCACTCCCCAGGTTAAGGGAGTGCTGCCACAGGTGTGTAAGAAATGCAAAGGCAGGGAAATGGATCAGGCCACAGATTCGCGGCAGGGGAGTTCGATGATCAGGTTCCGTTGAGCACCTTTAACCTCTTCATCGAGTGTGGCATTGTGATGCAGCAGCAGTTGCTGGCAGAATGTCCTCTCCGGCCAGAGCATGGGGTCTCCTTCAATCCAGTTGCCACTGCTGTTACTTACTTCGAGGCGAACGGTTTCTGCCTGGGCCGTTGATTCCAGACGCAGCAGAATTGTCTTTGGCGAGGAATCAGCGTTGTTTACTTTCTTCAGAGCGCGTCTTCCCTGATTAATGAAGCTTACAAGGATCAACCAGAGATCACCAGCCGGCACCAAGGCCTCGATGGGTGTTTTGAGTGGGACATCCAAGGTGATGGATTCTGCGCGGAGCGGTTTATCCAGTAAAAGCAGGAGCTGGGAAAAAAGACGCTCGAGAGAAATAGATGAAGGCCGGGTTGGTTGCCATTGCCCGACCCGTTGCATGATGCCAACCATTTCGGCAGCCCGTTTTTCTTCGTGCAGCAACAGGGGCAAGATATCGTTGCGCAGCTGTTGTCCCTCTTCTTGCCCCTCCACATCAATCAGGGTCTGGGTATAATTCAGGACTCCGTTGATGCGATTGGTCAGCTCGCTGGCCAGTTCAGTCCCCATCAGGCCATGCACTGTGCTGCGATACCGTTGTGCCTGGAGAGCTGGATCTTGAGGCTCTTCGGGGACGGGAGCGGTTGGCTGCTGATTGGCCTGTTGCTGGAGCCATTCAATCTTTTCCACTAAAGCGATGAACGAGCAGCTGACGCCGTTTTCAACACCGGAGGCATCACAGAGTGCCATCAAGGGTTCGGTGAGTGACTGATTAAGCCGATAGAGCAGGGTGCAGGAGAGCACCACCATCAACCCCAAGGCTCCTGCTATGATTTTATGGAGTCCCAAGAGAATACGGTGGGTGTGATCCCCGAGTCCAAAGCGGAACTGTTGCAGCCCCAGGTTCATCTCGCCCAAGGTGCGGATTAGGGCCACTGTTTCCAGTTCGTTTCCCTGAACCTGTTCCTGGATAGAGCGTAGTTTGACTTCAATACCGACCAGATCAACCCGTGAAGGGAGGGATGCTTTCAATCCTTCGGGAACAAGCAGGTTGGCTGAGAGTTCCGTTACCTCACTATTGAGCAGCTGCAGCTCCTTATTGAGGTTTTGCAGGTTGATCTCCTGTCCCTTGACCAGGGACTCGTTCAGGTGATCCTTGACTGTGGTAAATTGGAAGAGCAGTTGATCGCTTGCTGCCACCGCCTGTTGGCAATGGTTGTAGAGCAGGTATTGACGGACCCCAAGAATGAGAACGACGGAGAAAAAGATCAGCACCAGCGCTGTGGTGGTCTGAAAAATTCGTTGAAGGGGCCATTTACTGAGAAAGCTCTTTTGGGCTTTGATCCGTGTTGTGGACTCGATCACAGTCTACCTCCACGAGGAATACGGAATCCGACCAGAGAAGAGGCTGTCTGGCGGCCGGATTCCGCATTCACGCGTTTTTTATTCATACAAGCCTGCACGTTGGGCGCACAGGGGGAAGAGCTTTACTTCCGCTTACTTCTCTCCTTCCCATTCATAGAGAATAGGCAGTCGATAGAGGATAAAGCGGTAGGTGATAAAGTAGAGTCCAAAGATCATGAGGGTGATCCAGACCTCTTTCCAGTGGGGGATCTCCTGATAGAGTTTCCAGTTGAAACAGATGAGCGCGGTATTGAGACGATTCCAAACCACGCCCAGGACACTGATCAGGGCTGCAAAACGAACCATACCCACCAGGTTGTTTTTCACGCCGTAGGCAAAGAGGAACATGGGCAGCAGCACGGCAAGTGCCATCTCCAGCATGAAGTACTGTCCCCAGCCGGTGAGCAGGTAGGCCCATTCGTTATCATGGGCAATCCCCACCAGTTTGATGACCAGGTAGGTAATCAGGGCATAGGCACAGCCTTTCCCCAGGCCAATGGTGCAGCGATCAACATTTTCCAGAAACCGATTGTCACAACGCCAGGTCATGAAATGTTTACACAGGGTCGAGGAGACAATGACCATGGACAGACCGGCAAAGATGGCGGAGCAAAAGAAATGGATCCATTGAAAGTTGGTTGAGAGCCAGAGCGGGTGGACCTTGGAAGGTGCATAGGTAAAGAGTGCACCAAGGGCACCCTGATGCAGGGTGGAGAGGATGATACCGGAAACAGTCAGACCAATGGCAATGGATTTGATGAACCGTTTTCCTTTGAGCCAGCCGATCCACTCAAAGAAGGCAGAGGAAACCTCGGCGACCTGAACGGAGAGGTAAGTGGCAACATGCCAGGCAACCAGGAAGAGGACAGCTGCCGGTCCCAGAGAGACAAACATGGGGTAATAGAGTCGCCAGGGCATCCCCAGATCGACTTCGAGATAGACAACAGCAAAGAAGTAGCCCAAAAGACCGTTCAGCAGGGCCAGACGCTCGATGGGCACAAAATCTTTACGGCCAAAAATCTCCACCGTGGTCCCCAAAAGAAAACCGGAGGCAGACAGCGGCACCATACCAAAGAGACCAAAGCCCAGAAACAAGCCCCAGGGATAGTCATTGGAGGCGTGGGTAACGGTATCCAGACCGAAAAAGTACCGCTGTAAAAGAATCGGGATACCAACGGCAAAGAGAATGAACAGGACCCAGTTGACCGGGTTGCGCAGCATCTGGGCCTTGTATTCATCTGGAGTCAGGCCCAGCCAGAGTTTTTCTTTGATCGTCCATTGGTTCCCATCAGGGTTGTGATGGGAGACAATGGGCACTTCTTGCTTATTTTTGCTGAAAGTGAACATGGTTTAGACCTCCCCCTCGGTTTTTTTGCTTTGCTCCAGTTTGTCCTTACGTGTCGCCAGCAGGTGGATCCCGGTAAAGAGGGCCGGCCAGATGGTCAGGACCATGGGGACAATCGCGAGGAAGTCTTTGACGAAGTTGAGAATGGGCTCTTTGGGCACGGTGGTGTCCATGCCGACCTTGTCAAAGGGCGCCGGGGAGATATACATCCAGGCGGTTCCACCAGCCTCATGTTCACCGTAGATATGATCTTCATATTTTTCGGGATTTTCACGAATACGTTGCCGTCCCATTTTGAGCACGTCGGTGCGGCGTCCAAAGGTCAGTGCTTCCTGGGGGCAGGCCTCAACGCATGCCGGTGGTTTGCCTTTGCTCAGTCGCGTATCGTAGCAGAAGATGCATTTCATGATCCGCGGGTGAAAGGCGCTGGAATAGCGGAAGGTGGGAATGTAGAAGGGGCAGGCCACCATACAGGTCCGACAGCCAACACAGACATCGGCGTTGTAAATAACTGCGCCTTCCGGCGTTTTGGTGTAGGCGTTGACAAAACAGGAGGTCAAACAGGCAGGCTCCTGGCAGTGGTTACACTGGATCTTGCGAAACAGGGGGTGATCCATGCCGGGGACGTCGTAGCGGTTGACCACGGTGTAGGCAGTCTCATCGGTGCGCCGTTTCTGGCCGTGATGCATCTCGTCGAACACGGAAAAATCGTTAAAGGGTTTTTCCGGGGTGGGGAGGTTCTGTTCCTGGTTACAGGCAGCCTCACAGCTACGGCAGCCAACACAGCGGGACAGGTCGACCAGGACACCCATGGAGTCGGGGTACCCTTCAAAATGGGCAGCCTGTGATTTTTTTGCCAGGGAGACGGTTGCCGCAGCAGAAGCGGCGATGCCGCCCTGGAGGAACTTTCTCCGATTGATCAAAGTTTTCATGCGATATTCCCTCTAAAGTTGAGTACGTGCTTATTCGTGATGTTTTGATCCCTCGGCCTTGCCTTTGACATCCGTGCGGAACATCTTTTTGCCGGCATCAGTCATGGCATGGCAGCCTTCGCAGCTGGAAGGCGCGTTCTTTTTCACGTGGCAGGGAATGCAGTTGAGGTGGTAGGCGCCTTTGATCCCCGGCTTGTCAATGTGATAGAGGTTGGGGTTGTCGATTGCTGTCACCTGCTCTGGGTAAAACATCTTCTTGGTATGGCAGTCCTTGCAGGAGACGACCATCTTCTCAGGCGAGTTGGCGTGACAGCGGATACAGTTGGGATCCATGTCCTGCTGGCCTGTGGTGTGGTGATGACAGTCTTTGCAGCGGGCAAGCTGGGAATGCCGTTTGTGGCTGAATTCCACAGGCCCGTACAGCTTGGAAATGGCATCGATGGTCACCGTTTCCGGTGCATCGAGTTGTTCCAGTGCCAGGCCGGTTGTGGGCAACGTCCCGGCCAGCAGCACGATGGCGGCTGCCAGCACGGCCTTGGGGTTAATGGTCATGGGTAAACCTCCGTTTTGTGATGATTGTTCGCTTGATCATGCGTTCCTCCGTTTTCCGTTAATAAGCGTTCAAGTTCGCGTTCCTTGAGATAGTGGCGATAGACAATATCGACCTGCTCGGCGTCCATGGTTTCATAGAGGAGCAGGGCCTCGGCGAATTCATGGAGAAACCGGTTGTGCTTCTTTAAAAGATCAATGGCCTGGTCATAACAGCCACCGATCAACTGCTTGATTTCGGTATCAATGGATTGGGCAATCATCTCGCTGTGTGGCTTCCCTTGGGCAGCATCTCCCAGGAATCCCTCACCACTTCTGCGGTAGGCGATGGGGCCGATGGCTGGGCTCATGCCCCATTCACAGACAAGGCGGGTGGCAATTTCGGTGGCGTGTTCGATATCATTGGAGGCGCCGGTGGTGAGTCGGCCAAAGACCACCGATTCGGCCGCGCGTCCCCCCATGAGGATGGAGATCCGGTTGAGCAGATATTCCCGGGAATAGGTCATGCGGTCATCGATGGAGACCTGCTGGGTCAGGCCCATGGCACGGCCTCGAGGGATAATGGTGATCTTGTGCAGGGGGTCGGTCTCATCGAGCATCAGGCCGACAATGGCGTGTCCGGCCTCGTGATAGGCGGTGACTCGGCGATCCTGCTCACTGACGACGATGGAGCGTCGTTCCAGCCCCATGATGATCTTGTCCTTGGCCAGCTCAAAATCTTCAGCGCGCACCATCTCCTGATCATAGCGGGCGGCGTTGAGCGCGGCCTCGTTCACCAGATTGGCGATTTCAGCCCCGGAAAATCCTGGGATGGAGCGAGCAATGGCGCCGAGGTCCAGGTTGGGAGCGGTAACGATCTTACGGGCGTGAACCTGGAGAATTTTCAGCCGTCCTTTGACATCGGGCAGAGAGATGGTGATACGGCGGTCAAAACGGCCAGGCCGGAGCAGGGCGGGATCGAGGATATCGGGGCGGTTGGTGGCCGCTATCATAATGACGGTATCTTGGGAGCCAAAACCGTCCATTTCCACCAGAAGCGCATTGAGGGTCTGTTCCCGCTCATCGCTCGAACCAGAGGACTGGCCTCCGGAGCGTCTGCCACCAATGGCATCGATTTCATCGATAAAGATCAGGCAGGGGGTGGATTTTTTGGCTTCGGTGAAGAGTTCACGCACTCGCGAAGCCCCAACACCGGCGAACATCTCGACAAAGTCAGATCCGCCGATGGAGAAAAAGGAAACCGAGGCTTCTCCGGCAATGGCTTTAGCGAGCAGAGTCTTGCCGGTTCCCGGCGACCCTTGAAGAAGAACCCCCTTGGGGATTCGCCCGCCAAGTCGGCTGTATTTTTCTGGATTCTTGAGAAATTCGACGATTTCCTGCAGTTCTTCCTTGGCCTCGTTGATCCCGGCGACATCGGCGAAGGTGACCCGGTCCCCTTTGATGGGAGTAAAACGCGAGCCCTTGCCGGCTCCGGAAAAGTCGGAGGAGAGTGAACGCTTACTGAAAATAAGCCAGCCGCCGAGGATGAGCACAAAGGGCAGGAGGATTTTAAAAATCTCAGAGCTTTCCGAAGGCAGGACCGGTTCCCCGGTGATGGTTACCTTATGTTCGACCAAGAGGGGGGTTAAGGCGGCAATATCCGGGACAAAGGTGCCAAAGGAACGCCCGGCGCTGTCTGTCCCTGTCAGGTCCTGTCCATGCAGGTGCACCGCATTGATGTTGTCCTGGGTCAGATCGTTTAAAAATTCATTGTAGGAGCGCTGGGGAGGCGTGTTTTCCCGCAGGTAGACATTGTAGCCAAAGACGGCGATGGCGGTGATGGTTAAGAGCCACAGCCCCCATTGAATAGGATTTCTCATAGCGATCTCCCCTTGGCCTGGCGTCCCTGCAGGGGAGCTCCTGACTGAACAATCCGGCGGTAGTCGTTGATCGATTCCGCAAGGACACCACCCAGGAGCGCGCGGAACACGGATTGCTGGTCCGGGAGCAGGGAGGCATTGTTGCGAAAACAGAATTCATCAAGATAGAGCTGGAGATGTTTGACGGTGACGCCACCACGGTGGACTGTGTGCAGGCAGGTCTCAAAACTGCGCCCGAGTTCTTCACTCCGGCTTGGCTGGCTGGAAGAGGGCGAAGGGGACACCGGTGCCAGGTTGTAGGCGCCGACCTCGGGCATGAGCTCGACAATGCGCTGATCAGCCGTGAGCAGGGTTGAGTTGGGCTGCACCGAATCCTTGAGAAAGAGCATCAGAGATTCGTGGTTGAGGCGTTCAATATGGCGCATACGAATGCGGCCGGTGATGTTGAGTGAAAGCACTATTTCCGCTGCCGTAAGGACCTGTGCCCGCTCATTGCGTTCATGGGCCGGAACCACGGTATCGCAGATCACCTCGACAACGCCTTTACAGTGCACATTGTCCGCCTGCCCCATGGCCAGACGCAGTTTCTGCAACCAGGTCCAGGCTGTCTGATAGCAGGAGAGGCCGAGAAGCCGTTGCAACTCCTTGGCGCTGACATCCATGGGGGCTGCACTGAACCACCAGATAGTCAGTAACCAGTCTCGCAGGGGCTTTTTTGCACCATGCATCAAGGTGCCTGTGGTCAGGGAGCTCCGGTTTCCGCAATGGGGACAGACCGGATACCGTTTGGGCTCCATCAGAGGATGGCGGGTACGGCAGAAGGGGCAGATAAACCCCTGGGGCCAGCGGAGCGGAAAAAGAAATCCGATGCAGGCCTCTTCATCGGGGAAGAGGCGATCAAAAGCCTGGAGAATGGATTGCTGTTGTTGTGGCTCTGTTTTTTCCATGCGTCCTGTCCAAGGGGGAGGGGAATGTACCTATCCACTTGGCTACGGACGTTTGCATAGGAGGTGCCAGCTCAAGCCTGTTGCCTGTGATTATGGCAGAGCAAGTTATCTGGTTAATTATGTGGTGAAATGAGGTGGTTGTTGGCGGCGGGACGTTTAAGGTGAGGGGGAGGAGTGGTAGAATGGTCACACCACAGAACCGTTGCAATGCTACACTGTTGTTGCAACGGTTCTGTGGTGTGTGGAGGGCTACAGGTCGAGCTGGGAGAGGTCGAGCTGGAGTTCTCGTATTTTACGATAGAGGGTGGTGCGATCAATCCCCAGGATCCGAGCGGCCTTTGCCTTGTTGCCACCGGACTTGTGCAGGGCCTGAAGGATACGTTCACTAGGGGAGAGATCCTGTTCCGGGACCGGCTGTACGGTTTGAGCTGTGGGTGGTTGTATGGTTGTGGCCGAGGCCATATTGATCTGGGGCTGGTCGGGCTGGCGAATTTCCGGTGGCAGCTGTTCGGCCGACAGGGTGGTCCCTTCGCAGAGCACGCAGGCCCGCTCTATAACATGTTCAAGTTCACGGACGTTTCCCGGCCAATGGTAGTGCAGCAGCAATTGCTTGGTCTGATCAGAGATGCCCCCAAACTGCTTGCCTACCTTGCTGGCAATCTTTTCGATAAAGTGGTCGGCCAGCACCAACACGTCATCACCGCGTTCACGTAAGGGAGGCAGGATGACATCAATGACCCGCAGTCGAAAGTAGAGATCTTCTCGGAATTCACCGGTCCGAACCTTTTCTTTTAGATCAACATTGGTGGCGGCTAACACCCGAACATCCACGCGGATGGGGGTGTCCTGGCCCACGGGGTAAAAGGTGGATTCCTGGAGAAAACGGAGCAGGCGCAGCTGCATCATCGGAGAAATATCCCCGATCTCATCAAGAAAGAGGGTGCCACCGTCTGCCTGGAGGATGCGGCCCATGCGATCCCGATCGGCCCCGGTAAAGGATCCCTTTCGGTGGCCAAAAAGCTCACTCTCTAAAAGCGATTCTGGAATGGCCGTGCAGTCCACCTTGACCAGGGGGCGATTGCGGCGATGACTTTCCTGGTGGAGAGCCTCAGCCGCAAGTTCCTTGCCGGTGCCGGATTCTCCAGTTACCAGTACTGTGAGGTCGACCCGGCCCACATTTTCAATCAGAGTGTAAACCGACTGCATGGCATCACTGCTGCCCAGAAATCGGTGAAACTGCTGGCGCCTGCCGGAAAGAGATTTTTCCGGCACGGTTAAGTCGCGTATAACCATGACTGCCCCATCGGCCCCACCCGCACCATCTTTTAAGGGGGCCACCGAGGCACTCAACATTTTTTTCCGCTGCTCATGGTTGCGGCATTCAAAGAGTTGGGCACTGCCCTCCTGGCCGGTTTTCAGCACTCGAAGAACTTCTTTTTTCAGGGCAGCGCAGTCTTCCTGGCTGCAGAAGGGGACAATGGTGCCCTGATCCAGCAGGCCGGGATAGAGCTCCGTCAACAGCAGTCTGGCTGCCGGGTTGACCTCTTTGATGTCCAGGTTCTGGTCCAGGGTGATAATGGCATCGGTCACGCTGGTAAAAACGGTCTCTAAAAAAGCGCGGTAGCGTTCCCGTTCCTGCTCGGCCTTCTGTTGCCCCCGTTCCAGCTGGTACTGCCGCAGGGCGATTCGGGCGGTCTTGAGCAGGGCCTCTTTATCCACCGGCTTGGGTATATAGTCAAAGGCCCCCAAGCGAACCGCCTCGGAGGCAGTCTCCACGGTGGGGTAGCCGGTGATCATCACCACCGGGCAGGAGAGCCCCATTTCCCGTACCCGTTTGAGAATATCAATACCGGTATTCCCGCCCAGGACAATATCGCTGATGATCAGATCGTAGCGTTGTTTACTGATGGCCAGCAGCGCCTCCTCAAAGGTCGAGGCGGTGTGGACCGGGCCATAGCCCTGATTCTGCAAAAAAAACTGAAAGGTGTTGCGCAGGCTTTCCTCATCATCAATGACCAGAATTGCACTGTTCTGTTCTTCGTTGTTCATGCTGCCCCTCCCTCACTGAGCCCCTGGGTGAGCGGTTTACGAAAAGCAACCAGATCCCGAAAGACCACCACGGCCCCGATCAACTGACGATTTTCGAGAATAGGGGTGCTGATGTATTCCACCTGAAAGCTGGATCCATCCCGTTTCCAGAATACCTCATCGTCACCAAAATGGATTTTTCCGTCCCGGTAGGCCTGGTGTATGGGGCACTCCGCCACCGGAAAGGGGGAGCCATCGGCACGGGTATGGTGAATCAGGGCGTGATGCGCCTGGCCCACCAGATCGTCGGGATCCCAGCCCAGCATTTTTGAGGCCGCTTTGTTGACAAAGGTGACCTTGCCTTCCACATCCAGGCCAAAGATACCCTCACCAGCAAATTCCAGAATCAGCTCCATCTGCCGTTTGATGCGGCGTGCTTCGGATTCGGCCTGCATACGTTCGGCAATTTCCCGGTTCAGGGAGGCGTTTGCCACGGAAATTTCAAAGGTGCGCCGTTCAACCCGTTCTTCCATATCGTTTTTGGTCTGGGAGAGCTCCTGATTGATCTCCGCAAGCTGGGTATCGAGCTGTTCCTGGGCGGTGATCAGCTCCCGCATGCGGCCGTTGGTGAGGTAGGCGACCACCACAAAGAGCGCAACCATCAACACCAGGGAAAGCAGGGCAAAGGGCCACTGCACCAGGTCTTCCGGGCCCACCAGCATCTGGCGGTCCATCAGCAGCAGTAAAATGGCTGTAACGATAAAAAGAACAGCCAGTTGGCCGATAAATTTTGTCTGTTCTGGCATTTATGTCGCGCTCCTTTCTGCCGCAGGCAGATCGATGATAACCGTGGTCCACTTGCCCCATTCACTCTTGATGCGCAGGTGACCTTTGTTCTCCCGAATCAGACTGTGACTGATGCTCAGCCCCAGGCCGGTTCCTTCTCCCTTTGATTTGGTTGAAAAGAAGGGATCCATGAGCCGATCCATCAGGTCATGCTCAATACCGGTGCCATAATCGGTGAGGGTAACGCGGACATAACGTGTTCCGTCAATTTCGTGGGACTTTCCCTGAATGGTAATACGCTTGTCCACATGCATAGTGGGATAACGTTCGTTGAGTGCATAGCGGGCATTGCTGAAAACATTGAGAAAAACTTGTTGGAGATGTTGAGGGTTACAGTACATTGGGGGCAGCCCTTGGGCGTAGTCTTCGCTCAGGGCAATGCCGTTGATCTGATATTGATGTTCGATCAGCTCGATGCAACGGCGCATCAACTCAGGCAGCTGCACGATCTCCGGTGACTCTTCGCGCTTGCGTGAGAAATCAAGCAGGTTTTTGGTAATCCCTGCGATACGTCGCCCTTCCTTGATGATGTTGTGGAGAAAATGGTTGTTTTCCGTGATCTCGTTGGCATCGATCAGGATCTGAGCGTAGTTGATGATACCGTTAATCGGATTGTTGATCTCGTGGGCCACACCGGCGGCCAGCTCACCAATGGAGGCCAGCTGCGCGGCCCGGACCGCCTCGGCCTTCATCTGCTGCTCTTCGGTGAGGTCGCGGGCCAACAGAAGGGCTGCACCGTAGTTGCCCTCGTTTTGCTTGAGCGGGCTGACCGTGAGCAGATAGTTGCCGCCCAGGCCACGCAGTTCTGTTTCAAAGATGCGGCTTTTTTTTTCTGTGAGCAAAAGTTCCAATGGGCAGATAGCACCTGGCCTTCTCCCTCCATGGAGAATGTCGCAGACCCCTCGTCCAATAATCTCCTCTCGAGTCCTGCGGGCTGCTGCCACGGTGGCGGGATTGACGTCCAGGATGGTTCCCTGTTCTGAGACGATCAGGGCCGGATCCTGGACCGAGGCAAAGATGTTTTCCCATTTGGCCAGGGCGTGATTCAAGGCTTGGTCCGCCGCCATGCGTCCGGTAATATCTATGCCGAACAGCACCAGGCCGACACGGCCCTGCTCGATATCCGGGCGGACCGAACCGTGCCATTCAATGATTCGTCTACTGCCTTCTCTGGTCTCCAGTTCCGCCTGAAAATTCATTTCTCCCTGATTATCTTTCAGGACCCGGGAAAATTCATTTTGACTTTCAGCGCGGTTTTCCGGGCTAATGAGGACATCCACCCAGAAGCGGCCCTTCACCTCGGCCTCGGTGTAGCCGGTGACCGCTTCGGCGGTGGGGTTAAAGGAGAGGATTTCTCCACAGTGGGAAAGTGAGACCAGAAGTGCCTGCACCGTCTGGACAATTTCGCAGTTGAAGTCCTGCTCCATGCGCAGGTGACGGCTGGTGTGGCGCAGGTAGAGAGCGCGGGAGATGGTGGCCACCACATTGGCGATGAAGTCGAGTTCAATCCCGGTAAACCCCTGTTCACGTATGGAGTGAATGGTGAGCACGCCATATCTGTTGTTATCGTGCTCAAGGGGCCAGGAACCACAGGAACGGCTTCCGGTGAGATGACTCAGGGCATCCAGTGAGGGCAGGTCTGTCTTTTGTCTGGGATCAAGTCGGGTGCTTTTAGGATGGCCGCTGGCAAGAGCCTTAGCCGCCATGATTGTGTGCGAGTCTTCCTGGACCAGCTGGCGGACCAGTTCCTGACACTGGTGGGTAGGGAGCCCCTCCTGGACCACGGTGGTGAGCGGTGTGATCGCTCCTTTTTCTTCGCGACCCACCCAGATCAGGCAGTATTCCGGGTCCTGGAGCAGCAGGCTGCAACAGCGGGTCAGGAAGGCAGTTTCATTGGCCATGGGTTCGACCTGGAGCTCGCCGATCTCCCGCAGTAGCTTGTAGCGCTGGACATAAAGCGCTATGCGTTTGGCTTCTTTATCCATAGTTCACTCATGTTGTATCGGGGATGCACACCTCACCTCTGCTACGGTTATGCTGCATTCAATAAAGTTTTACCACACTATTGCCACACTTGTGTGGTCCTTGTGCTGCAGTTTTGTTGATTTCTGCATCATGAATGCAGATGGTGTGCCGGGAAAAAGGAAAGCCAAGGACTTGGTGGCAGGGGACGTCATTATGGAGCTTCATCATTTTTCAATTTGATTACCATCAATGCTCAGCCAGAAAAGATGAGATCTCTCCCTTTGGTCGAGATGACACCCGGGAGGTGCAGTACGCCCTCGCGATGGCCGCAACATCAATGTCATCCCGAACGCATGTGAGGGATCTCGCTGTTTGTACCCCACAGCTGAGGTTCAGTGGTAATCATATTTTTCAATGACAATGTTGGTGATTTCTTATGTGACAATGGAGTGAAGCGATCATAACTTTTACCTAAGATGGCGCAGGTATTCTTGCCCTCTCAAGGGCAGTTCTTTGAGTTTTCAGGTGGAGATATAAAAATGTCTCCTGTTTTCATTGACCTGAGCTATACTGTGAATAAATCTATTTCCCGAAGAGACCTGTTACAGGAGGGATTATGCAAGAGATAGGTTGGAGAGATCGAGCTCAGGGAGCGTTGATGGGGGCTTTTATTGGTGATGCCCTGGCTCTTGGGCCGCACTGGTACTATAACCTGGAAGAGCTCCATCAGGATTATGGCGATTGGATAACGGATTACACCGACCCGAAGCCTGGGCGTTATCATGAAGGCTTGAAAGCGGGCCAGCTTTCTCAGTCCGGATATATCCTCAAGCTGATGATAGAATCCCTGGTCGCCCATGGGGAGTATGATCACGGCGATTTCTGTCTGCATCTTGAAGAGAAACTCTTTGCGCAGCTCGATGGAAGCCCGTATTCCGGTCCCGGAGGCTATACCAGTCAGTCCATTCGGGAAACCTGGCGCAAGCGTGAGCTGGGGGGCGTGAGCTGGGAGCAGACCGGGGGCAAGGCGGATACCACCGAGGCCATTGAGCGCATTCTTGCTCTGGCGGTTCGGTATGCCAGGTATCCGGCCGAGTTGGCCCAGAATGTGGTCGAAAATACCCTGCTGACCCAGAACGATGAGATGCTGGTGGCCATGACCGTTGCCTATGGGGCGGTCCTGGGGCGACTGGTTTGCGGAGATCCCTTTGATGAGCATATCTCAGCTACCTTGATGGAGCAGGTGAAAAAGGGTGAACTCCCCTTTCACACAGTGACCCAGGGCAATCTGCAACCGCCCAAACCGGGAAAAGCTGAGATGACCCGCGCCGGCCAATTCTCTTCTCCCGATGCACTGTTGACCCCCTCATTCATTGCCCGGGCGGCCAAAGATCCCGACATCTCCATCGAACCGGCCTGGAAGGTTTCCCTGCTCTATGGCATGCCCTGCGCGATTTATCATATTCTCCCCGCATCCTATTATCTGGCAGTCCGTTTTCATGATGATTTCGAATCAGGTGTGCTCCACGCCGTCAATGGCGGTGGGCAGAATCAGGCCCGGGCAATTCTCACCGGCGCCCTCTGCGGAGCCCAGGTGGGGATCAACAATATTCCTCGACGATTTATCGAGGGCTTGGAGGAAGGTAGTCGTCTGATGCAACTCACTGCTGGCTTGGCTGAGCAGTCTGAATCTGAATAATTTCCCGTGCCCAGGAGTTGGAGCAAATGAACAATGCGTGAGTCGTTAGAGGAGCGGTATCCTGTACCTGCCGGAGGAAACAGTCTGGTCTGGAGTCAGGACCGGTACATCAAGGCCTGGAATTTTGCCTGCAATGCCCACCAGGGGCAGTTGCTGCCGGGGAGTAACCTTGCCTATGTCAACCATCTGGGGCTTGTGGCCATGGAGGTTATGGCCGCCATTGCCCAACAGGAGAGGATTGCTTCGCCTGATCTCCTGGTAGGCTGTGCCCTGTTGCATGATACCATCGAAGACACCTCAGTGAGCTATGATGAACTGCTGCGTGAGTTTGGAGTGGAAATAGCTCAGGGTGTGGCGGCGCTTTCCAAAAATCCAGAAGTTGGGGAAAAGAGGGCGCAGATGGAAGAGAGCCTGCAGCGGATTCAACAGCAGCCACCGGAAGTATGGATGGTTAAACTGGCCGACCGGATCACCAATCTTCAGCCTCCCCCCGCCCACTGGCAGCTCAAGCAAATGCAATCCTACAGGGAGGAGGCCATTCTGATAGCCCGGACCCTTGGGGCAGCAAACCCGTATCTCTGTAACCGGCTTTGGGAGAAGATTGATCTCTACAAATTTTTTATGAACGAGACCAGATCCTGAGACTTTCCTGAATCCGTGACAGCGGGGGGCGGGAACTGATGAATGTTTACGGATTTAGGCTTTTTTTAAGATCTTCTGAAAATGATGGCATCGTAAAAAGTCAAAAAACCAAAGTCTGACCTCAATAAATTCAGTATGTTACGAAGATCGGGACGTCGTTCTCGGGGCTTTTTACGAGAACGACAAAATAACAGCCAAAAAGAGGCCAAAAGACCTTTGAATGTTCCGGGATGATGCCATGCAAAAGGACCGCAAAATCGCCTTACTGATCGATTGTGACAATGCCAGCCATCAGGCCGTTGATGGTGTGCTCAACGAGTTGGCCAAGTATGGCGTCACCAATATTCGGCGGGCCTACGGCAATTGGAAGACCCCACATCTCAAAGGCTGGGAAGACCAACTCCATCCCTTTGCCATTCAGCCCATGCAGCAGTTCGCCTACACCCAAGGTAAAAATGCCACAGATGCGGCCATGATCATCGATGCCATGGATCTGCTCTACACCCAGCAACTCGATGCCTTTGCCCTGATGACCAGTGACAGTGATTTTACTCCCCTGGTCATGCGTCTTTTGACCAGTGGACTCACTGTCTATGGTTTTGGGGAAAAGAAAACCCCCTCACCCTTTGTCAATGCCTGTTCCCAGTTCATCTATACCGAAAACCTGCTTGCCGCGGACGACCATGACGACGCGGAGGAAAACGGCGGGCAGCTGCACAAAAAGTCGCGCAACGAACTTCGCGGTGATGCTGCCCTGGTGAAACTGTTGCGCAATGCCGCCGAGCAGACCGCCGGTGAGGATGGCTGGTCCAATCTGGGGCCGGTGGGGCAGTACATCTCCAATACGGCCTCTTTCTCTCCCATCAATTACGGTTATAGAAAACTCAGTGAGCTGATTCGAGCAAGCGAACTGTTCCATGTGGAGATGCGCAACAATAACAAGGTGATGTATATAAAAGACTGCCGTAAAAACTAGACTACAAGACCATGCAGGTCCTTCATGCCTTTGAGCACCAGCAAGACAATTCTTATCGCCGAAGACGATGCCAATACCGCCAAACTCGTGCAGACCTATATGGAGCGCGAGGGGTTTTCCACCCGCATTGCAGCAGGTGGCCTTCAGGCCGTGCAGCTTTTTGAGCGGGAACCTTTTTGTTTTGTCATTTTAGACATCATGCTCCCTGGCCTGGATGGCTGGGAGATCTGTCGCCGGATTCGCAAGAAATCAGATGTGCCCATCTTGATGCTCACGGCACGGGAGGAAGAGATCGATCGGATCATGGGGCTTTCCATCGGGGCTGATGACTATGTGGTGAAACCTTTCAGTCCCCGGGAATTGGTCGAACGGGTCAAGGCGATTTTGCGCAGGGTCCAGCCCCGGGAGGTGGAGTTTCCTGAAATTTTGCGCCATGGTCCGTTGCTGCTGGATGACAGCAAGCACAAATTCAGCCTTGCAGGCAAGGCGATTGAACTTACTGCCAGCGAGTACAAGCTGCTCCTCACTCTCATGCGGTCACCGGGCCGTGTCTTTTCTCGGGAAGAACTGCTGCATCGATTTTATGAGGATGGAGAGAGCGTGATCGAACGGGTGATCGATGTGCATATCGGTAAGCTGCGCCAGAAGATCGAGGCCAACCCGGCCAAGCCAGAGTTCATTCTCACGGTGCGCGGTTTTGGCTACCGTTTTGCCGAGTAGAGGCGGGCCGTGAAGCATCGTTTGCTCTGGAAGTTGCTCTTTATCAACTCGGTGCCGGTTATCCTGGTTATCCTGGTGGTGATCTGGTGGGCGATCGATCATCTCGCAGCAACCTACTTCATGGACCTGATGAAACGCTATGCCATCGAGCCCACAGAAATCCATAGCATGTTTGTCAGTTCCATTCATCTTTCGTTATTGTGGGCCAGCCTGGTCGCCCTGCTGGTAGCTGTCGGCCTGAGCTTTCTTTTGACTCGCCGGATATTGCGTCCACTGACCCAGATGGCCCAGGTAAGTGACCGCATTGCCCTGGGCGATTTTTCCCCTCGCCTGGAGGTGGCCACTCGTGATGAACTAGGCGATCTGAGTCAGGCCCTCAATCATATGGCTGATAGTCTGGCGCAGGTGGAGCAGTTACGCAAGAACATGGTGGCGGATCTGGCCCATGAACTGCGCACACCTTTGACCAATCTCTGCGGGTATCTTGAAGGCTTACGCGATCAGGTGCTGTCGCCCACCACCGAGACCCTGACCATGCTCCACCTGGAGAGTCTGCATCTTTTGCGGCTGGTGGAGAACCTCCAGCAGTTGGCCCGAGCCGATGCCGCCGAGGTCGTGCTCAATCGCGGGCATCTTGACCCGGTCAGGGAGCTGCATCAACTGCTTGCCCTTTATCGGCCACTCTTTGCAGGGCGCGGTATTCAGCTGCACGAGGAGTACACGGTTTCAACGGAGCTGTACGCAGATCGAGAAAAATTGCTGCAGGTGCTGCGTAATCTTCTGGAAAACTGTCTGCACTACACACCAAACAAAGGGTGGGTCGCCCTTTCTTTGAGAGAGCAAAACGACCATCTTCTTTTTTCCTTCACCAACTCCGGGCCAGGCATTGCTCCGGAGGACCTGCCCTTCATCTTTGAGCGTTTTTTTCGAACCGATCGTTCCCGTACCCGCCAGGGGAGCGGTTTTGGCATTGGTCTTGCCATCTGTAAACAGCTTGTCGCTGCCCAGGGTGGGGAGATTGGAGCAGAAAGCGAGCCTGGACAGACCAGGATCTGGTTTCTGCTTCCTCTTGTTTGATCCAGGCCGCACTTTTTCCCGCGCCTTCAACGGTTGCATCTTTTACCTCCTCTTTAATTGGCCTTTACCTGTTCTTTACAAAGAAGGGTTACAAATAAGACATGGCAAAAGAAAAATGAATCAACCACAATGGAGGACCTTATGAGACCATTGACCTTAATGATAATCGCCACAACAGTATTAGTTACACTGATCAGCGCCTGCTCGCATACCCCCATGGAGAAGAACACTTCTATGGAATCTTCCATGGAGTCCATGGGGCATGAGAACACCATGCACGGTGCCATGGACAAAGGACATAAGATGATGATGCACGGCGACTCAGAGTCGATGTAAGGCTTGGAGAGAGAGCAGACTTGGCTTTCAATGGACCACTTCCCTTGCGGAGTGCCTGATCAAACTCGGCCTCTTTCCTCCAATACGTCGAGGCGAATTGTGTGCTTGGAAGCCAAGTACCTTGAAGAAGCAGGACTAGGATATGGAGAATTTCTCCTGAGGAGGTTATATGCATACATGGCAACTCGTTACCCTGGCAACCCTGACCGTTGGTATGGTTACGCTTTGGGCGGTCTCTGATCACAAGGCGGTGGCTGAGATCAAGCAACCTATCAGCGCCGAAACGAAAACCGAGCAGGCCATCTTTGCCGGTGGCTGCTTCTGGTGCATGGAAAAACCTTTTGAACAGCTCGATGGTGTGATTTCAGTGGTCTCGGGCTATTCAGGGGGCACCACAGCCAACCCGACCTATCAGAACTATGGGCAGGGCGGGCATATTGAAGTGGTACGTATTACCTTTGATCCGGCCACTATCAGTTACAACACCTTGCTTGATACCTACTGGCGTCAGGTCAATCCGACAGACGGTGGCGGCCAGTTTGTCGATCGCGGCCATTCCTATACCACAGCTATTTTTTATCTGAATGAGGAGCAGCGGCAGCAGGCCGAGGCATCCAAGGCCACCCTGGCAGCACGTGGGGTGTTTGACAAACCCATTGTCACCCCCATTCTTCCGGCCTCCACCTTTTATGCGGCAGAGGACTATCATCAGGATTACTATCAAAAAAATCCGATCCGTTATCATTTCTACCGCTCACAGTCAGGGCGTGATGACTTTCTGGAACGGACCTGGCGCGACGTCCCCGCACAAGGTGAAAGCAAGGAGGACCTGAAAGCACGCCTTACTTCACTGCAGTACAAAGTCACCCAGGAAGAGGGGACAGAACCGCCGTTTAACAACGAGTACTGGAACAACAAGAAACCGGGAATCTATGTGGATATCGTCTCCGGTGAGCCGCTGTTCAGCTCGACAGACAAGTACGATTCCGGAACGGGCTGGCCCAGCTTTACCCGGCCGCTTGTGGCGGGTAATATTGTCGAGCATGAGGACAGAAGTATGTTCTCGGTGCGCACCGAGGTTCGAAGCAAAGGCGCGGATTCCCATCTCGGGCATGTTTTTGCAGATGGCCCAGCTCCCACAGGGCTGCGCTACTGTATCAACTCAGCCTCCCTACGATTTGTCCCGGTTGATGAACTGGAAAAAGAGGGATTGGGGGAGTATACATCCTTGTTTGAAAAATAAGCAATTCCCGGATCCGTGACGGCGGGTGGGCACTGAACAACGCATCTTTTTAATGGGACAACGTTTTTTTTACAAATTCATGTATTGTTCAGTTTCACCCGCCGTCACGGATCCAGGTAATTGTGAGGAGTACCATGGAAAACCTTGTTCTCCCCAATGATGTCTATAACGCGAGCCTGGTACAACAGGTCCACCCTGCGGATTGGGAGAATCCCCTTCCGCAGGGGCGCTATAACCTGGTGGTTATCGGAGGTGGGACGGCAGGTCTGGTTACCGCCGCAGGCGCAGCGGGGCTGGGAGCCAAGGTGGCGCTCATCGAACGCCACCTGCTTGGCGGTGACTGTCTCAATACCGGTTGTGTCCCTTCAAAGGCTCTGCTTGCCGCAGGACGTGCCTTCTACGATGCCCGCAACAGCCAAGGCTTCGGCCTGCGTGGTCAGGAGGGGCTGAGTATTGATTTTCCGGCAGTGATGGAGCGGATGCGACATCTGCGCTCAAGTATCAGTCATCATGATTCAGCCCAGCGATTTCGTGAGCTGGGCGTGGATGTCTATCTGGGGCAGGCCAGCTTTGTCGATGCGGCTTCTGTCGAGGTTGCAGGGACCAGACTCCACTTTGATCGCGCCGCGCTCTGTACCGGGGGGAGGGCCGCAGTGCCTGCCACACCAGGGCTTGCCCAGGCGGGCTTCCTCACCAATGAAACCGTCTTTTCTCTCACCAGCCTTCCCCAGCAACTGGCGATCATCGGAGGCGGGCCGATCGGCTGTGAGTTGGCCCAGGCCTTTGCCCGATTTGGTGCCCAGGTCCACCTGATTCAACGCGGTCCCCGTGTATTGCCCCGGGATGAAGCAGATGGAGCCCTTGTGGTCCAGGAGCAGTTTTGCAAGGAAGGGATTTCCCTGCATCTGCAAACGCAGCTGGAGCGGGTTGAGCAGGGAACGGGGGCGCAGAAACGGTTACTGCTGATGGAACCAGAAGGAGAAACGGTGCTCGAGGTCGAGGAGATCCTCGTTGCAGCTGGCCGGCTACCGAACCTGGAGGGGCTGAATCTGGAGCGGGCAGGGGTAGCCGCTGATCCGTCTGGGGTCAGCGTTGATGATCAGCTGCGGACCACCAACAAGCGCATCTTTGCTGCCGGTGATATCTGCTCAAATAAAAAATTTACCCATCTGGCGGATGCCCAGGCACGGATGCTTCTTTCCAATGCCCTGTTTTTCACCCGCCAGAAATCCTCCAAACTGATTGTCCCCCACTGTACCTATACAGATCCGGAGGTCGCTCAGGTAGGGATGACGGCTCAGGAGGCGCAGGCGCAGGGGATTGAAGTCGAGAGCTATACCGTTCCCTTTGAAAGTGTTGATCGGGCGCTGTTGGATGACGAGTCGCAGGGATTTGCCCGGGTACATCTCCATAAAGGCAGTGATACCATTGTCGGGGCGACCATCGTTGGGCGGCATGCGGGGGAGCTCATCAGCGAGCTGACCCTGGCCATGACCGCCAACAAAGGGCTGGGTACAGTTGGCCGTACCATCCATCCCTACCCCACCCGGGCGGAGGTCCTTCGTAAACTGGCCGATGCCTATAACAAGACCCGTCTGACCGGGCCGGTGAAGAAACTCTTTTCTGCCTGGTTTGGTTGGCGTCGCAACAGGTAAGGGCATTGCTCTCAAGGAGAACAACTATGAAGATCCAAAAAATACTGCTTCTTGGGGGCGCTTCCCTGGCTCTGCTGCTCTTTTTTGTTTTTGATCTGGATCGATTTTTAACGCTTGAATCCCTGAAAGCAAACCGGGAACTGCTGCAGCAGGGTGCCGATACCCATCCTCTGGCCGCACCTCTGCTATTCATGGCCCTCTATATCGCCCAGACCGCTTTTTCCCTGCCCGGGGCTACGATCCTCTCACTCTCTGCGGGGCTGCTTTTTGGCTCCCTTGCCGGCACGCTCTACGCAGTGGTTGGTGCAACCATCGGGGCAACGCTCGCCTTTCTTGTTGCCCGTTATCTGCTCCATGAGACGGTTCAGCAGCGCTTTGGGGCGCGGCTTGAACGCATCAATCAGGAGCTGGATCAGCGGGGCTTCAATTACCTGCTCTTTTTGCGGCTGGTACCACTTTTTCCTTTTTTTCTCATCAATTTAGCTGCAGGTTTGACCCGTTTACCATTGCGGACCTTTTCCCTGGCTACTATGTTGGGCATCATTCCCGGCGGATTTGTTTACGTCAACGCCGGGGCGGGCCTGGGATCCATTAACACGCTCTCAGACGTGGCCTCTGCAAGAGTCCTGGGCTCCTTTATTCTTTTAGGACTGTTTGCCCTTATCCCCGTAGCCTGGCAGAAGTTGAAAGGACGTTCTGCCAGTTCGATGCGTCAGTAAATTTTCTAGTGCCCATCCAAAAATGGTCTTTTTGACCAATTTCTGGATGGGCACTGTCTAATAGCAAGGAGACAACTCTATGACCTGGAAGCTATCCCCCCGAATTGATGACATACTCAAAAAAGGACGCGATGGGGTTCCGCTGGAACGTGATGAGGCCCTTGCCTTAGTCCATCTTGAGCTGGAAAGTCGAGAGACCTACGCGCTCATGGAGGCGGCCAATCACCTCTCCCGCACCCAGTTCGGCAACAAGGGAGAGCGTCATTTTCATATCGGGCTCAATGTGGAGCCCTGCCCCATGGACTGTCTCTTTTGCTCCCTGACCCGTAAAGCCGGGCTGTTTACCGAGAAGTATGAGTATCCCCTGGAGGATATCATTGCCTGGGCCAAACAGGGTGAGGCCCAAGGGGCCGATGGTCTGAACCTGATGGCCACCGGTACCTATCCCTTCTCTCGCCTGCTGGAGGTGGGACGTCGACTTAAAAAAGAGGTCAAGGTCCCCCTGGTTGCCAACGCCCGTGACATTAATCATAAAGAGGGCGAGCAGCTTCTGGATGCTGGCTATGTCGGTTTTTATCATGCGGTTCGTCTGGGCGAAGGAAAAGATACGCCCTTTAAGCCCGAACGGCGCATCGAGACCCTGCGGGTGCTCCAGGATGTCGGCCTCAAATGGGCCAACTGTGTGGAGCCGGTGGGACCGGAACACAGTGCCGAGGAGATTGTTGATCTGATGCTGCTGGCCCGCCAGGAAAAAGCCACCTACAGCGGTGTCATGCGCCGCATCAATTTCCCAGGCTCCCCCAAAGAACCCGAGGGCATGATCTCTGAGCGGCGTATGGCCCAACTGGTTGCGATCAGCCGCCTGGTGATGGGGACAACGGTCAAGGCTCACTGCGTCCATGAGCCCAACAGCCTGGCACTGGTGGCCGGGGCAAACCTCTTTTTTCCTGAAGTGGGCTCAAGCCCGCGCGATGCCGAGGCTGAGACCGGTGAGGGCAGGGGACGAACCATTGAATACTGCTCAGGACTTCTGCGGGAGATGGAGTGGGATCCAGATCAAGCATCCAACGTTTATTAATTCAGGAGAAATCATGCTGCGTGATCTCGGTTGTTGGTTCGTTCTGCTGTGCCTTTCCCTGCTGAGCTGGCAAGAGCCAGCTTTGGCTGCGGACTATCGTGTGGGGACCTGGAAAACAGCGCAAACCATTCAGCCCTTTTTCTATCAGGAGTCTCTTGCCCAGGGGAATACAGCTCGGGTCTTTGCCTTCACCAACCCGGCCGATCAGAAGACCGCACTTTTGGCAGGCAGCCTGGATATGACCGGCACAACCCTGGCACACGCCATCCGTTCAGCGGTCATGGGACAACCGGTGGTCGTGGTTGCGGCCTTGTGTAACAAATGTTCGGCGCTGGTGGTCAAGGAAGACGGGGATATTCAGGCGATTAATGATCTGAAGGGAAAGAAAATTGGCTATGTTCCCGGAACCATGCATGAGATTCTCTTGCGTGAGGCCTTAACGCGCAATGGCCTCTCACCACAAAATGACGTGCAGCTGGTGCGAGTGGATTTTTTTGATATGGGCACAGCCCTGGCCAAGGGGAGCATTGACGCATTCCTCTCCGGTGAACCCTTTCCCACCATGGCGGTGGCCAAAGGCTACGGGCGCATTCTTGCCTATCCCTACTTTGGTGAGTCTGTGGGCACAATCAATGCCGGTATGCTGGTGAAGCGGAATCTGATTGAGGAAAATCCTCAGGCCGTGCAGGAACTGGTCATGGCGCATTCTCGTGCAACCATCCGTCTCAACCAGGACCGTGAAACCTGGCTGGCACGCGCAGCGACCTTTGGTACCCCACGGGGCCTTCTTGACCAGGCTGTGGAGAATATGGAGCTTGCCTGGTTCATGGATGAGCACTATATCCAGCAGGCCAAAGCTCTGGGGGCACGTATGCAGGCCCTTGGTGTCATTGACCACCAGCCCGATTACGCCCAACTCTTTGATCTGCGCTTTGTCCGCCAGGCCCAGCAAGAGCTGGGCCAGTAAGTCTGAGGACTTTGATCAGTGTCTCTGCGTCCCATGGAAAGAAGAACGCGCCCGCGGCAGCAGTTGCCCGGCTCGTTCCTGTTGGGGCTTATCCTCCCTCTGCTTTTGCTTGGTGCCTGGGAAGGGGTGAGTCGATGGAACCTGGTGCCCGCGTACCTGCTGCCATCACCTGAACAGGTTCTGCTGACCGCGAAATCCTACATCTTTGACGCACCCGGTACGGGGCCCTACAGTGGCCGATTCTGGGGAGACCTTTGGGCTTCTCTTGTGCGGGTCTTTTTCGGATTTTCCCTGGCGGCCCTCTGCGCTCTCCCCCTTGGGCTCTGTTCCGGACGGATTGAACGGGTGAACATCCTGTTCAGTGGGCTGGTCAATGGAGTACGTGCGGTTCCCGGTATCTGCTGGCTGCCGCTGGCCATGATCTGGTTCGGCATTGGCTTGAAAACCACGGTTTTTCTCGTGGCCCTGGCCGCCTTTTTTCCCATCTATCAGAATACCCTCACCGGTGCTTCTCTGGTGGCCCCGGTGTACCTCCAAGCCGGTGCCATGCTCGGCGTTTCACCCATGGGCCGTGTGTTTGCCATCATTGTTCCCATGGCCATGCCCAATATCATAGCCGGGCTGCGCTTGGGGTTGGGCATCGCCTGGGCCTACCTGGTTTTAGGGGAGCTCACCGGCGTACCCAATGGGTTGGGTGCTGTGATTATGGACGCGCGTATGCTCGGTCAGACCGATCTTATAGTGGTCGGCATCTTTTTAATTGCTCTTATCGGTAAACTCTGCGATTCCCTCCTGGTGCTGAGTTTACGCCTCTTCTTTAAAAGCGCGCGAAGAATATGACTCGGGTAGAACAGAAAGCGCCTCTCTTGCAGATTGCGTCATTAAGCCACTGTTATGGGAGCGAAGGCGATCGCCTGCCTGTGTTCAGTAATCTCACAGGAGCGGTGCGCCAAGGGGAGTTGATCTGTCTCATCGGGCGTTCGGGCTGCGGTAAGTCGACTTTGCTGAAGATTATAGCCGGCTTTCTGCGGCCAACAAGCGGGACCTGCCTGCTGGCGGAGCAGGCCATTCAAGGGCCTGGGCCCGATCGGGGAGTGGTCTTTCAGGAGGACGCGCTCTTTCCCTGGCTGAGCGTGAAAGAAAATATCACCTTTGGTCTGAAAGCAGGAGCCAGCGAGCGGGCGGCAGTGGAGGACTTGCTTAAGCAGGTTGGGCTTGCAGGCTGCGGACACCAGTTGCCCCGAACCCTCTCCGGCGGGATGAAACAGCGGGTGGCCTTAGCCAGGGTGCTGATTCGTTCGCCCCGTATTTTGCTTATGGATGAGCCCTTTGGCGCGCTGGATGCGCAGACCCGTGAAGAGATGCAATCCTTGCTGCTGCAGTTGATCCAGGAGCGGCAGCAGACGGTCATTTTTGTGACCCATGATGTGCAGGAGGCCTTGCTCCTGGCAGATCGCATCTGGTTGATGGGGCAAGGGAAGGCTGGCTTCTCCCGTGAACTGGAGGTGGGGCTGGAACGCCCCCGTGATCCCTCAATCCCGCAATTTCAAGAGCAGGCCAGGCAACTCCATCGTTGGCTCAGGCAATGAATTCGCTGACACTCTCCGTTATCATCCCCACCCTCAATGAAGCCGAGGCCCTGCCGCGACTTTTAACAGACATTAGACGCCAGACTGGTGTGCGCCTGGAGGTCATTGTTGGGGATGGAGGTTCCAGAGATGGAACCCAAGCGGCGGCTCGTGCAGGAGGTGCAATGGTTGTCAGCGCACGCAGGGGGCGGGGAGCTCAGATGAATGCTGCTGCCGCCCATGCCCGTGGTGTCTATCTCCTTTTTCTGCATGCCGATTCCCGACTTGAGGATTCCCGGCTCCTTGCTGATGCGCTCCAGAGCTTACGAGAGGCCAGCTGGCGCACACCGCTGGTTGCCGGGCATTTTGCGCTGCACTTTCAGCGGACCACCTCCGGCTTGGGGCTGAGTTACCGGTATATGGAGGCCAAAACACGGCTCAACCGAGTGAATACCACCAATGGTGATCAGGGCTTGCTCCTGCCCCGGACCTGGTTTGCGCATGTTGGCGGGTTTGATGAACGTCTGCCTTTTTTGGAAGACCAGACAATGGCGGAAACCCTGCGCAATCAAGGGAAGATCATTACTCTGCCGGGCACCTTGGTGACCTCGGGCAGGCGTTTTGAAAGCGAGGGATTTTTCCCGCGTTACCTGAGTATGGGGTTGATTATGGTGGCCTACTCCACCGGGCTTGATGATTTTTTTGAGCGGTTACCCCAGATCTATCGACTCCAGCACGAGTGCGGGCGACTGCTGCTCAGTCCCATCCTTCGAGGATTTTTTGCGACGCTCTTTGCGGGAGCCTCTTTTGCTGCAATCAACAGGCGCGTAGAGCGTATCGGTACTTATCTGGCCCAGAACTGCTGGCAGCCATTTTTCTTTGTGGATGTACTCCTACAAGTGTTGGTGCGGATAAACAGAGGGCCCATGCTGCCCCTCTACGACAGGTTGGTTGCAGGGCGGAGACCGCCCATGCTGATCGCTCTTCTTCTGGGGTGGGGCGCAGTCTTTCTCTTTGGGGGCATGCTGATGCCCCTTGCCTGGTGCTGGGAGCGGGGGCGGCAATGGTGGAGAGCACGGCGATGATGGATGCCATGGTTGGACTGATGGTTCGGATACCTGTTCCCGGTGCGGTGAAGACCAGGCTCATTCCACGGTTGGGGCCTTCAGGAGCCTGCCGCCTTTACCAGGCCATGGTCGAGGACATCCTGGTGCAGATTAAACTGGCGGGACTTCCCCTGACCCTGTTCTTTACCGGAGGTGAGTTACACCAGCTGCCTGCAGCATGGCAGGCGCAGGCTATATCCTGTGAGCACCAGCAGGGGCGGGATCTGGGCGCACGCATGGACCACGCTTTGGCTCTTTGTCACCAGCGAGCCAGCCGAGTGATTTTGATTGGGAGTGATATTCCGGATATGACCTGCGAAGTCCTGCTGCAGGCAGTTGAGGCATTGAAAAACAGTTTGCTGGTCCTGACTCCAGCCAGGGACGGAGGCTACTGCCTACTGGGCACAGGCAAAGAGGCTCAGGTAGGAGCAATACTTTCAGACATGGTTTGGAGTACGGATCAAGTGCTCCAGGAAACCCTGCGCCGCCTGCGTTTGGCAGGACATCCGTTTGAACTATTACCTCAACTGCGGGATATGGATACCGCTGAAGATCTGGCCGAGTATACAAACAATCCTCATCCTGAAGCCTTGATGACCAATAGGGTCCTTGCCGATTTTACAAGCGCTCTTTAAGTTTTTCATAACAATCCGGGCAGCAGCCATGGGAGAGGGCTGTCCCGCTTTTCTGATATAAAAACTCTTCCATCCGCATCCAGGGGCCTTCTCCGGGCCCGCTCTCACTGTCATCGCGGACCTTCTTGCAGTACATGCAGACCGGAAGGATCCCCTCCAGGGTTTGAATATCGTCAAGCGCCTTTTGCAGGCTGATGATCAGCCCCTCGTTTTGCTTTTGCATGCGTTTGCGCCAGGAGATCTCGGCTTCCAGATTTTGATTGGTCTCGGTGAGCTCTCGAAAGATGAGTTCGTAGGGCTGTTCAATACCGGTTTTGATGATAGCTACGTATAACAGAAGAAAAGAGAAAATTTTAAAATAGTGACCAATGAGATTTGAGAGCCCGTAGTTATTGATATAGAAGGTAAAGGCCAGCTCGGAGATTATGGTGCAGACGATGGAAGCGAAGAGGATTTTAAATATTTTCAACTCAAAATTTGCGCGATGGCTCTGCAGGAGGTACAGAGATGCCGCAAGAATGATACAGATGATATATTCACTGAATTTTTTGAAGGGCGTGAGGCCCTGGCCTTCGATAAAACAGACAGGAAAGAGTTTCCAGGAGAAGATAGAGGCGACTAAAAGAGCGGTGAGCACCAGATAGGTGCTGAAGACCAGCTCGACTCTAGGCAGCCTTTTTCTGCCAAGAAAGGCAAACGCCACCAACAGGGTAAGACTCTCCATGTACCGTGCACCAATCCAGAGTTGGTTGGCATAATAGTCATAGTCGGTGAATATGGGCATCCCTTTGTAGGAGAGGGTATGAAGCAGGTCGAGAAAGCCAATGAAGAGATAGGCGATACCGACAAAGAGCAGGTAGGCGTTGCGAATGTATCGTTCTGAATTGCGGGCAACGACAAAAATTGAAAAGGCGACCACGATGCTGAAAATCTCGGCCAGGGCATGAAAGAGCAGGTAGTTGACAAAGGTGGTGGCGTAGAGGCTGGCAAAGGTAGACAGAAGAACAACAGAAGTGATGATTTTCTGCTGCTTGTTGGACGGAGCATAAAATGATGCCATCAACACGTACCTCAGGAAGAGTCGGTGCAAATTGCTGCAGGTGTCTGCTGGGGGGGGAACCAGTGCAGAGGTTGCAAAGAAAGCCTGTTTCACTTGTAAGTGTAACTGTTTATGGCTTTGTTGCCAAATGTAGAGGGCAAGAAACGTAAGAAATCTGAAAAGAAAAAAGAGGCGGTGAAGACCGCCTCTTTTTTCTGCTTGGAACTCAGAATCAACTGTTGGGGAACAGAATCGCAACGTGCAGGTTGGGGGAGGGATGATACGACTGGAAAACTGTGCAACTCAACCAAATCGACCGGTGATGTAATCCTCGGTGAGCTGGTGGCGGGGGTTGGTAAAAATGCGATCGGTGGGGCCGACCTCAACCAGATCACCCAGATGAAAGTAAGCGGTCCGCTGGGATACACGGGCAGCCTGCTGCATGTTATGGGTGACGATGACAATCGTATACTGGGTTTTCAACTCGGTAATCAGATCTTCAACCGTGGCCGTGGCGATGGGGTCCAGGGCGGAACAGGGCTCGTCCATGAGGATGACCTCCGGGCGAACGGCAATGGCGCGGGCAATACAGAGCCGTTGCTGTTGACCACCGGAGAGTCCGGTTCCCGGTTGATCGAGGCGATCACTGACCTCATCCCAGAGCCCTGCTTTTTTCAGGGAATCTTCGACGATGTCGGTCAGCTCAGATTTGTTACTCACAAGGCCATGGATTTTTGGGCCATAGGCGACGTTGTCAAAGATGGATTTTGGAAAGGGGTTGGGTTTTTGAAAAACCATACCCACCTGGGCCCGCAGGGGGACAACGTCGACCTTTTTGTCATAAATATCAAGTGTATCGAGGAGAATCTCACCCGTGACCCGGCAGCTGGCCACGGTGTCATTCATACGATTGAGGCAGCGCAGAAAGGTGGACTTGCCGCAGCCCGACGGGCCGATCATAGCAAGCACCTCATTTTTGCCCACATCAATTGAAACATCGTGAATGGCGTGTTTCTCGCCATAATAGACATTAACTTCCCGGCAGGTCATGCGCGGATCGTCAATAAAGGGAACACCGACGGTCTGGCGCTGATCACGGTCGACCTTGCGTACCTTAGTCGCGGCTGCTTCCCCATCCTGATTTTCAACTAGTGCATCACGCATATCTAAGACCGTGTCCATTGCTGTTGCCATCTGTTTACTCCCGAGGGAGAAAGGCTCTAAAGAGCCTCTCTCCCTTGTACTATGCTGGTTTGAGTATGCCACTCACCCTCGTTTTTAGTCAAGGACCACGGGGGTCAGGTTTTTGGCGATATCTGCGTATTTATTCTGCTCTGCTTTCGGTGCAGGAATCAACCCTTTCTCGGCCAGGTATCCTTCTTCACCCCAGGCACGGTCACTGGTGTACTCGTTGAGATACTCTTTGATGCCGGGGATAACGCCAACGTGCGCATTTTTCACATAAATAAACAGTGGACGGGAAACAACGTAGGAACCGTCGGCAATGTTTTCAAAGGTGGGCGCAGCGCCATCGATGACTGACCCTTGAATCTTGTCAGCGTTCTGGTCCAGGAAGCTGAAACCGAAGATACCCAGGCTGTGGGGATTGGCCTCGAGTTTCTGGACGATCAGGTTGTCGTTTTCTCCGGCCTCAATGTAGCCGCCATCCTCGCGCACGGTACGGCAGGCAGCCTTGAATTTCTTTTTGTCGACTTTCTTCATGGCTTTGACAAAGCCATACTCAGAGCATCCTTCGTCCATAACCAGCTCAACAAAGGCGTCGCGGGTTCCAGAAGTGGGAGGCGGTCCGAGTACCTCGATTTTATCTGCGGGCAGAGATTTGTTCACGTCTTTCCAGGTTTTGTAGGGGTTCTCGACCAGTTTCTCGGCTCCATCAGGGCTTGGAACAACCTTGGCCAGGGCCAGGTAGAGGTCTTTACGGCTGACTTTGAACTGGGGCGCCTGTTTGGAGTTGGCCACAACGATTCCGTCATATCCAACCTTGATCTCAGTGACCTCTTTGACCCCGTTTTTCTGGCAGGTGGCCATCTCTGTTTTTTTCATGCGGCGAGAGGCGTTGGTCAGGTCCGGAGTATCGGTGCCAGCACCGGCGCAGAACAGTTTCATTCCACCACCGGTACCGGTGGATTCGATTTTCGGGGTTTTGAACTTGGTGGTTTTACCAAACTGCTCAGCGACTGCGGTGGAGAAGGGGTACACGGTGGAAGAGCCCACCATGGAGATGTAGTCACGACCGGCAGCCTGAGAAGTAGCGGCAGCGGCAACCAGCAGAGAGGCAGCGGCCAGGGTTAATCCGAATTTACGCATGGGAGAATCTCCTTTTGAAAGTAAAGTAAAATTGTTGTTCTCGTAAAAAGCCACGTGAACGACGTTTCGATCTTTGTAATTTGCCAATTGTATTGGGGCAAATTTTTAGTTTTTTGATTTTTTACGATGTCATCAAAATTGACGATACAAACTCTAAATGCTTTGCATTTGCTTTGTGTTAGCAAGCTGTTTCAAGTTGATTACCAACGACGCTCAAACTTGTTTCGGAGAATGACCGCGGTGGCATTCATGGTTAAGAGCAAAAAGAGCAGGACCATGATGGCAGCTGAGGTGCGCTCGACAAAAGCACGCTCAGGCGAATCCGCCCAGAGATAGATTTGCACCGGAAGCACTGTGGCTGGGTCGGAGAGCCCTGTGGGCACATCCACAATAAAAGCGACCATGCCAATCATCAACAGGGGAGCCGTCTCGCCCAGGGCCCGAGCCATACCGATAATGGCACCGGTGAGCATGCCCGGCAGGGCCAGGGGGAGAATATGGTGACTGATGGTCTGCATCTTGGAAGCGCCAACGCCCAGGGCAGCCTCGCGAATAGAAGGCGGCACCGACTTGAGGGAGGCGCGGGCGGCAATAATGATGGTGGGCAGGGTCATCAGGGTTAGGACCAGACCACCAACCAGCGAGCTTGAGCGGGAGAGGCTCATGAAGTTCAAAAAGACCGCCAACCCCAGCAGACCAAAGACGATGGAGGGAATGGCCGCCAGGTTGTTGATATTGACCTCGATCAGGTCTGTCAGGGTATTCTGGGGGGCAAATTCTTCCAGGTAGACTGCGGCGGCGACACCAATGGGAAAGCTGAGCAGCAAAGTGACCATTAGGGTGTAAAAAGAACCCATGGTCGCGCCACGAATACCGGCAAGCTCAGGCTCGCGCGAATCACCGGCCTCAAAAAAGGTGGTGTTGAACGCTTTTTTAAGGCGACCTGCGGCCTGCAACTGGTCGATCCATTCGATCTCCTGATCGCTGACCCGTCGTTCTGATTCGGGAACATCACGGGAGATATGGCCTTTGATGAACATATCTACCTCGTCATCGGCCGGGACCCAGAGTGTGACGGTGGACCCAATCAGTTCAGGTTCACTCATCACCAGCTTCTGCAGCTGAAAGGCGGCACCGGTGCTGGCCAGTTTGCTCACTGCTTTTTTGTCGCGGCGGCTTTTAACCTGGGGGAAATTATCCAGCATGGCCCGCTTGACCAGCGCCCCGTAGTTGGCTGTTCCCAGGTTCTCCACATCAAGGACATCCTTCGTGAGATGAATATCCAAGAGAATCTCCGTCTGGAGAAAGGCGGTGTAGCCTTTAGCGGCAATGGAGCCCAAGAGCAGCACCAGGAAGGCCAGACTCATGACAATGGCCGAGAGGCCAAAAAGGCGGAATCGTTTTTCTTTACGGTAACGGGCGGCAAGACCTTTATGAACCCGTTCCATGGTGCTTTGCTGGGTTGTGTCCATCCCAACTCTCCTTCGTGCTGAAAGACGTTTTGAGAACTGCATGCAGGTCAAAAAATGTCGTAGTCTATTTGAGAGCAATCCCTTCAGGGGATGCCTGTGCTGTATTTATGGCCTGGTTTAGAGGTATATTATTCGTACTCTTCGCGGTATTTACGTACCACATAGAGCGCGATCACGTTGAGCACCAGGGTGACGATGAAAAGCAGCAGACCTAAGGCAAAGGCTGCCAGGGTCTTGGGGCTGTCAAATTCCTGATCACCCACCAGCAGGGTAACGATCTGGACCGTTACCGTGGTCACCGCCTGGAGCGGATTGACCGTCATGTTGGCGGCCAGGCCAGCTGCCATCACCACGATCATGGTCTCCCCAATGGCACGGGAAACAGCCAAGAGGATGGAACCGACGATACCCGGCAGAGCAGCGGGCAGGATAACCAGCTTGATGGTTTCGCTTTTGGTTGCGCCCAGGCCGTAGGAGCCGTCGCGCAGCGATTGGGGGACAGCATTGATGACGTCGTCGGAGAGCGAGGAGACAAAGGGGATGATCATGATCCCCATCACAAGACCCGCCGCCAGCGCGGATTCCGAGGAGACCGAGAGGCCAAAGCTGGTGCCGATATCGCGAATCATGGGGGCGACCACCAGGGCAGCGAAAAAGCCGTAAACAACCGTGGGCACACCGGCCAGGATCTCCAACAGCGGCTTGACCGTTGCCCGAAACTTTGGACCGGCGTATTCCGAGAGATAGACCGCCGACATCAGACCAAAGGGCACCGCGATGGCCATGGCAATGCCGGAGATGAGAAAGGTGCCGGTGAGGACGGGGATGGCTCCAAAGCTGCCAGAGCTACCGGCCTGGTCAGCACGAATGGCCATCTGCGGGCTCCATTTCATCCCAAAGAGGAAATCGGTGAGGGGGACCTGCTGGAAAAAGCGAATGGATTCGAAAAGCACTGAGAGAACGATGCCTACAGTGATGAAGATGGCAATGGTGGAGCAGAGGGTCAGGAGAATTTCAACCGCCATCTCCACATGGTTACGCGCCCGCAGGGTCGGTTTGATTCGGGAATAGGCAAAGTAGGCGGTGCCCAGGGCGGTGCTCAAGGCCAGGACCGCCATGGCCATGTTGCCGATGTGCATCATCCCCTGGTAGCGCTCGGCTGCCAGCTGCAAGACCGGGTCGACATTCTGGGAGTAAATAGATCCGGAGACCAGATTGCGTACATCATTGACCATGAGGTTGAGCTGATCCGGGCTCAGGGCGCCTTTGGCCTCACGCACACCATCCATGACCAGGCGAATGAGAATGGGGTCCGAGGCACTCTGCCAGGCAATAACAATCACCAGGGCAGGAACCGCGCACCAGAGTGCGGTAAGCATCCCGTAATAACCGGGACGAGAGTGCATTCTAGTCGAGCTTCCCTGGCGGGAAAGCGCAAAGGCGCGGCGTTTCCCCTGCCAGAAGGCCAGGGTCGACAGGGCGAGAACGACGGTAATGAGCATTGAAGGGGACATATGAACTCCGTAAATAATCAGGGCGTGAGGATCACACCAAACTGGAGCCATAAAGTAGCGGGCCTTTATTAACGGTGTATTCGGCCACTGTTAGGTTCATGTTAGGATTATTGCGGAGGGATGTCCATTGTGGTTTACAGATCAGCCTATAACAAAGCACGGAACGTCGTTCTGGGGCTTTTTACGAGAACGATAATTATTTTTTCCAGCCACAGGGTAGCTTTGATATTATAGTACGTAAGTGGCGTTCTTACGGAGTCACCTCTTGCTACAACTGATAAACACGGATTCAGGAAACACTCCCACGGAGGGATCATGGGGAAATGTATTGGCGTACTCACAGCCGGCGGGGATAGTCCTGGTTTAAATGCCGCTATTCGCGCCATAGGAAAAAGTGCACAGGGTGCCTACAACATGCAGGTGCTGGGATTTCGTGACGGCTTTCGTGGCCTGATGGAGAACCGCACAGTTCACCTGGAAGGTGAGATCCTCTCGGGCATCCTCACCCTGGGGGGGACCATTCTTGGCACCAGCCGGGACAAACCGCATAAAATGCCAGTTGGATCGCGGGTGCAGGACATGACCGAGGTGATGATCGACAACTATCATCGCCATAATCTGGAGGCCATTATCTGTATCGGCGGTGGCGGTACCCAGAAAAATGCCTATCGGCTGGCCAAAGCAGGGGTGAACGTGATTACCCTGCCCAAAACCATTGATAACGATGTGGCGGTAACCGATGTCACCTTTGGCTTTGACACCGCGCTTTCCATCGCCACCGATGCAATAGATCGGTTGCACTCCACCGCCCACAGTCATCACCGCATCATCGTGGTGGAGATCATGGGGCACAATACCGGTTGGCTGGGGCTGGGGGCAGGGTTGGCCAGCGGGGCTGATGTCATTCTGATTCCGGAAATTCCCTATGAGGTGGATCAGGTGGCTGAAGCTATCCGCCGACGACGGCATCGCGGCAAGAATTTCAGCATTGTTGCTGTATCTGAGGGTGCGCTCTCAAAAAAGGATACCAAGCAGTTGGCGGAACTCAAGGCCAAGAAGCTAGCCGCCAAGGATGAGAAAAAAGTGAAAAAGGTCGCTGAAGAGCTGGCCGCTTTTCGCTCAAAGCAGGTAGGAGGGACTCTGCGGCTCTCGGCAGAGCTGGAAGCCCTGACCGGGCTGGAGAGTCGGGTGACTATCCTGGGGCACCTCCAGCGCGGGGGTACTCCCACCGCTGCTGATCGTATTTTGGCTACCCGGCTGGGAACTGCCTGTGTGAACGCTGTTGCTGAGCAGCAGTTTGGAAAAATGGTCGCGGTGCGGGGGGAGTCGACCGAACTCGTGGATCTTGCAGAGGTGGTTGGCCAGAAAAAGCTGGTACCGCTGGATCACCCCTGGATTCAGTCGGCCATTGCCACCGGGGCCTGTCTAGGCAACGAGAAGCTGGTGGGCTGATACCTGATCCGTGACGGCGGCTGTGCTCTGAACGACGCATCTTTATGATGAATGTTCACGGATCCAGGTATTGTACAGCAAAAAAGGGGCACAGTATTAGATGCTGTTCCCCTTTTTTTATGATTACCGCTGAAGCTCAGTTAATCGTCAAGCGTGTCAAATAATTAATTTGAAGCACTTTTTATGTTGGGGTTCCTTCGTCACCACCAACCTACCATAGTCCCAGGGGGGAAGGTAGGTTGGTGGTGAGGTACGAACCCCAACAGCTCTAAACGTAGCGTAGCTGAGCATTGGTGGTAATCATTTTTTGCGTTAATGGGGGTCGGAGCTGGAGCGGACGATCTCCCCTTCGACCAGGTAAATAACCTCTTCGGCGATGTTTTTGGCCCGGTCCCCGACCCGTTCCAGGTGGCGGGCGATGAGATAGAGGTTCATCAGGGAGGGGGCAGCTTCGCCGCTGGTGCCGATTTCATCCACCACGAGTTTATAGGCTCGGTTTCGCTCCAGATCGACCTCTTCATCCATAAGAAAAATCTTGCGTGCCATGGCGGCATCTTCAGTGACCAGGGCATCCAGGGCGGCTTTGACCATCTCCAGCGCCTTTGCGGCCATGGGCCGGTAATCAAAAGTAACAGCGCCTGATTCCGGCATTTTCTTGTTGATGGTCAGCACGCGTTTGGCAATGTTGACGGCAATGTCGGCGATGCGTTCCAGCTCATTATTAATTTTAATGACTGAGACAATCAAGCGCAGGTCACGGGCCACTGGCTGGTGCAGAGCGAGGATTTTCAAACACTCTTCCTCGACCTGGATTTCCATATCGTCTATTTCCCAGTCCGCGGTCATCAGCGCCTGGGCCTCATTGCTGTCTGCGGTCTCAAGAATGGTACTGGCGCGCCGTAACCTGTCTTCAGTCAAGGTACCCAGCTCAAGGATCATTTTTTTTAACTGATCGATTTCCCGGTGGAAATACATATGTCTACTCACGGTGTCTCCTTCGCCTTAGGCTCTTGTGAACGTGAAACAAAAAATCAGGATACTCTATACTTGAGGACCATTTTCTCTGGGTTAAAAACCAGTTAGGATCATGTTAGCGTTTTTCTTTTTTCTTGCAAGCAAGCCGGGGCTGCATAACAGTAGCATGCAAATTATTTATGATGCCAAGAGGAGTTCAATGTGAAAAAACCAAGCATTCTGGTTGTCGAAGATGACACCGACATCCAACAGCTTGTCAGCTATAACCTGATTAAGGCAGGCTTCAATGTTACCTGTGCAGATACCGGCGAGGAGGCCTTGCAGAAGTTGGGTCGGGAAACCTTTGATGCCATGGTCCTGGATCTCATGCTCCCCGGAAAGGACGGTCATGAGGTCTGCGGTGTAGTCCGCTCCCAGGAAGACATCAAAGGGTTGCCCATTGTCATGCTGACAGCCAAGAGTGAAGAGGATGATATCGTCAGCGGGCTTGAATGCGGAGCCGATGATTATGTGACCAAACCTTTCAGCCCCCGAGTGCTGATCGCCCGACTTGAGGCTGCCATGCGCCGTAAGCCCGAGTCTGCTGAGTCGAACGACGAAGAAATCGGTTTTATCAGTCGCCACGGCATGGAGATTCATTCCGGACGACATGAGGTGCGGGTCAACGGCGAGGAGGTACACCTGACCGCCTCGGAATTCACTATCCTGGAGTTGATGGCGGCTCGTCCGGGCTGGGTCTTCTCCCGTCAGCAAATCATTGATCAGGTGCGCGGATACGACTACAGCATTACTCCCCGCGCCGTGGATGTGCAGATCTTTGGTTTGCGTAAAAAACTGGGTTCTGCCGGTGCCTGTATTGAGACCGTCCGCGGTATAGGATATCGAATTCGGGAATAAGTTAGAAGGGCTGTGCTACTCGTTGTCTCCTTTCCGCTTTACTTCGTGCAAAATCGAAAACATAGAGAGAACCCATGCGAAACGTCCGCCTTTTTTGGCAAATATTTCCCGCTACTGTTGCTATCACCGTACTCAGTATGGTGATTACCGGTTGGCTGGCCATTACCTCCGGTAATAGTTTTTTTTATGATCACCTCAAAGAAGACATGTTGGAGCGCTCTCTTCTGATTCAATCCACCATCAGTCAAATGAGCCAGAGGGAGCCCGAAATCTTTCAGGATTTTGTCCGCCAGAATGGCCGACGCTCCGGAACCCGGATCACGGTCATTAATAGCGATGGTGTTGTTGTGGCGGATTCCAATGAAGACTCTCAGGTCATGGACAATCACGGCAAGCGGCCAGAGGTTTTGGTTGCTCTGTCTGGTGAACCTGGCTTTTCCATTCGTTTCAGCCATACCTTGGGGGAGACTATGCTCTATGGTGCTATACCCATAGCTCTGGGAGCAGACCAGCATAAAGGTATTCTCCGCATGGCAAAAGCCGTGACGCCGATTGAAAAGGCGACCAGTGCCTATGTGCAAAGAATGATAGGCATTGCCGTAAGTGTTGTGATTTTGGCGGTTATTCTGTCCCTCTATGCGGCCAAGCGGATCAGCCGTCCCCTGGAGCAAATGAAACACGGGGCCGAGCAGCTGACCAAGGGGCGTATAGATCAACTGGTCAAGATCGACAGTGAGCATATGTCGCTGGAGATGGCAGGGCTTGCCAACTCGATTAATCAAATGGCCGATCAAATCAACCGGCGCGTGCGGGTGATCATCCAGCAGCGTAATGAGCTGGAGGCGGTGTTCTCCAGCATGGCGGATGCGGTGGTGGCCATTGATGCCGAGAAAAAGATCATTCGCATGAACCAGGCCGCAGCCAACCTGTTTACCCTGCCTTCTGAGGTGGTCAAAGGCAAGGCTGTCCAGGGGGTTATCCGTAACCCCTACATTCTCGAGATGATCGAATTCACCCTCAACCATAACAGCCAGCAGGAGCAGAAGGTAACCCTCTTTAACGGGGCTGAACCGGTGTTGCTGGAGATTCATGCTGTCCCGCTGCGCGACGAAACCGACAAGAGCATGGGCGCGCTCTTGGTAATGAATGATTTGACCAAGCTCAACCGGTTGGAGAATATTCGTCAGGATTTTGTGGCCAATGTCAGCCATGAGCTGAAAACACCGATCACAGCCATTAAAGGCTATGTGGAGACGCTTTTGGATGGGGCGATGGATGATGAAGACAACGCCCGCCGTTTTCTCAATATTGTGGTGCGTCAGGCCAACCGTCTGGATGCCATTGTCGATGATCTCTTGATCCTCTCGCGTATCGAAGACCGTGAAGGTAAGGAGGATATTGAGCTCCAGGTTGCCGAGGTCGGCCCGCTGTTGGAAAGTGTACTCCAGACCTGCGCGGTGGGAGCCGATGACAAGGATATTGTCGTTGAGGTGGAATGTGATGATGAGCTCTACGCCCCCATGAATCAACCGCTTTTAGAACAGGCCTTGATTAACCTGCTGGGTAATGCGATTGCCTACAGCCCCCACGGGACGCGTATTACTCTGAGTTGTCAGGGAAGCCGAACGGTGGAGGGCGTGCAATTGGTCCACTTCAGTGTGACCGATAACGGACCAGGAATCGCCAAGGAGCATCTGCCACGCCTTTTTGAGCGGTTTTATCGGTGTGACAAGGCCCGTTCACGTGATATGGGCGGTACCGGTCTGGGGTTGGCCATTGTCAAACATATTGCCCATGCCCATCAGGGAACTATCGAGGTTGAGAGTATCCCGGGCAAGGGATCGACATTTACCATTACGTTGCCAGGCGTTGCCTCTCCTGAGGCTGCGGAGCCGGAGGAGGGCTGATCTCTCATAGAGAAAAGTTTTTTCCCCAGAGCAACACATATTTAGCCTGCGAGAAAGACTGTTACCCTCGCAGCGCTTCTGCCACCACCCTGGCCATTGCGGCCAGGGTGAAGGGCTTTTTCAAGTAGCCCTGTATACCGAGCCTCATTGCCTCCCGCACCCGTTCGGTCTGTGCAAATCCACTGACCACAATGGCCCGTTGCTCAGGCTTTTGCATAAGAATCCTTTGATAGGTATCAAGTCCGTCGATTCCCGGACGCATGATCATATCCAGAAGGACCAGGTCAACATTTTCGTTGTGCAACAGCTCTATGGCTTCTTCGCCACTGGTTGCCGTTATCACTGTGTAACCTAAATTTTCTAGCATGCTGCTGGCCAGAATCCGCTGCTCTTCAAAATCGTCTACGACCAGTAAACGTTCTCCCTGACCACGATAGGCCTCCAAGTCTTCTTTGATGGCCCCCTGTTCCTCTTCCCGTGTTGCTGGAAAGTAGAGACAAAACTCGGTCCCCTGATTTTCTTCAGAGCTGAGGGTGATATAGCCTAGGTGATCTTCCACCGTCCCCCAGACCACCGTCATGCCAAGTCCGGTGCCGGATTGGCCAATATTTTTTTTGGAAAAAAAGGGCTCAAAGATCCGGTCTTGATCTTCCGGCGCAATACCACTTCCCTGGTCACGCACGGTGATGCGCACATAATCGCCTTCGATAACCTGGTCGTACCCTGTGGGAGGGGTATCCAGGTAACAGTTTGAGGTGGTGATGGTGATGAGGCCGCCATTAGGCTGAGCCTCGGCCGCGTTGGCGATCAGATTCATCACTGTTTTTTGCAGGTGAACACGTGAGCCTTTGATCCGTAAAAGATCCGGATCCAGTTCTGTTTGTATGGCTTGGTTTGGATTTTTTTCTTGAATGCGTGCCCATTCCGGTGCTGCAAGAAAGGAGCGAATGAGACGATTCAGATCAAGAACGACCGGTTGGAGAATGCCCCGTCTGGCCAGGGTGAGTAGATCCTGGACAATCTCGCTCGCCTTGATCCCAGAGTCACGAATTGCCTCGATCGCTCTTCGGTTGGGATGATCCTGGGCCATGGAGGCTAGAAGCATGTCAGGATAGCCCACAACTGCAGAGAGGACGTTATTGAGATCATGGGCCACACCACCTGCCAGGACTCCCAGGGCCTCCATTTTGCGGCTGCGCACCAGTTGTTCCTGGAGCTCGCTTACCGCGGCTTCTGCCTTTTGCCGCTGGGTAACCATGCAGTTGGCGACCTGTGCGAGTTTTTTAAATTCGCTGAAATGAACCTTGGTTGCATCAATGGGGGCGTTCCCTGTGGCAGCTTGCTCAAAAAAGAGGGCAAATTTGTCCAGGTTAGTCCCTATACGGCTTACAATCATGCGGGATATGATCAAAAGTGCACAGAAAAGCATCACCAGCAGCCCCGATATTACCAAAAGATGTTGCCTGATCTTTTGGTTCAAAGCAGCCCGTTTTTCGGCCTGCAGGCTGTCGAGTTTATCCAAGTAAACTCCGGAGCCGACTATCCATTGCCAGGAGTCAACGGAGCGGGCATAGGCCATTTTTTGGGCCGATTTGCCGGTGGAGGGCCGGATGGTTCCCTGATAATTGAGATAGGTGGATCCATTTTTTCGACACTGTTCAATTAACTGCTGCAGTACCGCAATTCCGTTTGCATCACGAAATGACCATTGGTTCACCCCTATGTTTTCCTCTTTATAATGGGCCAGCGTGTTCCCCTGATAGTCGTAGACAAAGATATACCCATCCTGTCCGTAACGGATGGTATTAATCCAGGCAAGGGTCTGTTTTTGAATTTCCTCTTCTATATCTTCGATGTATTCACCGGTCCCTATCCACCAGTTGAAGGGCGCAAAGTGGCGACTATAGCCTATCTTCTCAGACATGCGTTTGGTTTCACCGGGCTTGTACCAGTGCCAGCGCAGATAGCCTGCACCGTGGTTGACGATGATATCGTGCATGCGGCGGATGGTATAGAGCCCTTTACTGTCTTTGAGATCCCAGAGATTGCTTCCTTCTAGCTGGGGGGAAAAGGGGAGTAGAACATTGGTCCCTCCCAGTTCATAGATGAAAAAATAGCCGCGTCCGTTGGAAAAACGAACCTTGCGCAGGGCTTCCCGGATAATCTCTTGAATCTCTGCTGCTGATTTCTGATTGTGGTAGCGCAGGTAGAGCCCCTGCGCCATGCTCCAGGCCTGATCCACCTGTTCTTTGATGTGTTCTTTAAGAGCGGTTTCAGTGGTGGAGCGTTGATAGTCGATAAAGGCTGTGACCCGGTCGACTTCCTGCTTAATGCGCTCTTTTTGCTCGGCAAGGAAAGAGGCCCGTAGGGTTTGCGATTCGGTTTCAAATTTGGCGTGCTCCTGCTGAATCCACAGGGCGCCCACAGTACCCACGGTGAGCAGGGTTACACAGAGCAGGCTCAGCAGTAAAGTGAAACGAAGGCTGTTTTTAGAACGCATGCAATCCCAAAATAAAGGTGGAGGGAAAAATGCTTAACAGTTGCGGGGGTGGTGCAATACTAATAAATCAAGGAAAGCCCTTGCAACTATTAGAGGGGATGCAGGGGGGAGCGTCAAATTATTTTTGGGTTCTTTTTGAGGGAGGGAGAATGAAAAAAACGCCTGCAAACAATTTGAAACGGTTGTTTGCAGGCGTTTGCGAGGAATGCCTTGGGAGTGACTGAGCCCGGATTTCGACTCAGATTAGGGCAAGACGAAGTCCGGCAGCAAGCAATGTACAGAAAACTGCAGTGAAGTACATCAATCGATAGGCACGAGGAATATGGATCAAGGTGATATGGTTGAGCCCTTTGCCTATGTAGGGTTTTTCTACCAGCTGACCATGGTAAATGTTGGGGCCACCCATTTCAACGCTCAGAGCGCCTGCAAAGGCGGCCTCCGGGTAGCCTGCGTTGGGACTGGCGTGATTCTTTCCTTCCTTCCAGGCGGTGCGCAGGGCGGCACGCATGGAGCCTCGAGGGACAAAACGGCTTAACAGGGCGATGCAAAGGACGGAAATGCGAGCCGGAATGAAGTTGGCGACATCGTCGATCCGAGCGGCAATGCGACCGAAGTGCAGATAGCGCTCGTTTTTATAGCCCACCATCGAGTCGAGGGTATTGACCATCTTATAAGCAAGGGCCAACGGGGCGCCTCCCAAGGCGGCAAAAAAGAGCGGTGAGATAACCCCGTCCACCGAATTTTCAGCGACGGTTTCCACCGTGGCCCGGGCGATATCGTCGGCCTGGTACTTGCTGACATCACGGCCCACTATCATGGCCACCTGGGAGCGGGCGGTATCAACCTCGCCGTCCAGCAGGGACTCGTGAATTTCCATGGCGGCCTGGGTGAGAGAGCGGGCGGAGAGACAGTAAAAAAGGAGGATGGTCTCCACCAGAAAGCCCACCAGCGTGTTGAGTTTCCAGGCAAGGGTGACCACTGCAAAACTGATACCCCAGCAACCAAGAATAAGGGTGGCGGCAAAGAAGCCTCCAGCGAGCTTTTCGTTTGCAAACCAGCGCCTGAACAGAGGCTCGGTCAGTTCTATAGCCTTGCCCATCCAGCGGATCGGGTGGGGCAGCCAGCGGGGATCGCCGAGCAGGGTGTCCAGGATAAAGGCGGCGGGCAGAGCCAGCCAGGGCAGCAAGTGGGAAAACTCCATCAATTAGTCCTCCTTTGTTAAAACGGCGGCAAGTAGGTGGCGGCAGACCTGTTCATTGGTGGCCGCATCTTTGAGGGCAATGCGAATAAAACGCTCATCTAATCCATGAAAATTTGCGCAGTTGCGAATGAGGAAGCGTTGTTCTCCCAGTTTGTCACAAATGTTGGTGGCAGTGTGGGGGGCGTCAAGCTGGATAAGGAAATAGGAGGTCATGCTGGGGAAAATGGTGAGCGGTGCCTTGCTCAGTCGTTCTCTCAAGAGCGCTCCTTCCCGGGCAAGGTAGTCGCGGGTCCTGGTGATGAAGGCCTGGACCTCAGGGAGATGCTCCCCTAAAAAGAGGACCGCCTCCTGGGCGAGGCTGTTGACACACCAAGGCTGCATGTACTGACGAAACCGGTCCACGACGTCTTGGTTTGCGACCAAAAATCCGGCGCGGAGACCCGGCATGCCAAATATTTTGGAGACGGACCAGAGCACGATAACGTTATCCAGCTCAGCTGAGGTCATGGAGGTCGCCTGTGTATATGGGGCAAAGGGGAGGTAAGACTCATCAATGATGAAACGGACCTGGGGATGGGTTCTGCAGAGCGCGAGTATTGTCTGGTGGTCAATGAGCTGGGCGGTGGGGTTATCGGGATTACAGAGAAAAACCGTATCCACCTGGGTAAGAGCCTGGTTGAGTTCGTCCCGCTTGGGGAGAAAATTATCCTCGGGCCGGGTGATGAAAAACTGCGGTGTAATACCGTGGACCCGACAGCCGTCGGTGTAATCGGCATAGGTCGGTCCCACGATGAGAACCCGCCTGGAGGCAAGGGCTGCGCAGGCTGTGTAAATGAACTGGGTTGTCCCTCCACCGGCCAGGACTCGTTCCGGTGCGACGTCAAGCAGGCTTGCAATGGCACGGGTAGCTGCGCGGCCGTCAACCTCGGGCAGAGATTGAATCCGGTGCAACTGGTTCGTAATGTGGTCAATTAAACCAGGCATGCATCCCAAAGGGTTGATGTTACTGCTCATATCGGTGATGTCTTCTGCCTGACAACCCAGCTTGTGCGCCAGGGCAGAGACATTGCCACCATGTCCTTCAATCATTTAAGCCTCGTTCTCCAGATTCCTTAATGCGTTCTTGCAGCTCCTGGGGCAGTAAGCGGATAATGCCTGCGATGTCCAGGTGCTTTGCCGTGTGTTGGGCCAGTTGCTCATAGGCCTGATCCCGGGCGGCCGGACCGTGCTGGGTATCCACCTTGACTTGGGGCAGACCAATGGTTGCCAGCCAATGCTTGGTGATTTCGGGCGCATCAAACAGGCCATGCATGTAGGTCCCCAGGACCTTACCGTCTTCACTGCGGCAACCGTCAACATCCGTACAGTCAATCCCGTTGCGGCGATCAACATCCATCAGACTCTGCGCTTTGGGAGGATCGGTGCGGCCCATGTGGATTTCATATCCCCGGCCGTTGATCCCCTGCCAACGAAAGTCGGTCAGAGTGGTCGTCTTGGGTGCTTTTAGCACAGTTTCCACCGGGAGTAAGCCTAACCCCTCGGTTGAGCCCGGTACACCTTCTATGCCATCAGGATCACGCACCCAGGTGCCAAGCATCTGGTAACCACCACAGATACCCAGAATGTTACCGCCCTCAGCTCGGTACTGCATGAGGTGATCTTTCCAGCCGCTGTCCACCAGCCACTGCAGATCGGAACAGGTTGATTTGGAGCCCGGAAGGATGACCGCCGCCAGACCATCCAGGGATTGAGGCTGTTCCAGGTAGCTCAGGTTACAGCCCGTAAGGCTGGCCAAGGGATCAAAATCAGTAAAGTTGGAAATATGGGGCAGACGGAGCACGCCAATGGTCGGCTCCTCTGTGGTGCCGCGGTGGAAGCGGGGTGCATTTTCAATAACCACCGCGTCTTCAGCTTCAATGCGGAAATGTTTAAACCAGGGCAAAACGCCAAAAACTGGTTTGTCGGTTCGCTCTTCAATCCAGTCGATTCCATTTTTGAACAGGGCAATGTCACCGCGAAAACGGTTGATGACAAAGCCGCTGATCAGCTGCTGCTGTTCAGGCGAAACGCAGGCCAGGGTCCCCACGACCTGGGCAAAGACGCCGCCCCGGTCGATATCGGCCACCAGAATAACCGGTGCCTCTGCCTGGGCCGCCATGCGCAGGTTGACGATGTCATTGGGCATGAGATTGACCTCGGCACAGGAACCGGCCCCTTCCATAATGATCAAATCGTTTTCACTGCGCAGCCGGTCAAGCGCCGCGATGCTCTCGCCAAAGAGGTAATCCTTTTTGGTGTAGTAGTCCTTTGAGGAGGCATCGATCCAGGCCTTACCGTTCAGGACAACCTGAGAACCCACATCGCTGACCGGTTTGAGCAAGACCGGATTCATATCACAGTGAGGGGGAATACGCGCTGCCTCGGCTTGCACGATTTGGGCCCGCCCCATTTCCATGCCCTCAGGGGTGACCCCCGAGTTGTTCGACATGTTCTGGGCCTTATAGGGGGCCACTTTCAGTCCAAAGTTGGCAAAGATACGGCAGAGTGCCGTGGTAACGATACTTTTGCCCACGTCGGAGCCGGTTCCAAAGACGGCTAGACAGGCAGCTTTATGTGACATGGTTCCTCCATCTCCGGCTTTGATGCCAGGTGAAGTCGAGGTTGGTGTTAGTGTCCAGCCAGAAATGGTATTTTTAGACGGACACAAGTTGAGTGAAGGCCCGGGCAAGCCTGGTTGTCAATGAACCATCATCAAAAGAGGCTTTGAGAGAAGGGGACAACGAAAGTGGCGCTCAGGTCCTGGTGAAAGTCTTCTTCCTTAATCCGTGCGCGCAAAAGTGGCAGTATAGGCGGCCAAAAACGTTGGCTTGGGAGACTTGCGCAAATAAGCATCTCTACAGATTCAGGTGTAATTGGGGAGTAATAGAGAATCAGAGCGCAACAGTCAACAGCTTTCTCGGTAACTGATCAGCTGGTATTTATATAAATAAACGTATTATCCAGGCTCTACGTGATTCATCCGGGCAGAAGATAGGGGGCGTCGGCCTGGTATGTCTCTCCCTCCCGTCACAACAGGCTGATAAAACCGCCTGTTTGGTTCCTCCCTGATCGCCCACCTTGCTCCTTTTTCCTTTTCTCACAACGCATGACAGCCCCTGATTATGGAGCTGTCACCGGGCTGCAGGCCAACTGCGCAAGTTGGTTCCTCCGTTATTTCTCTCGTTTTCAAGAGTTCAAGATCCCTCCACCTTTTGGTCAAGCCTAAGACCTGTTGGGCTTGCGTCACAATTTGTCAAAATCTTGAAAGATCCATTCGCTGGAAATGGCCGAAACTGCGTGGGTTGGCGCAGGTGGCTGCATCTATATTATTGAAAATACGACAGAAAATTTTAGAGAAAAAAATAAAGATTTTTTTCCTGGTCTCGAATCGGCTGAAACCATGGAGTGTAAAGGGCTTAGAGGAATTGAGTGTCTTCTAAGCTGAATATGGAGTATTCTGAAGCTTTGTTGAGTATTATTGAGTATTATCGAGTTACTATTTTGTTGAAAAGTTGTTGAAAACATTGGGGGTTCATTGTTAATTTGCTGGTATTATTGGAGAATTATTGCAAAGTTGAAAAACTAACGTGTAGATTGGGTTTTGCGGCGATCGATTTTCGCAAAGCCTATTGCCTCCAAGGGAATTTGTGATGTTGACAATATTCTCGTTTGTGAAATGAAATCGAGCTAAACCGCTTTTGACCCTCGGTGGGATTTTGCAGTAAATCACCGCGTAACGAAAAACGGCCGTTGGGGCCTATGGGAATGATTTCAACAATAATGGACAAGTTAGTTTATGCTCTGGAACACGATAAAAACCTCTCTACACACCAGCTTGCCGGAAAGCGAATTCGGCCTGTGGATCAAACCGCTTGAGTGTAAGCGGGAAGACGACCAGGTCTTAGAGCTTGCAGGGCCGGACCGCTTCTTTTGTGCCTGGGTAGAGGATCGCTATCTTGAGCTTATTCGTACCAAGGCACAGGAGTTGGGTACCGTTGCCGATGTCCGTTTACAGGTGGCAGCACAACCGCCCCTGAAAGTTGAGAGCGATAAGGGAGGACAGCTGCGTCTGCCGGGCATGACCCCGCAGGCCCCGCGCTATCGTTCTTTGCATCCGGCATACACCTTTGATCAGTTCATGGTCGGCGAGTCGAATATTCTGGCCCGTTCTGCTTGCCATGCCTTGGCGACTGGCGATTCTACCTTTGGACACTGTCTTTTTGTCAACAGCACCACCGGACTGGGGAAAAGCCATCTCACCCAGGCCGTTGTGCACCAGGTGTTACGATCAGCCCCCTCAACCCGTCTGCACTACCTGACGGCGCAGCAGTTTTCAGCGGATATGGTTAAATCCATCCGTTCCAATCGCATGGAGCAGTTCTCCAGAAGGTATGTAAATAACTGCGATATGCTCCTGGTCGAGGATGTCCATACCCTCACCAACAAGAACAAGACCCAGGAAGAACTCAACACTATCCTTGATTATCTCATTAAATCTGGACGGCGGGTGATTCTGACCTCTGCGGTTGCTCCTTCGAAACTCTCTGGACTGGATGAAGATTTTCGCAGTCGTATGACCTCTGGCCTGGTTACAGGTATCCAATCTCCGGATTACGAAACCCGCGCACGGATTATTCGCCATAAGATGCAGTCCCATGGACTGGGGGCGGATGAGGACATGGTCGGCTTCATGGCGGAAAGCCTGCAAGGTGATATTCGTCGAATGGAAAGCGCCATTATGGGGATCAAGGCCAAGGCCTGTCTGCATAAGGCACCGGCAGACCTGAGCATGGTCCGTGAAGTGATTTACAACCTGATCGGCTCTCCTGTGGATGTGACTCCGGAGACCATCCGCGAAATGATTGGTCGTCAGTTTCGAGTCAGTGTGGAGGATTTGTGCTCCCGATCCCGTAAGCGCACCATCACCTTTCCCCGCCAGGTTGGTATGTATCTGACGCGTAAATTCACCGATAAGTCACTGGCAGATATCGGCAGTACCTACAACCGAGATCATTCGACCGTGCTCTACGCGATTAAAAACATCACCAAGAACATGTCGCAGCAGACTGCTGTACGTGAGCAGGTTGAGTTGTTGTGTCGGAAAATTAAGAATTGACGCGCTGTAAGCAATTACGGGGCACCGAATCTGCGGTGTTATCGCCCTCTTTACGTACAGGCGTACGCTTCAGAGGACGATGCCTAGCATCTCCGGTACCCTGTAATTGCTTACGTTGTGCTGTCAGTCCGAAGATATTCGGGTTTGTGTGCTTGAACAGCGGCAACTGACAGTTCTTGAAACAAAAAAACGGACTGCCCTTGAAAGGACAGTCCGTTTTTTTTTGTATGATGAATGGTGGGCTGAAAACAGCGCTCTAGCTATACCCCTTGTAGTGGCCAGATATCCTGTAGGAGCTGGCCTTGCCTGCGACAGCGGATGGGGATACCACCGGGAAATAAGCTTAAAAATAAACCCCTTTTACTTCATTCCCCCGCTGGCCGGAGCTGAGCTGGCAGACACGTTCTGCAATGGCGTGGGCTTCCTTGACCATGTCATTGATGCCGATGCCGTTCCAGCCAAATCCACAGAAGTGCAGATCCGGGTGGTTATGGTGCATATCTTCGCGCCAGGCGAGCAGGCGAGGGTAACCTTCCTCCAGTTGGGGAATACCGGCGCTCGGGCGAAGCACCTTGGTGTAGAGCGGCTTGGGAAGTTCCAAGAGCTGGCTTAGATCTGAATAGACCTGATCGATCAGGGCCTCATCGCTGAGTTCCAACCGTTCAGGGTGGCGCCTGCCGCCCACCAGAACTTCCAGCAACTGGCCGCCTTTTGGTGCCCTGCCCGGAAACATGTGGGAGGAGAAGAGCGCCCCCAGAGCAAAGCGATCTTCTTTTTCCGGGGCCAGGTAGCCAAAGCCAAAAGGAATCTGTGCCCGTTCATCAAAGCCCAGCAGCACAGAGAGAATACGTGCCTCCGGGATAATGGTTTGGGGCGGCGGCTGGGTGGGTAGGGCTGCTGTGATCAGGCTCAGACTGCGATTCACTGGCAGGGCCAGAACCAGATGCCGACAGTGAATGACCTCCCCCTCGATCAGCACCCGCCATCCCTCTTCAGAGTGTTCCAGGGCTGTGGCTGCACAGGAGGTGCGCAACTGGCCGCTTGCAAAAAGCTTTGCCGCCAACTGCGCAGGCAGCATGCCCATCCCCTGGGTAAAGCTGATCATGGAAGGGAGCCCCTTTTTCTCTTCGTTCCTTTTTTTCTTGGAGCTGCGCATCTTTTTAAGCACCCCGCGAATCACGGAGCCATGACGCCGCTCCAGCTCCCGTACCCCCGGCATGACCGCATCAATCTTGAGCTCGTTAATATCGCCTGCATAGGTGCCGGTAAAAACGGCATCGGCAAAGGGGACGAGGGCTGAGCCAAAGCGGTGAGCCACCCACTCGGCCACGGTGGGCTCATCTTCCATGGGGGCTTTCCAGAGATCACCTAGAACCCGTAGTTTTGCCCACCAGGAGATCAGAGGCGCTCGGAGAATTTTAAGAGGTGACTGGGGAATCAGCCGCAGCTTGCCGTCCAGGCAGACGTAACGGACAAAGCGGCTGAGAGGGGCGGTGGTGAGCTCATTTTCCAGGCCCGCAAGGCGAATGAGCTCCTGGCTTTGCTGGCAGTTATCGAGAAAGCCGTGGGGCCCCCATTCCGCCTGGTAGCCCTGGTCGCTGAAAGAGTTCATGGCGCCACCCACAATATCTTCCTGTTCCAGTACCAGGAGTTTGATTTCAGGGTGGTGTTGTTTTATAAAAGCAGCAGTACTCAGCCCGGAGAGACCGGCGCCGACAATACAGACATCTAGGTGTGAATCGTTCATCGAAAGGGGAAAAATCGCCTCATTGTTTGGGGTTGGTTGGTAAACTTGACAGTGATTTAATCGTGCTTACCATTTTGGCCGAATAAAAGTAAGAGCCTATCTCCCTGGTATTGTCGAGAAAACGCTCATACAAAGCTCGCTCTCGAGCATGTTGTCGCTCTTGTCAAATGCTCTAAGAACGACGCTTCACGTACTGTATATAACTGATTTCGCAAAACCAAAGGATTTCCAAGGTCACTGATGAAGCATTACCTTGCCTTGCGCATGGTGCGCCTCAAATTCCTCTTGGCGTTGACTTTATCAATAAAGTACACCCAAGCCCTTGGTTCCGGCAATGAAAATGGCACCCTAGTCGTGCGCATGAGTCGCTTGCGGAATCGAATACTTATTTAACTCAAATCATATAGAGGTAAAGTTCCCATGGCAGACGCACAGGTTGAAACCAAGCAGTTTCAGGCGGAGACCAGAAAGGTCCTGGATATTGTAATCAACTCTCTCTACACCGAGCGCGATATCTTTGTTCGTGAGCTCGTCTCCAACGCAGCTGACGCACTGGAAAAATTTCGTCACCAGAGTCTGGTCGAAAAGGTTGAATTCGATGCCCATGTCCCCTTGGAGATCTCCATTGACTGCGACGACAAGAACAATACCCTGACCATTGCCGATTCCGGTATCGGTATGACCCGTGAGGAGCTGGAGACCAACCTCGGGACCATCGCCCACTCGGGTTCTCAGCATTTTTTTGAAGAGCTGGCAGAGGCTGCCAAAAAAGACGTCAGTCTGATCGGTCAGTTTGGTGTCGGCTTTTACTCTGTGTTCATGGCTGCCAAGGCGGTCAAAGTGCAGACGCGTTCCTGGAATGGGGAAGAGGGCTGGGAGTGGGCCTCCGATGGTGGCGGTACCTATACCATCAGCCCCTGTACCGGGTTGCATCGCGGAACCAAGATTGTGATCGAGCTCAAAGAGGATGCCGAGACCTACGCCTCCAAGTACACCATCGAGCGCATCATTCAGCAGTACTCCACCTTTGTGCCCTTTCCGGTCAAGGTTGAAGGGAAAAAGGTGAATACGGTTCAAGCGATCTGGAGCCGCTCCAAAAGTGAGATCAGCGAGGAAGAGTACACCGAGTTTTATAAGTTCATCGCCACTGCTGTGGATGAGCCCCTCTTTCGTCTTCACTTCTCTGCCGATGCTCCCCTGGCCATCAACGCCCTTGTCTATGTGCCCAAAGATAATTTTGAGGTTCTGGGCATGGGACGCATGGATCCGGGCGTCAACCTCTACTGCCAGAAGGTCCTGATTGACCAGCACAGCGAAAACATTCTCCCTGAGTGGCTGCGTTTCTTGAAAGGTGTGGTCGATTCCGAGGATCTGCCGCTGAACATCTCTCGTCAGTCCCTGCAGGATAACGCCATGGTTCACAAGCTGCGTAAGGTGGTGACCAAGCGGGTGATCAAGTTTCTGGCTGAGGAGGCAAAACGTGATGGCGATAAGTACCTCACCTTCTGGAAGACCTTTGGCCTTTTTATCAAAGAGGGCGTGACCTCGGATTTCGAGCATCGCAATGATCTGGCCAAACTGCTGCGTTTTGAATCATCGGTGAGTGAGGCCGGCAAGATGATTTCTCTGGACGAGTATGTGGAGCGCATGCGTGAGGGCCAGGACAAAATCTACTATATTAACGGGCCCAGTAGAGAGGCCATTGAAAACGGTCCGTACATCGAGATGTTCAAAAAGCGGGGCGTGGAGATTTTCTACACCCTGGAGCCCATCGATGATTTTGTGATGAACCACCTGGGTGAGTACGACGGCAAGAAACTGGTCTCTGCTGATCGTGCCGATCTTGACCTGCCTGAAACCGGTGAAACCACTCCGGAACCTGAGAACGCAGAAACGGGCGAGCCTCTGGACAACAAGTCCATCGAGAGCCTCTGCTCCTGGATGAAAGAGACCCTGGGCGACCGGGTTCAGAACGTAAAAACTTCCAGCCGCCTGGTAGACAGCCCGGCCATGATCGTCAATGTCGATGGACATATGACATCCTCCATGGAGCGTATCCTCAAAGCCTCTGGCCAGAACGAAGCTTTTGGTATGGGTTCGAAAAAGGATATGGAGATCAACAGCAAGAGTCCGCTGATCAAGCAACTGGCAGTCCTCAAAGAGAGCGAAGCCGAATTTGCCAAGGATGTGGTGGAGCAACTCTACGACAACGCCATGATTCAAGCCGGTCTCATGGTGGATCCCATGGTGATGGTCAAGCGTAATTACCGTATTCTTGAGCGGGCTGCCGGTTCTGAGAAATAATGCTGTGCAACAAAACCATCTTCTCAGGTGAATGTGATTTTGTCTAACGCCTCGGTTTTAGGCGATATTTAAGTGATTATCTGAGACTGTTCTTGAAAAAAGGTTGTGTTCACGATATATGAACACAACCTTTTTTTTTTTCTGCAGATTGTTCCTGGAGGAATAGTAATGCGTTCGACCCTTTTCATGCTCCTGTTTGTTGCCCTTTTGTTTGGCGGTTGCCAGTCTAAACAGGTGCGTCACCTTGCCTCCGATGCCTCTTTGATCAAACCAGGGGTATCGACTCTGCAGGATGTTCAGCGTTATTTGGGCGAGCCTGATAATCGCCGGGAAGTTGCGCCCGGTGTCAGTGAATATGTCTACTATGAAGATCGTCCCGGTCTGTTTGGGAACATGCCGATGGTCGGTTCCATGGTTGACCCATCTGGGTATGAGATGATTATCGTGACCCTGCAGGGCAATCTGGTCACCAACTGCGAGTTTCGCAATTTCAGTGAGTCTGAACGTGCCTGGACCAAAGATTACACCTGGAAAGAGGTCAAGTGAGTTCACCCTCAAATTTTGATATCAACCGTGAGCGGATGATTGAGGAGCAGTTGGTAGCGCGCGGCATTACCGACCAGCGGGTGCTGGATGCCATGCGCACAGTTCCTCGCCACCTTTTTGTCGAAGATGCCATGCAGGCACACGCTTATGGTGATTTTCCCCTGCCCATCGGCAATGGTCAGACTATTTCCCAGCCCTATATTGTCGCTCTGATGAGTCTTGCCCTGCAGCTCAAGGGGGATGAGCGTATTCTTGAAATCGGCACTGGATCTGGTTACCACGCGGCCATCCTCTCAAGACTGTGCCAGAAAGTGTATACGGTTGAGCGTATTGATGGCCTGGTGGGCCGAGCTCGGCGGGTATTTGATCGTTTGCGCTATTATAATATAGTCTCCCGTATTGATGATGGAACCGTGGGCTGGGCCTCTGAGGCGCCCTTTGATTGCATTATTGTGACTGCGGGCGGACCAAAGATTCCAGAGCCGCTTCTGGAGCAGCTTGGTGATCCTGGTCGTATGGTTATGCCTGTTGGTGGCCAGACTGTGCAGGATCTCAAACTGGTGGAGAAACGCGAGGGAGAGGTTGTCATCACCTCCATGGAACAGGTTCGTTTTGTGGATCTGATTGGTGCCCACGGCTGGCAGAATTAGACCACACCAGTCCCGTTAAAGCGGAGGTTGCCGCTGAGAAATGGCCCGTGTTTCACGGGCTTTTTTTTATGATTATCGTCAATGCTTCTTGCTTCTCAAACAGCTACCTGCGACAATACGTATCTGTAAAAGATCCTGATTATCCCTCGAATCCGTCAGCATTTATCGGAACGTCATGTCCTTTCTCAACAGCGAATCCCTTCTTGATCTCCTCGTCAAAGAACAGGTGCTCTCGCCCGATCAGCGGCAGCATATAATTCTCCATAAAGGCCGTCAGCGTCAAAAGCTGCTCAAACAGTTTGGAGGAAGACGGCATGATGATGAAATCCGTCCTGACAAGTGGGATCCGGATCTGGTGGATATCATCGCCTCCATGGGCTTGAAATCACCCGGTGCGGGCAAACCTCTGGTGACTGACGAGGCAATTATGCGGGCGGTCAGCCGTGGCCTCAAAATTCCCTACAAGAAGCTCGATCCACTGGAGCTGGATATGGATACCGTCACCAAGACGATCCCTCGCTCCTTTGCCCTCAATCATCTCTTGTTGCCCTTTGAGCGCTCAGCCAGTGAGCTCTGCGTGGCCACCTATCACCCTGATAATCGTCATGTGCTGGAGGATATTGAAAAGGCCAACCAGGTCCGGGTAAAGCCCTTTCTCACCACCCGTAAAGACATCAACAAAATTCAGGCTGAGTTTTTTGGCTTTCAACGCTCAATCACCGCGGCAGAGTCCCAGTTTGGCAGCAGTGGGGGCTCTGCAACCGTGGATATTGGAAATCTCGAACAGTATGTTCGACTCTCTTCAGCCAAAGAGCTGAGTTCCAGCGATCAGCACATCAAGGCTGCGGTTAATCATCTTTTCAGCTACGCCCTGGAGCAGCGGGCCAGTGATATCCATATCGAGCCCAAGCGGGATGTCTGTCTGGTGCGCTATCGTATCGATGGTATTTTGCATATTATCTATAAGCTGCCCAAGGCGGTGCACTCGGCGATTACCTCACGGATCAAGAGTCTGGCCCGGCTTGATATCGCAGAAAAAAGACGACCCCAGGATGGCCGTATCAAGATAGGACGCCGTAGCGAAGAGGCAGAGGCGGAAATTCGTGTCTCCACCATTCCGGTGGCCTTTGGCGAGAAGACGGTCATGCGTATTCTCAACCCCGAGGTCATCTTCCAAAACTTGGATTCACTTGGGTTCTCACGGCGAGACCGGGTTGTTTATAATTCATTCATGTCCTCTGCCCATGGTATTGTCTTGGTGACCGGACCTACCGGTAGCGGTAAATCAACCACGCTTTACTCGACATTGAAGCAGATCGCCTCGCCTGAGAAAAATATCATCACGGTGGAAGATCCCGTGGAGATGGTCTACGAGGAGTTCAATCAGATCGCGGTTCAGCCACAGATTGATGTCACCTTTTCAACCATTCTGCGTAATATCCTGCGACAGGATCCGGATATTATCATGATTGGGGAGATACGGGATCTGGAAACCGCGACCCATGCGGTGCAGGCGGCCTTGACCGGGCACCTGGTCTTCTCAACCCTGCACACCAACGATGCAGTCTCCACCATTATTCGTCTTGAGGATCTGGGGCTGGAACCTTTTCTTATTGCCTCAACCATGCTTGGCGCCCTGGCCCAGCGGCTGGTACGGCGTATCTGTCCTCACTGTGCCGAACCTTACCAGGTGGAGGGCACGGAGTTGCGTAGACTCGGCTTTCCGGTGCAATCTGAGGAGAGCGTGGAGCTGAAAAGGGGCAAGGGCTGTTTGCAGTGCCGCAATACGGGGTACCTCGGTCGTCTGGGGATTTTTGAGATTTTTCCCATGTCCGATCAGATGAAAAAATTGATCAGCAACAAAGCCCACGATTCTGAGCTGCGGCAAACTGCCATTCGTGAAGGTATGAGCACCCTGCGCGAAGATGCCTGGCGCAAGGTTCTCTCTGGGCAAACCACAGTGGAAGAAGCCCTGCGCGTTACTGGAGAAATGGAGAGTCTGTGATTTTTTTGTGGCGTTTGGGGCAGAAGCGCCTATATTGCCCTGCACAAGAAACCTGCGTGGGGAAAAAACGGGTGCGCGTTACGCTGCTCACGGATTTAGGAAAGCAATGAAGAAAGCAGTCTGAGATCATGGGACAAAAAATAATCGCCAAAAATAAAAAGGCGTTTCACGATTACTTTATCGATCAGACCTTTGAAGCAGGTCTGGTGCTCAGAGGACCTGAGGTGAAATCGTTGCGCGGCGGCAAGGTCAACCTGCGAGATGGCTATGCCCAGGTGAAAGATGGCGAGGTCTATCTCTATAATGTCCACATTTCACCGTACTCCTTTACCACCTATGCCAACCAGGACCCGATGCGAGTGCGCAAACTGCTGTTGCATAAGCGTGAGATTCGCAAACTGATCGGGAAATTACACGAGAAAGGCATTGCGCTCATCCCGCTCAAGATATATTTTATTGAGAATGGCAAGGCCAAGGTCGAACTTGGGCTCGCCCGCGGTAAAAAACTCTACGATAAACGGGCTTCCTTAAAAGAGAAGGAATCCCAACGAGACGTAGAACGAACCATGCGGCGTGATCGCTGAGTCGTGTAATAAGAGAATAAATTTCATGAGATTTGGGGGCGAAACGGATTCGACGGGGATATTGAAGCTTCCTGTTGCATGCCGAGTTTCTGTCAGCTCGTAAAAATGGCGGATTTTAAATATAATCGCAGACGATTATAACTACGCACTGGCAGCGTAAGCTGCTGTGCCGTTCCACCGGCTGTCGCCTGTAAGGCCGGATTCGGAGCGTCGACTCAACAGGCTGGTTGTTTGTGCACGCCTGAGGCGCAAACAATGAGACTTTTTCAGGCTGGCGCTCGCGTATCCCTGTTCCGGGTGAGAGGCAAGCGCGAGATTTAATCCCGGAACTAAGCATGTAGAGACAGAAGGGGAGAATTTTCGGACCCGGGTTCAACTCCCGGCGCCTCCACCATTGCATAGTTTGGCAACGCCCAAAAAGTCCAGAAAAGCCCGTATTCCTTGAGGAGTACGGGCTTTTTTTGTTCGTAATAGTCCGCTATCATTCCCAAATAGGACCTTTACAAGTATTAGCCGTGGCGTTGTTTTAGTTTAAATTGTAAGTTAAAATAAAAAAACTGCTAATTCAAAAAGTGAAATAAGAGCATGAACCGGGATCTACAAGGCCATTACATAACCATTTCGACCGTCGGGGAAAAGGCACAAGCCTTTGTTCCGGCTTCGTTGCCGCCGGCACCGCCAATTGAGTGGTCATCAGAACTCCGGGAAAAGTTTGATCAGGCCCTGCTGGCTCTTGGTCAGCTGGACAGCGTTTCGGTATGGGTGCATCCGATGTTTATGGCAACCCGCTTGCTATACACGGGAGCATCCGATAGTTATGGGATTTAAAGGCTTGCCGCTACATATGGGGGATGCTTTTCCTCGCTGAGCACTACATGAAGTGCAGCGAGAGCAATTTGCCATAAGTATCGGATGCACCCGCTATACACTCCCCGCAGACGGCAGTGCGGGGTATGCAGCCCCTCTGTATAGTGGCAAGCCTTTAAATTCCATAACTGTCGGATGCTCCCAGGAGGGTACCCGCTTGGCAGTGGAGCGATTGAAAGTGCCAATAAGTTTATCAGCAATATTCGCCTCAAGAGATCCGGTGCCTGGTGGAAAGTTGATTATGCAAACAACATCCTCAAACTCCGATGTGCCAAATACAATTCAAAATTCGATTCTTTTTTCGAGGAGTATGAGCAAAACGCAAAGCAGCAGCGAGCATCACGACCGAAGAGGATCCGACGGGTCAAATAATGCCATAAGTATCGGATGCTCCCGATGTAATGCGGCATCGAAGTCTTCCTGAATTAAAAAAGTTTGCTCGTACTATCCGTGACCACAAGGACCTCGTCCTCAACTATTTTCGGGCCCAAAAAGAGTATTCATCGGGCACGGTTGAGGGCTTTAACAACAAAGCAAAACTGACAGTCAGAAAATCCTACGGATTTCGAAGCGACAAAATCCGAGAAATCGCGCTATATCATACTCTTGGCAACTTACCCTTGCCGGAGTTCACCCACAGATTTCTCTGAAGAGGCTAAAATTCCAAAATTCCTCATTTTTACCCACGGATTCGGCGGAAGAGCCATAAGAAATTAGTAGATTTTTCAGCATTATTTATTGAAAAAAAGAAATAATTCAAATAATGGTAGAAACTAATTTGAAAAATTTATTGCAAGATACTGCTGTTGAAATATACAATTTTCTAGTAAAAAATATAGAAAATACAACTGCATTAATAAAATTAAAAAAAGATACAGAGAATTATGATGTCATCAAGAAAGGGGGGAGGTCAAGATTTGAGTTGCTTTATCATCGTGTTCAATATATTGAAAATGCATTGCTCACTGATGAAGAAATTATCTCTAAAGCAAATGAAGGGAACTGCTCCGCGACAACATTGTATGAAATTTTATCAAGAAGAATTGTTAGCGAAGAGGATTTTTCAAAATTAATATTAAATATAATTTATAAAAATAATAATTATATTTCTGATTCAGAACTTATTCGCATATCGATGCGAATAAATAGTAAAAAAATATATTACAAAATTGTAAATTCTTTGTCGCCATTGAATATATCATGTGAATCATTGCTGAATTCTTGCAATAATTATAAATACAAAAATGAGTCTATCGAAAAAATAAGAATAAAAAATAAAGCTTCTTCAAGGGTGAAGAATTTATCATTAAAATTAAGAAGGCAAGATGTAGTTGATATCCTGTCGCTTCAATGCGAAAATTATAAATTTATATATGATCAAAAATTTTTATATTTTCGTACATTGGAAGCTGTGTATTTTGGGTGTAAACTGCTACCGGAATCATTTATGACTGAGGAGTCAATATTTAAATTGATTTATTCGCAAATGCGAGGGGTGATTTCTAGTTGGGTTTTATCCTATAATGATACCGTTATTAGCGGTGAATGTTTTGAGAAAGGGCATGTTGAATGCCTGATTAACAATAGTGATATGGAAATGCTATTGTCAAGTTTAAAATTATGCGAAAATGGAGGAGTTTTTTTAATTAGCCATAGATTAAGTAATCTTTTTTTAACAAAAATTCTCGATGCACTTGATATTGATTTTGTTGTATATGCTAATGATGGAGCTTGCTTTTATCAAGCAATTGGTAATCCCAGAAGATTATTTTGTTCATCGATATGGTCAGATGTCGAATCGGTAAAAAATATCAAAAAACATGCTCGAGATAAAAAGATTATTATAACCTTAACTGATCCAGCATACGGGGGAAAATCTTATATCCACGCTACCAGTAATGGGGGTGTTCCGTTTGACTTACATGGGTTTGGGTTGAGCAAAGCTCTTAAATTACCTCTTTTTTTCATGTCTTTAATATGGGACAACAATAAAAAAGAATACCGTATATTGCTTGATAAAAATAACAACACGGACTCGCGTGGCTCTATTGAATCATATGTGAGCTGGAGCCAAGACGACTGGGTAAAATCAATAGAATTTGAGAACTGCACAGTGTGTCCACACTGAAAATTGCGTCAAGTATGCATTTCATGTGCATAGTATAAACAATATAAGTGGTAATTATAATGAATTTTCTAATGGATATTTCTCGATTTATTGATATATTAAATGATGTTATGAAGATTGATGATAAAAAATCATGTCGATTAACTATTAATGAGTTGACAAGAATACCAGATCTTATGCTGGACTCTATTGATATTGCGCAGGTAAGTATTGAAATTGAAGGAATATTAGGCAGAGATATTCAAATTGAACCATTCTACGAGGATATTCCTATAAAAGAACTGCTGTTAAAGATATAGAAGATTTCTTAGCAGTATTTTTATGGGAGCATTCGAAGTTTAAAGGATTTAAAAGTTTGGTGTGGGGTAATTGCCCATACTGACGTGTGCCTGAAGTGTTGCGAGGCCACTTTGCCATAAGTATCAGATGCTCCCGTACTTATCATTTCAGGTTTTGCTTGATCCACTTAAAGAACAGTTCGATCTTCCAACGCTCTTTGTAGATATCTGCAATCTCTTTGGCTTTGAGGTGGTGGGCGTTGGTTACAAATTGGTACTTAATATCCAGCACTTCCCGTTATCCCGTAATGCCCTGTTTTTATGGGGTACAAGGGGATTAGTTTTCGTAAACTTTTAGAGAACATGCTTGGTTCCAAAACGGCTGCTCTCCGAGCGCCTCGGCAACGAGCTTAGACGCGATTAACTCATCAAAAATAAACGAAAAATTAATCAGGAGTAGCGTATTTTTTTCTTGACAAAGCCTCGAAGGTAAAAATCGATTTTTTCATGGAATTACAAATAATTACATGGAGAATAGATTATGCAGTCACTGAAAATTTTCTCGACCAAGGCGTTACAACTGGTTGCACTGACGAACGGAAGAGCCGTGAACAAAACACTCCACGTGGACGCATTAATTCAAGCTATCAAAGCTGATTTTGGCAAACTTACCGATCATCGGGCCCAAAATGCCAAGATTGCCCTTGATGACGCGATCATGTCTGCCTTTGCCGTGTTTCACCTGAAAGACCAGTCGCTGCTGGCCTTCGATGAGCGACGGTGCAGAGAACCAGAAAACCTGCATACGGTATATGGAGTGACCGGCATCTCCTGCGACTCTCAGATGCGCGCCATCCTGGATGAAGTTGATCCAGACTATTTACGACCAGCGTTTCGCACCGTTTTTCGGCGGTTGCAACGAGGCAAAAAGCTGGAATCAATGACGCTGCTGGGTGGCCATTATCTGCTCAGTGGTGACGGTACAGGGTTTTATTCCTCAACGAAGGTGGCCTCATCCTACTGCCTCAAAAAAACTCGTCGCAATGGAACAGAACTGTATTACCAACAGATGTATGCGGCTGCCCTGGTGCATCCGGATTGTCGCGAGGTAATTCCTTTCTTTCCTGAAATGATTCCCCGCCAGGACGGTTCGGCTAAAAACGATTGTGAGCGCAATGCGGCCCGTCGTTTCTTCGAGGCACTGCGGCGTGAGCATCCACACCTCAAGCTCATCGTCACCGAGGATGCACTCAGCAGCAACGCGCCCCATATCGAGGATCTGCAACGGCTAAATCTTCGTTTTATCCTTGGCGTCAAGCCTGGAGATCATCAGTTTCTGTTTTCGTTGGTTGACGATGCCATCGCCAAGGAGAAGGTCACCGAGCTACAGCAAGTGGACTCCAACGATCCGGTCAAAATACATTTTTTTCGTTTTATTAATCAAGTACCGCTCAATCAGTCCCGCCAGGACCTGCTGGTCAATTTCCTGGAATACTGGCAGGTGGATAAAAATAACAAGGTTACCCGGTTCAGTTGGGTCACAGATCTGACTATCACTCCTGAAAACGTCGAAGAGGTCATGCGGGCTGGCCGCGCGCGGTGGAAGATCGAAAACGAAACCTTCAACACCTTGAAAACCCAGGGATACAACCTGGAGCATAATTACGGACTGGGCAAGAAGCATCTCAGCGCGGTGTTTGCCATTCTCATGATGCTGGCCTTCCTTTTCGACCAGGTGCAGCAGATGAGTTGCCATCTCTTCCAGGCAGCGTTGAAGGAACTCGGCTCCAAAAGAGCGTTGTGGGAGATGATGCGCAATTATTTCCGCATATTCAGGGTTGATTCAATGGAGACGATCTTCCGGGTGCTGGTCTACGGCCCAGGCGGATATATTGTGATGGAAAGAGACTGGCTCGGCGGTTAGCGTTCAAGCCATTCAGCAGAACTGTCAAAGAGTAATCCCTTCGGTTTTATCTGAAAAGGGAAGAGGATAAGTGCGTCTAAAAAAGGCCCTACATGACGAAAAAAACATGGTCCTTGCAGCCAGCGGGCTGAGAAAGCGCTGAAAATATGCCTTGCAACCCCACAGAAAAACCCAAAAGTCTCTTCAGCACCATTCACATAGGCGGGCCAGGGGACAAAATGGGATTTGCTGCTTAATATCTGTTTCCCGGTCCGTATACGCGACCAGAAGTAATTCCTTCTCTACTCCTTTGAGTCGAATGGTTTGATCGTTAGAGATTCTAGAGCTTACTTGATGAAAAAATGAGCCCTATTTTACCGAGATTAATTCGAGTTCTATCAACTTGGTAAACAGTTCATTGCGGACAACCGGCTTGGTAAGGTACGCATCACAGAGCGCTTCAAAGGACTTCATAACAGTGCTGATATCATTGGCCGCTGAGACCATGATTATCTTCGGGGCGATGCCGCTGATATTTAAAGGTGATTTCTCAAGTTCGCGAATTGTTTTGAGGGTTTCATGACCATTGGTTATGGGCATCATGATATCCAGGGTGATTAACTCATAGGGGGCATCCGTTTGCATGGCATGCTTGATAGCCTCGAGCCCCTCTTCACCACTCTCCGCAAGGTGGCATTCTCCATACATTTTCAGAAAGCTTTGAAGAAGCTTGGCACTGACTTGATCATCGTCAACAATAAGAATTTTCATGGTTTTCAGTACGCTCCGTTTGGGGGATAGAGACTTGCCTTGGTCCAGGGGGCAAAGTAGAGGTCAGCTCCAGGGCTGGTGGATGCGCCCCAGGCACTTGGGACGCACTCACTCTATCGCTATCATATACCTTTTGGCCGCTTCGATTCAAAAGATAATCAAATCTCAGTGGAAGCTGGAAGTGTATTCTGATTTTGTATAAATTTCGGACGTACCCACGCCTAATCGTATTGAGTGCACGCGGAAAACCCTCTGCTGTTGGATATGGCTTGCAGTCAAACTGTGAAGAAGGTGAGAGGGCGGCCGAATGCGGCTTGATGCTGAGGTGGGGGGGTAAATCTCCCGGAGGCTGGCTCTCCTCTGATTATGTTCGAGAAAGCAAATTATTTAAGAAAATTTGTAGATTGCGGTGCAAAATAAAAAAGGCAGAGCCTGAAGCGGCTCTGCCTTTTTTATTCCAGTAAACTGAAAATTATTTCCGCCTTCTGTTTGCAGCTGCAAGTCCGGCTGCTCCTGTGGCGAAGAGGAGCAGGGTGGTGGGCTCGGGCACCGGGGCCTCGGAGTTCGCCACACCAGCCACACCGACAGTGATGCCGTGCCAGCTTTCAGATGTATGGGTGATGCTGACCATATCATAGGATCCGGTCAGTTTGATGATGCCGTGAAGTTCACCAGAGCCGGTAAAACCTGTTGCGGTGATGTTGACAGGGGTGCCAGAGCCCCAGTAACCACTTCCATAACTGTCGATACTGATGGGGGTATCGAAATTAACCACGTTGCCATTCCAGCTGTTCAGGGCAAAATAGGGATCAACGACCGTTTCTGAGAAAGTGAAGGTAATGGTGCCGCCGCCATACAACTGGATGACATCGGTTGGTGTGGGGGCATTTTCAACTTCCCCATTGGTATAGGCCGTTCCAGACCAGTAATTCGCAGCCCCTGTATAGAGGTTCCAGGTTGATCCGCCAGGGGTGTAGGTGACACCGATAGATTCTGTGCCAACGGTGATGTTGCCAAAGGCGCTGGTCGATGAGGATTGTTCTGGGCTCCAATCTGCCCATGAAACGACTACTGCCTGTGCAGGGGCTGCAAGAAAGGTGGCGAGGGCAATTGTAAAACTGTATTTAATAAAACAATTATTCGTCATTTTATGCTCCCTAGTCAGTTTGAATTGAACGTATCAAAGGTGAATTGAGTTGGCGTGAAAATGTTAAAAAGGGTTAATTTTTGTATGCAAATATAGCTCCAGGCCGGATATTGAAAATTTGCCCATTTTTCAGCTTTATTGCGCGTAATCTCCTTGAGCTGCAAATTCGTTTTCCATAAAAATGGAAAGAAATTCCGTAAATTCATAAAAACAGATCGCTGGAGGCGCAGCTTTTAGGTGATGTTTCCGGGATACACTGGAAATTATGCGACTAATCTGGTAACTGATCTCTGGCCAGCAGCATTGAGGGCAGTCAAACACAAGCCTGAACACGAGATGCATATGATTGAAATCTTTCATCGTAGAACAAACATGCTGAAACGGTTGTTATTGGGAGTTTATTGGGTTGCGTGCGGGGTGCAGGGGCTTCTGTTCTTTGCCCCCACAGCCCATGCTTGGGATGGCTCGCAGGACACATGGTCGTTGCACGGAGGCTACGGACAAAGCATACCGGGTTGGGGGAGAACTGAGCAACGCGTACAGACCCTCGATGTGGTTGGCCGCTACAGTCATGTAACCATTGATGATTTAGGATCGGGTTGGCTGACGGGAAAATTCTCAACCTTAATCGAGTTGCCGCTCTCTTTTGTTACAAGTCCTGAGAGTTCGATGATGGTGGGGCTCAATTTTCTCGCCTGCTATACCTTTACTGCCAACAGTGACTGGCAGCCCTACTTCTTCGGGGGCGGTGGGCCGGTCTATAGTTTTGCCGATATCCCTGGCATGGGTGCTCGCTGGAACGGCAATTATCAATTTGGACTGGGCATACAGCAGCCTCTGGATGCTCAGAGGTCTCTTTTTATTGAAATGCGCTACCATCACATCTCAAACGCAGGAATGGAAGAGCCCAACGATCCTTTGAATTCGCTCAAATTGCTTGTCGGTTTTTCCTTTTAACAGATGGATATTGTAGAACATGGATGCTGATACGGACACACAAACAAAACCAGAAAAGCAAGCCCAATCAATCACCGATGGCCTGCATACCTTAAATTATCGGGCCAATGATTCCGGCCAGATCGGCACAGAAACCCATGATAGCTGGCAGCCGGTTAATGAAGTCAATCAGCAGGCCTGGGAAGAGATCGAACGCCATATTCGCCAAGCCACGGACAAAATCGTTTCTGGTCGAGCAAGCTGTCTCTATTATTACATGGTGGCCAATCAGATGAATCCCTCTCTGTTGGCCAGCTATACCAGGCAACCACTGTGGAAGGTCTATCTCCATCTGCGCCCGTTTTTTTTCAATCGTCTTTCCAGTGAACAGCTTGCGCCCTATGCGACCGTGTTTCAGGTTGCTGCAGCGGATTTACTGGCCGGACGTCTTCTGCCAGCTGTTTACCACACGACTAGACGAGATGACTGAACATATCCATTTAGACTTTCCGCATAAGCAGGCAGCCCATTGTGAAAGTGGGGTCGTCGCCAATCTCCTCAGCAACCAGGGGATTGCCCTCTCCGAGGCAACCGCTTTTGGTATGGGGGGCGGGCTTTTTTTCGCCTACCTGCCTTTTATCCGGCTCAATCATTTGCCGATGGTCACCTATCGAGGTATGGCTGGTTCTCTGCTTAAAACGATCTCCAAGATTTCTGGCTTTACGCTTGCGACGCAAAGTTTCTCCAAGCCGGAAAAAGCAATGGAGGCCCTTGACAGAAAACTGGCAGAATCCATTCCGGTGGGCCTGCAGACCGGTGTATTCTGGCTGCCCTACTTCCCCAAAGCCCTTCGCTTCCATTTTAATGCCCATAACCTTGTTGTCTATGGCAAGCAGGGCAATGACTATCTGATCAGCGATCCGGTTTTTCCGGAGCCGGTACGGTGTGCGGCCGAGGATCTGGCCAAGGCCCGATTTGCTGCAGGAGCACTGGCTCCCAAGGGGAAAATGTACCATTTCTCCCAGGTGAACAGGGAGTTTGATAGGCGTCGTGCCATCATTCAAGGGATCGATATGGTCACTAAGATGATGCTCGGCAGCCCCTTCCCCCTGATCGGGGTGAAAGGGATGCGTTTTCTTGCCGGTCGTCTTGCTGCCTGGCCCAGGCGGCTGGGGAGCGAAAAAGCCGATCTTCACCTTGGCCATGTGGTGCGAATGCAGGAGGAGATCGGTACCGGTGGCGGTGGATTTCGTTTTATGTATGCCGCCTTTTTGCAGGAAAGTGCCAGCCTTTTTGAGGACGACCAGCTCAGAGGATGCGCCAAGGGGCTTATAGAAGCCGGGGATCAGTGGCGTGGCTTTGCGGTCATGGCTGCCCGCATATGCAAAAAACGGGAGAAACCCGGCGATAGCTATGTCGCAGCTGCTGAGCACCTTCGCCATTGTGCTGAGCTTGAAGAGCAGGTTTTTACCTCCTTGCGGGCCTGGGTGCGTCAGGTTTCATGAAGTTGCCGCAGGAGTATAGTGAAGATGTGGCTATTGCAGCAGAGGCGCTGTGCAGACAGTACAAAGGACAGCCCGAACCGGCCCTTGATGGTTTGAGTCTCTCCATAAAAAAAGGGGAGTTTTATGGACTGCTCGGCCCCAATGGTGCGGGAAAAACCACGATTATGTCGATTCTTGCCGGGTTACAGCTTCCGGACTCCGGCAGTGTCCGTATCCATGGGATGGGCTATGGGCGGCATGCCCGGGTCATTAAAACCAAAATTGGGATTGTGCCCCAGGATCTGGCGCTCTATCAGCGGTTGAGTGGCCAGGAAAATATGTGGTATTTTGCCCGCTTGCTTGGGATGAGCCGGCAGGAGGCCTCGGCTAGAATTCAAGAGAGTCTCGAGTTAACTCAGCTCCAGGATCGGGCAATGCAACCGGTGCAGACCTATTCCGGCGGTATGAAACGCCGCCTGAATTTAGCCATTGGCCTGCTCAATGATCCCTGGATTCTGTTTCTTGATGAGCCTACGGTCGGGGTCGATACCCAGTCTCGCCATCTCATCCACCAGCAATTGGGCCACCTCCATCAGAAGGGGACGACCATTCTCTATACCACCCATTACCTGGAAGAGGCCCAGGAGCTTTGCTCACGAATAGCGATTGTTGATCACGGCAGGATGCTCGAAGAAGGGACGCCCAAGGAGCTACTCAAAGGCTCCGCTCACCGAAACCTGGAAGAATACTTTATTTGCCTGACCGGGCATCACCTTCGGGATGCTTGACCATGCGGACCATTTTGACGACTGCTCTCAAAGAATTACTGCTGCTTACCCGTGACTATGCAGGGCTGCTGGTACTGTTTCTCATGCCGGTTACCCTGGTGGTGATCATCACGCTTGTCCAGGAGAATATTCTCCAGCTTTCCGGCCAGCGGCCAACTGAAATCTGTGTCCAGAACCAAGATCAGGGACCCTTTGCCCAGGCGATGGAATCCTACCTTGAGACTGCCCATTTGCAGGTCACGCAATGGAAAACAACCACCAGTGAACTGCGTCAAGCCGTGACCGCCGGCAGGTGTCAGGCAGGGCTCATTTTGGCCCAGGATACATCGACGCAGCTGGAAGAGCATATCGATCAGCGACTCACCGACACCTCTGGTGCGAGTGATTCCGTCACCGCGCTTTCTCTCGATCTGTTTTTTGATCCCGCGACCATGGTTGGGTTTCGGGCCGGAGTTTTTGCCCGAGTCCAGATGGCGGCGCAGGCGGCCGAGCTTGAGATTAAAGGTACTCGTTTAGGGGCACTCTTATCCCCGCAGGCAGCAGGGCCGGCGGGTGCGCAGGACGTCGCAGTCAGCCCCAACCTGCGGGAAATGTTTAGCTCAAAGCTGACCACTGTGACAGAGCAGGCAGGGCGTTCGAGTCAATCAACCATGGCGGAGGTGCTCAACCCCGTCGACCGCAATGTTCCCGCCTGGGCCCTGTTTGGCATGTTTTTTACCGTCATTCCCATTGCCGGAACAATTTTGACAGAGCGACAGAGTGGGATAGCGCTGCGCCTGACTGCCATGCCGGTTTCACCGATTGGGTTACTTGCTGGAAAGATGCTTGCGTATCTGGGGGTCTGCACGGTGCAATTTATCCTCATTGCCCTGGTTGGGATGTATCTCTTTCCTCAGCTGGGGCTGCAAGCCTTTAGCCTGCCTGCCAACCCATGGAACCTGCTGTTGCCGGTTTGCACAAGCAGTCTGGCAGCCTGTGGTTTTGGGGTTTGGCTTGGTTCATTCTGCCGTTCCTACGAGCAGGCCTCAACCCTGGGAGCCACCGCCGTGGTCGCTGCTGCGGCCATGGGGGGGATTATGGTCCCGGTGTATGCCATGCCCCCTCTGATGCAGCAACTCAGTATACTCTCCCCGCTTAATTGGGCTATCACCTGTTTTTCCGATCTGTTGATTCGAGGAAATCCGTTGATGAGCACCATAAACGATCAGGGGCGTCTGGTAGCCTTTTCCCTTATCATGTTGATTCTCTCCTGGAAAAGAGCGTACAAATGAGGTATGTAATCTCAGCTGAATATGTGTATATGATCTTGACTATACTGGAAAAAATGTAACTGACAAAAGGGGGTCTTCTCATGAGAAGTGGTCTTGCCGGTATTGCAGCCCTGTCTATGGTTCTGTTCATGCTTGTTGGTTGTGTGGGCACAAATACAAAGGGAAGCAGCACCAATGCTGAGCAAAATACAGCAGCTGAGCCTGCCGATGGAATACAACACGTCAAAGGGATCAATGGTTGGGAAGGGGATATCATCGGTACCCCTGCACGGGGCAGCTCATTTAACAAATTGAAAATCGGTATGAGCTTGAAACAGGTGACAGATTTGATCGGCGAGCCCAGCGATCAAGGGGCCTATATAACTGGCAAGTCATTTATCCCCTTTTATTTTGGCAGCGATATGCACCGCACAGAGTTGGTGTATGAGCACAAAGGACGTCTCATTTTTGCTGGCGGCTCAGCCTTTGGTGACTATGCTGCCTATAACCTGATAACCATCACCCATAATCCTCATGAGGGGAAATATCTTCAGTAAGATGATTGCCGATTGAGGGCTACAGAGCACAGAAAAATTCGAAACGTTCTCAGCGTATTCTGCAGATGAGTATTGTGGGGTAATTGCTGAGCATGGACTGACGTGATGGGGTATGGGCAATGCAGACAACGCATCCATGCCCCTTTGTACTTTTGAGGAATTAGAACGACTTATGGGATTAGATAACCTCGAACGCGAACTTCTTGAGGCCATCTGCAGTACGTGTAACTTGCAGGATGTCGATATTGCATCAATTCAGGCAGCTGATCCGTTGATTGGGCCTGATTCAGCGCTGGGTATCGACTCGCTTGATGCCTTGGAAATTGTTGTGATGGTGCAAAAAGAATACGGTGTTCGCATTGAATCGGAAAATACCAGCCGCATAGTTTTGGAATCAGTGGCAACACTGGCTGCACATATTCGCAAACACTCGCCGCAGTTTTCTACACCACAGTAAGTAAGATATATCCAGCTGCAAATCGCCCACTTTCAGGAATAAACCCCAGAATACGCTCTCCCGGCCGGAGTCGGCCCGAATGCAAGAGTTCTTCCAGCATAATATAAAATGAAGCGGAACCGGTGTTGCCCTTGCTCGCTAAGTTGGTAAACCAGCGTTCTTGAGGGAGAGCAAAACCGATGGCTTCGAGCTGGTGTGCCAGGGGCTCTCGAAAAAAGGCTGAAGAGTAGTGTGGTAAAAACCAGTCAATCTGGTCCGGTGTTAACCCGTGCTTGGCAATGATGGGTGGCAGAGCGTCACCGACAAGAGCCGACAAGACTTCACGGTTAAGAAGCTTGGCATCCTGCTTGATAGTCAAGATCCCCCCGGATTGATGACCTCTTCTCCAGCTTTCACGCCAGCCAACGGTCTGACCGTTGCTCTTTTTACTGCAGCCAGCATACATGCAGGTCTCCAAACGGTGCGCCTGGGAGGTCAGTTCTATCCAGTCAATCCGTAGGTTGCAGGCTCCACGTGGTTCCCGCTCGATGAGGGCTGCGCCCGCACCATCGGAAAGCATCCAACGCAGAAATTGTTCCTCAAAGGAAAAGGCGGGGTGGCTGGATTCCTCCTGGCTGGCCTGTTGGCTGCATACCTGATTGAAGAAGTCCGTGCGCATGTAGGATGAGGCCAGCTCTGAACCCGTGGTGAGCGCAAACGATGCTGATCCAAGGGCAACCGCCATCGCTCCGTATTTCATCGCCATTATTCCGGAAAGACAGATCCCGGCAGTACTGACAACCTCGCAGGGGAACTCGCCCAATTCGCCATGGACCATGGAGGCGTGCCCGGGCATAAGCTGATCCGGTGAAGAGGTTCCACAGGCTAGGCAGGGGCTTTCTGCAGCAGAGGGAAGCTCGAGTTTGCGGATGGCATCCGCTGTGAGCTGGGCATTTGTGTGGGTGGGAGCACCGCTTTTTTTGTCTATGGCGTAATAGCGGCTTTGAATACCGTTGCTGGTGAGTATCTTGCTCTTGGTCCGATTGGAAATGCGATCGACCGGACCGAGGTAGCGTTCGATGTCATCGTTTGCTACAGGATCACCAGGAAGAAAAGAGGCGAGATTGGTAATGTATACGTTCATCAGTTATATCTGGGCGTGGCGATGGCTTTGGGCTATCAGCTCGGCATAGGCGCTGTAAAACCGATGCTCGTCAAGACGTGTTGGGGTGACGGCATTGGTCAGGGTATAATAATCAAGGTTGTGGTTGATGATCTTGGGACGCAGTGAACCATAGAGGGGCGTTCCCGGGAGCGGTGTCATCACCGTGATCATTGGCAGATCAATCGGGTGTTTGAGCAGGTAGTCGCTGAGCTGATCAAAATTCTTTTCGTCATACTCCGGATCGATAATGAAATCTCCCACAATGGTAATACCTAACGCATGGAGAATGGCGATCGCCTCGGTGTTCATTTTTGCCTGGTTTGCCTTGTGCATGGAGAGCAGGCTGCTGTCGTCGATGGCCTCAAAGCCGATGATCACTGCCCGTAATCCGGCTTTTTTCCAGAGCGCGAGCATTTCGGGGTGGCGGACCACGGTGTCTGATCTGATGTCGGCGAGAAACTGCTTGTTAAGCTCTGCATCGATAATGGCTTGAGCCAGGGCCGTGGCCCGTTCGACGGAACCAAAGGTGTTGGCATCAACAAGCCGGATCACGGGAATATCAGGGAGTAAGGCTAAATCCCGAACAACGGTTTGTGCTGATTTAAGCAGATAGTTTCCCCCGGTCTGACCGGCGATCGAACAGAAGGAACATCTGTGGGGACAGCCGAATGCCGAGGCGACAAAGCCCATGCGAATGCCCAGTTTTTCAAGCAGATAGTGATCCCGGTACCGCTCAACGAGGTTGAAGGCGGGCGGACGGCTTTCAACCAGATCTGCCTGGGTCGCGGGGCGCTGGCGCTGCACCACTGGTGTATCGGGAGTGACCGGATAGATCCCTTGCGGAAGGGGGTTTTGGTGCTCCATACCCTTTTCAAGCATGGCGATGAGTTCGCTGAAGGACTTCTTGCCGAGTCCACAGACAATGTAATCAACCTCTTTGCGGTTGAAAAAATTGGGATCATTACTGGCGTGGATGCCACCGACAACAATGATTGCATCTGAGCTGGCGCGGACAGTTGCGGCAATCTGAACCACCGTGTTTGCCTCACAGGTTACCCCCGTGATACCGACAACATCCGGAGTATATTCTGTGAGTGCAGCCTGCAGTCCAGCCGGTTCTGCCTTGAGGTCGAGCAAGTGGACTGAGTGTTCCAGCAAGTTGCCTGCAAGTTCCTCGAGCCCAAGTGGTTCCCCTCGAAAAATTTGTTTGATCGAGGTGATACCATACCGTTCTTCGGGAATGCTGCGGCCACAGTTGGGCGGGTTGATTAAGAGTATATTCATGCAGGTGGTCAGGTGTAGTCAATGCGCTGGAGTTTCTTCACATATTCGTTATGGGAGACTGCGCGCAGGCCGTTTCCAGATTTTTCCAGCAGGTAGGATCCGAGGCCAGGTAGTCGCCGGTCAACTGGTAGGCAGCACCACGGCAACCATAGCACTCTTCACTTTTTTCACAGGTTCCACAGGGACCCTTAATCGTCATCCGATAATTTTTCAAGTTTTGCACAATTTCACTCTGCTTCAGAATCTCGGCAAGTGGCTGTTGGCGAACATTGCCAAGGGCTATGGTCACCCCGACACAGGGCATCACATCGCCTTGGGCAGTGACAACGCAGGAGACCTGGTGTCGCATACAACGATTACCCACCAGCGGTGGCTGTGGCTCCCAGTCCCGACCGTAGTGCTCCCGATCAAGAGCTGAGAGGTGCCTGAAAAGATCGTGCAGTTCCTGGGGACTCACCTCAAGCCAGTTGTTTTTCAAGGCATTGGCCTGAGGAGTGAGCACTTCAAAGTACGGTTCGATCTTCTGCTGACGTAGCCATTGCCACAACTCGACCAACTCTCCCAGGTTCGGCTGACAGATAACCGTGCTGGCGGCGAGAAACAGCTCTTTAGAGGGGTAGCCCACGCGTTGCAGGCGTTGTATTGCCTGTTCGATGATGGCAAAGGCCCCTTTTTTTCCTGCCAAGTGGTCCTGGATAGAGGCATCCCGGGAATTCATCTTCACCACGACCCGCACCCGTTCTTCAGCCAAGACCTGTGCAAGCTCATCCGTGATGCCGCTGCCGTTGGTGAAAAGTTCAATCTCCAAATGCAGCGAGCCGAGGAAGCGAACCATTTCGATGAGATGTGGATAAATCGAAGGCTCTCCTCCCAGGATGATGATTTTACGAGCCCCCAGAGCCTGAGCCTGCAGAATAATATCTTTGATCTCCTGGCGTGACATCTCCCCTGCAAGCGAGGGCTGCTCTTCCACATAGCAGTATTTGCAGCGGAAATTGCATTTTCGACTGAATTCTATCTCCATGGACAGGAGTCGGTCGGCAGCGGCAGCGGTCCGTATTTCTTCCTCGGTGAATTCCAGGTTATAGAGCTGCATAGTTAATATCCTTCAAGATCCGTGAACGTATTGATTCTCTCCCAGCGTTGGACTTCCCGTTGGTAGCGTCCCTCCCAACCCCCCTTGCGCATGATCCGCCAGAAGTGCAATTTGAGAAATGGCTTAAAGGCAAAGCGCCAGATCGAGGTCCAGAGCCGCCCCTGTTTACGGGCCGGATCCGAAGGATTCCACCAGCCGATAACCTGCTGTCGTTGCAGCCAGAACTGGTATTGGAGGGCCTCCGAACTCAGGTATCTGGTACGGACATTGGCCCAGAGACCGCTGTATTTTTTGTAGTTGCTCTGATTGTCGATCAGCCCCTGTTCCAGGAGTTGCTGCCGCATGCCTGTCTTCGGGTAGGGGGTGAGAATCTGGCAGTAGGAGGCATCGGCACCGAGTTCGACAAAAAACTCATAATTTTCCCGTATGGAGTCCTCGTCGTCCTCGGGGAAACCAAAAATTAAGCCGCCAATGACCATCAACCCATATTTATGACAATTTTCAATCGCCTGCTTCGATGCCGCGACAATATCCCCCTTGCCGGCTGCACTGAGATTTTTCTTTGAGCCGTTTTCTATTCCCAGAAACACAGAGCGGAAGCCTGCCTGGGCCATCTTGGCAACCATGGGTTCGTTGGTGGCCATGGAAATGCAGTCTGCCTGGACCACCAGGTTGAGTCCCGTATAGTTGCGGGCGATGATGGCCTCACAGAGTTCCATGACCCGGGCCGGATTGAGCACGATGTTATCGTCGGTGATGAAGACCCAACGCGTTTTGCGCTTGAAGTAAATATCGTCCAAATCCGCGAGAACCCGACTGATGGGATAGGTCCGAAAGGTGCGCCCGTACATATGCTTCATGCTGCAAAAGTTACAGGAGCGGGTACAGCCTCGCGAGGTCTCAAGGAGCTCGATTTTGGAATAAAGGATGTGGTAGCCCCAGGTCAGACGACGTTCATCACGAATGGGTAAGCGCAGTGTGCTCAGCTCGAGATTCTCCCCCCTTGGGTTGTGCACAAAGCTGCCATCCTCTTTGTGTGAGAGGGAGGGAATTGCTGCGAGCTGGTCCCCTCCAGCCAGAGCGTTGACCAGGCGGCGGCAGCACTCTTCACCTTCTCCGCGGATGATAAAATCAATCCACTGGGCCTCTGACGCGCTGGCAATTTCTTCAGCCATCAGGGTAGCATGATATCCGCCCAGGGCTATTTTGGCGGTCGGGCGTATCTCTTTGAGGAGATGAGCAATTTTTATAGAGGTATCGTACTGCCAGGCCATGGCCGAAAGTCCAATGAGATCGGGCTGTATGCGATTCACGACCTTGGTCAGGTATTTTTTGATTGCATGACGCTTACGGATCAGATCAATCAGAAAAACTTCATGTTCAGGATCGATATTTCCGCCTACACAGGCTATGCCGTGATTGGGCATATGGACCGCCATCTCGTGGATGATAATGGGCACCACGTCGGGCATGGAGATAAGAAGAACCTTCATTGTACGCTCTCGGAAGAGGAGGAATGAGTGGAAGAAGGGTGGGAGAGATGTTCAGCAGCTTGAGCCACGCCATCTTCCATGGCTTGGCGAATACGCTTGCCTAGATCAGGCAGGCTGTCTTGCAAGTCTTCAACTGGAATGGTTGCAACCAGCTGGAGTTGAATGAGGTTTTTTTTACTGGCGGCAAAGCGAAAGACGCCCGGACGGAAGAGTCGTTCCGTATTTGTGACGACGAGGACATGCAGGGGGGCGTGCAATTGACGGGCAATCTTCAGTGCACCCGGGTGCAGTGGCTTGATTTGTCCGTCTCGACTTCTCGTACCTTCGGGAAAGACAAAGAGATTTCCTCCTGCTGCAAGGTAGGCAGGCATGGTCTCCATTCGAGAGAGCAGCAGAGGGGCAAACCGACCGTTTGCGGTGGCGGGCAGGTACCCGGCGGTTCGAATGACCCGACCAAAGATGGGCAGAGTAAAAAAAACAGATTTGACAGTGGTGATCGAGCGTTCAAGGTGGGCGATCAGCAGCAGCGGGTCCAGGTAGGAGCGGTGGTTGCAAACTATGACCGACCCGCGAATGGTCGCTATGCGGTCATCGATGGTCCATTGTTGTTGGGGAGCGATGGTCTGGAGGAGTCGGAAAAACCCCCGGTAGAACAAACGATTGTATCGTTGAAATGCCGCCTCTTTATTTGCAGAAAAAAGTCCGCTGACGAGATAGCGAGGAGCAAACAGCAGCAAAAATCCCAGGGTGAAATAACACCAGCAGGTTAAGGTGACAGCGAGGTCGAAGACAGTCTCCAGACTCCAAGGCCGCACCTTTAGTGGACCTCGAGACCGTTTCGCACCAGCAGGCAGGTGTTGACTCCGCCAAAAGCGAAATTTTGAATTGAGGCAATGTGGGTCGTGGCCTCAATAACCTCTGGGGTATAGTTGAGCTGGGCGCAGCGGGGATCCACCTCGTCCAGATTCAGGGTAGGGGCGAGAAATCCTTCGGCCATCATATAGAGGGTCATGATCAGCTCCATGGCACCACAGGTCCCCATGGTATGCCCCGTGTAACTCTTCAGCCCGGTCACATGGGGGTGCGGCCCATAGATTGCTTCAATTGCCTGCGATTCAATGATATCTCCCATCTTGGTAGCTGTGGCGTGGGCGCTGATATAGTCAACCGCCTCTGCTTCGATGGCGGCATCGTTCAGGGCGAGGCGCAGGGTGGTGGTGATTCCTTGCAGGTTGGGCAGAATGAGGTCGCCCCCGTTGTTATTGCAGGCAAAGCCAATGACCTCGCCCAGGATGGTCGCTCCTCGTTTTTTGGCAGATTCATACTCTTCAAGCAGGACTGCTGCCCCGCCTTCTCCCACCACCAGGCCATCTCGTTTTTTGTCAAAGGGACGGGGGGTAGATGAGGGAGAGTCATTATAGCCAACCGAGCAGGCAAGGAGGTTATCGAAGACCGCCACCGTGGTTGTATCGTATTCGTCAGCACCGCCGCAGAGCATAGCATCCTGCATGCCGTACTTGATCATTTCGTAGCCGTAGCCAATGGCCTGACTGCTGGTGGTGCAGGCAGTGGAAGAGGCGATGACGCGGCCAGTGATTCCAAACATGCGGGTGATGTTCACCGCGGTGGTGTGCACCATGGAGCGGAGATAATCAACGGCGCCAATGGAAGAAAATTCGGTGTCCAGGTTCTGAAAGAAGGTCTTGTAGATTTCCCGTTGAACCGTTGGACTCCCGTGGGTAGAGCCAAAGGCAACGCCTAACCGGCCAGATTCAATAAATTCTTTGGAAAGCCCCGAAGCGCTCAGTACATCCTTGGCAACCTGGCAGGCGTAGTAGGCTACCGGCCCCATGGTTTTACGCTGGGAGCGGTTGAACTCGTAAGGGATGGGGTAATCAACTGTGCCAAAGACACGGGAATGGATATGACCGCTTAAAAGGCCATCATCGCGCAGGGGCTTGACGCCGGAGATGCCGTGGCGCAGACTGTTGACTATGGCTTCCTGGCCATAGCCGATGGGGGTGATGGCGGAACAGGCAGTAATAACGACGCGACGGTTCATGGAAAACAACGCAGCACCTACTGGGTGCGCCCCTGTTGTATCCTCTCCAGATAGTCAAGGATATCGTTGATTGTTCTGATTTCCATCGCTTTTTCTTTTTCTTCACGGGTGAGGGAAAAACCGAGGATACGTTCTATCTTGCCAAGCAGTTCAATGGCATCGATACTATCAAAACCGTGGTCGTCACGAAGATTGTCATCCAGGCCTGGTTGCTGAAATTCAAAGTCCTGGATAAGGATTGTGAGGATCTGTTCCTGCAGTACATCTCTAGTCATGGTTCTTTTGTTGAAAGCGATGCTTGATGACCTCGAAAAAGCGTGAAATTCCTCAATTGGATACACCAGAAAGGGAGTATCGAGGGTCAACAGGTCGTTCTAAAGTTGAGTAAAGGAGCTGCAATTATGCGGGCTATGCGAATTATCTGAAAAAAAATAAGATACTACTCCGAATTTAGCCAAAAAGAAAAGAAAATTCTCCTTGACGTTCCCCCCTTTGAGAGAAGCACAAGTGAGCCGGAGGGTGGCCGCAAAACGATGAGTCTGACGAGAATCTCAGCTTAAGAAAATTCGTCGGGGGCGTGGAGAAAGCGCTCGAAATGATACCACTCACAGGGATGGGCCAGCATGGCTGCCTCAAGGAGATGGGCATACTGTTGGGCCGCCTCGGCAATGACCCTGCCTCGCTCTTCCCGACTCGTACTTTTGACCCAAATGGGAGCGGAAAAAGTGAAATGATAGCGGTTGCGACCGGTGCGAAAGGCAAAAAAGATGATGATGGGGGCGCCGGAGACCAGGGCAAAGACAAAAGGGGCCTCTGCCACATAGGCCCTCTGCCCCAGTACAACCACCGGTATTTGTCGTTGATCTTCCCGCCAGCTCACATCGCCTGTCATGGAGACGAAGCCCCCCTCCCGCAGAATGCGCAATCCTTCGACCGCGGTAAAGGGATCCCCTGTTCCCTGATCGACACCGATGATGGAGACCCCCGCCTGCAGTAGCTCCTGTTTTTGCCTTCGTTCCACGCCTTCTTTTTCTTTGATCCCCATGTACAGCAGCAGCGGTGTTTTGTGACTCTGGCGCATCAGCATTCTGGCCGCCATCTCCCAGTTCCCCAAATGGGACATCAACAGTACGGCGCCTCCCTGACCGCTGCGGGCCTCCAGGAATTCTGCCCCACTTGCGGTGTAGGTCGGTGCGCTTCCACTGTTGTTTAAAAAACGGTCAAAATGAATGGTGGTAAAATTCTGGTATTGGCGGAAGGTACACCAGAGATGAAACCAACGGCTTCGCTGTGGAAAAACAAGCGCATACAACCGTCGACTTTCTTGCACCCTGGGGGAGAAGAGAAAGTAGCCTACGGCAATGAGGCGCGCCACGCCAGTGAAAAACCAGGAACCAAGCAGCGAGGATAGCCGTACCAGAAAAGAATAAAAATCGATACGCATTATCTGCGGTCCAAACCAAAGATGCGGCTGCAGATCAACCTGGAGAAGGTCGCTGAGTTACGCAGAAAATCGCGCCAGGGACGAAAGTGACTGACGCGCACCCCTTTGGGCTGATAAATAACGGAAACGGGGACTTCAATCGTTGCAATGCCGCGTCGTTGTGCCCGGACCAGCACCTCCACCTCGAACTGGTAACGCCTGGCTTGCACTCCAAGCTCGAGGGTTTCGGGAAGGGGATAGAGGCGGAATCCTGATTGCGAATCGGCTATCCAGGGGCCACCGGAAACCCAGACCCAAAAGTTGGAAAAACCACGACCAAAGCGACTGGTCCAGGGAACATGCCCACCATCCATCCCCTGGCGATTGCCTACGACAATGACGCGTGCTTTCTTTTGGGTGCAAGCAAGCAGGGGCCAGGCGTCCGCCGGATCATGCTGCCCATCTGCATCCAGTGTGAGGGCGTAGTCGCAGTGGTGGGACGCCTCGGTAAAACCGCTGAGCAGAGCGGCGCCTTTTCCCTGGTTATGGCTATGGTGGAGAACCGTGATATCTGTATGTTGCTGCAGGACTTCGCTGGTCGTGTCGGTGGACCCATCGTTGACCACAATAATCGGTAAGCCCAGAGAGCGGGCCGAGGCGATCACATCATTAATTTGAGGGCCGTGGTTATAGACTGGAATGACGATAGCGGCATGCATGTCAAATGCTCTCGGCAAAGGCTAAGGACCAGGTACCCGGCCCCATATGGACCCCTGAGGTCAGGGAAAGCGGGATTCGGAGAATCTCAGCCTCTGGGAGAAGCTGGTGTAACGCCGGTTGGACAGTTTCCTCTACCCAGGTTTCGTTGTCTGAATACTGGAGCAGAAGCACTCCACTCTCGGGCCTGCTGATTTCGCTTTGGAGCTTGTTGAGAGCAAAGTTGAGTTGGGCGTGTTGGCTGCGGACAACGCCCATTTTTTTCACCCCTTCAGGAGTTGGGCTGATCACAGGTTTGAGTCCAAGGAGATTACCAAAGAGGCCACTTGTCCGTGAGAGGCGGCCTCCGGCAACCAGGTAGTGCAGGGTATCGATAAATACATATTCCCGGCAGGATTGAATCAGGCCGCGGGCATAGGCCGTCACTGCTTCGGCATCGTCGGTCCGTTGGGCCAGGCGGGCGCAGAGCAGAGCCATCAGGCCCAGGCGGCCGGAGGCGGCACCGGTATCGATGATTGTCAGAGGGAGGCTTTGCTGTTTTTTTTGCAAGGCAGAGGCAACCTCATAATTCCCGGTAAAGGCTGATCCAACGCAGAGGTACAGCGTTTTCCCAAACTCCTCACAGACACTTTGATAGCGCTGATGTCGTTCAGCCAGGGAGGCCTGGGCCGTGGTGAGACGCTGCTGTTGCCGCATCAGGCGATAGAGGTCTTCGGGGGGCCAGAGGCTTTCGGGGAGGGCCCGGTCTCCATGAATGATATAGCTGTCCAGGAGGCTGATCCCGTATTGCTGTGCCAGGTATCTGGGCAGGGAACCAGCGGCATCGGTCATGATATGCAGGGAGCCAGGGGGGAGGCTCATTTGAGTGGAGCTTTGCTCTTTGTACAGCGGTTCTGCGGAGAATTGGCCCACCTCTCCCAGATCGGTCAGTTGTCTCTGCAGCTTTTGCGGATCTGGCGTGTGGATATGTATTTTGAAACTTGTTTGTTTGGGGACCATCACCAGGCTCTCTCCCAGCTGGGAGAGGGAGGTGGCGTCCAGCGATCCTTCCTTGCTTGGAGTAAGAAGTAGATCAACGCAGTACTCCGCGCTGGCGGGCGGTTGATACCCTTCTCTCCAGGAAAGGCGACCGGGAAAGAGGGTGAAGAGTGAAGGGATCGCTCCCTCAATTGGAAGCAAGCTGCGGAAAAAGGCATCAAAAAAGATGTACATCCCCAGGGCCCCGGCATCAACCACCCCGGCCTGGCGGCATCTGTCCTGAATTTGGGTCGTGTCGAGTACACTCTGCTGCAGGGCACCTAGGACGGTTTCTCCCGATGTGGCCGTCAATCTAGGGCAGGAGGACAGGGTCGTTGCCAGGGTTGCAAAGACCGAGAGCATGGTGCCCTCTTTGGGATCGGCGATCGCCTCTCGCGCTTTGTTATATCCCGTACCAACGTGTTGAGCAAGCTCCTCAAGACGGTGGGCTTTCACAAGGATGCTGAAAAATGCTGCCGCAATATTGCCGGAATTGCCGGTGGCAGCATGGATGATCCGGTTTGCGAGTTGTTCCCGGTCCTGGCTGCAGGTGCGCAGGGGGCTCAGGCTGATACGAAGGTTGGCTCCAGTGTCGGCATCGGCAACGGGAAAAACATTGATGCGGTCAAGCAGATCAGACCAGGCGCTTAGGCTTGTATAACCGGCAGTGAATGCTTCGTGTAAAGACGTCATGATGCAAAAAGACGGAGTACGGCTTCGCGGTCGATTTTACCGTTGCTCTTAACGGGAAGGCGTTCGATGGTTTTGATGGCTCGGGGCAAGGCATAGGGTTCGAAGCGGCGGGTCAGGACGTCTCGAATCGTATCAATTTCCAGCAATGAGGTTTCCACCAGGGCGACGATGCGGTTACCGCGACCGCTGGCATCGGGGAGAGCAAGCACCAGGCAGTCGGAAACATCGGCTATGTCCTTGATGGCTGTTTTGATCTCTTCCAGGTCGACCCGTTTCCCTCCCACCTTGGTGACAGAATCACTGCGGCCTTTGAGCTGGAATCCCCGTGGACCGTCAGCCTCGACTCGATCTCCGGTACAAAAGAAGCCTTCCTGGTTGAGAACCAGGCTGGGGGAGAGGTAGGGAGAGCGGATCAGCAGCTGCTCATCATCCAGCTGCCAGTTGATGGTGGCGTAGGGAGTAAACCCGGTTTCTCCACGGGAGCGGTTGCGCAGGGCAATGCCGCCGGTCTCCGTGGAACCGTAGACCTCAAAAATACCACAGGGGTTGCAACGGCAGAACTCGCTGTTATCGTTGGGATCGAGCATACCAGCAGAGGAAAAAGCCAGGCGGAGTGAAGGGGCCAGAGGGTCTTTGCCTCGGAGCACCCGATAATGGGGGGGCACGCTGACAAAGATGGTCGCTGCACATTCTTGAACGGTTCGGACGATTTCCTCAGGAAAGGATGGCATGGAGGGAATAACGGTTGCTCCAGCAACCAGAGGCAGGAGCACTGAATAGAGTAAGCCGTAGATATGCGCAGGTGAAATGGTGGCAACAATGCGATCGTCTGCTGAGACAGAAAAATGATCGCGCAAAAACAGGGTTTCTCCCAGGAGGTTGGTGCCGGTTTTAGACCAGAGCTGGGGGGTACCGGTGGATCCACCGGTGTAGAGACGGAGCAGTTCCCGCTCAAGTTGCAGGGAGGGGAGGGGGCCATCAGCCTGTGCGTGTTGGGGCGGACAGATTGGCTCCATATGTGGGGGAGAGGATTGATTGGAGTCGACCAGCGCCAGTTTGCAGCCGGTCGCCTGGCTCAGGCCTGACAGCGCCTGCGCAGAAAAACTGTACGGCAGCAAGGCGATAGGACCGCCAGCCAGAGAGGAGAGAATGGCTGCCGCAATCAGGGCACGATTTTCGGTCGCCAGGCAGATCGTTTCACGTTGTTCGGTGTGTGCCAGGCGGCTCGAGAGCCAGGTCGCCATCCCGTAAACTTCGCCATGGGTTACGCCACCGTCCAAAAAGGGTTTTGCCGCATCAAGGGGGCGGGAAAGCAGGTGGGAAAGGTCCAAACGGTCACAGGGGCGAGCCGAATTCATCTGCCTCGTTGCTCCTTGCCAAAGGTTTGTCCTGCAAGTTCACGGTTTCTCGGCCTGAAGGTGTTGTCTGCCATTTCCTTGCGGACCACGTGCTGAAAGAGCTTGGCCATTTTGATGTTTTGCGATTCGTCCTGGTAAAAACTCTCCCAGGCGTAGGCGAGTAACTCCTCCAGTCGTTCCGGCGACATATGCTTGGGTTGGTAGACAACTTTGTCTGCTGAGTAATCGTCCCAGTTTGTCGAGAGGATGCGATTCTGACGTTTGAGGTCCTCGTAGGCCTTGGTGTGGGGGAAAGGGGTGAGTACGGTGAACTCAGCCAGATCCAGCTCGATATCAAGGAGGAAGTCAATCAATCGCTTGATGGAATCCTCGGTGTGGTTATCCAGGCCGAGGAGAATTGTGCCTTCGACGCCGATGCCATGGTCATGATAGCGTTTAATCCGTTCACGAATGTAGTCAGAGGTGTCAAAGACTGCTTGATAGACATACCAGGCACCTGCCTGGGCGGCGAGATCAAGCACCTCGGGTTTGTCTTCGATGGGATGGCAACACCATTTCTTTTTAAGAGGGATCATTTCCCGAAAAAGATCCAGTTCCCAGGCTGTATCCTGGGCAAGGGAATTATCGACCAGAAATAAGCGGTTGTTGTCGATGGCCTCCATCTCGGCAATGGTTTTCTCTATGGGGCGCGGACGGAATTCTCTACCGCCTAAATAGGCGACAGCACAGGGATAGCAATGGAAGCGGCAGCCTCGTGAGGCATGGACCAGATCGACCATCTGCACCCCTTTGTGGTTATAGAGAGGGCGGTTGAGAATATCACGCCGGGCTGTCCCCACCAGGCTGATATCGGGGCGCTGGTCAAGGAAATTGTAGCAGGGTTTGAGTGTCCCCTGGTGGAAGTCAGCAAAGACCTCTTCCATCCGTCCTTCGGCTTCACCCAGAAAGACAGCATCTGCGTGCTCCATGGTTTCTTCGGCATGGAGCATGGTGGCAATACCACCAAAGATAACCTTGATGCCCTTTGCTCGGTAGGCATCGGCAATGGCCCATCCACGCTTGACCTGCACGGTTAACATCATCGAAATACCGACAAAATCGACCGGTTCGTCCAGGTCCAGTGTTTCCAGGTTCTCGTCGACAAAGTCCACATCCACAAAGTCGGGCAGGGTGGCAGCAAAAACCACCGGGCCGTGGGGCGGCAGATGGAACTCGGTTTGCTGGGACAACTTGGGCCATTTGGGGTAGATCAGGCGAAATTTCATGGTCGGTTTATGGCGTAGCGGCCGGTAAAGGCTCGGCAGTAAGTAAGCGCAGGTTTAAGGTGTAACCGGATCTTCCAAGACCGGTCAAGCTCAGGTTTCGGGCTAGAAGGCTGTTGCCTCTTTCGATGCAGGAGTGTGCGGCAACCGCACGAGTTTGTACCGGGAGGCCAACCTCTGTTGCTGAAACCTGGTCGTAGGTGGAGAGGCGAAAGCATCCGGCCGAATCGGGGAAAATATCCGTCACCTCCTCGGGGTTGGTGTAACGACAGAGTCTGTCTCCCTGCCCCAGATGGCCGGTGCTGGGGATTCCCCCGGGCTTAATGAACAAGGTTCGAATATCGGCAATGAGGCCTTCTGCAAAAGAGGGGCTGTCAAAGGGAGGCAGGGCGCGATAAATTTCCAGGGGGGCGCCCTCTGCTGAGCGGGCTTCAAACAGCGTCAGCCCTTCAATACTCAGTAAGGCACAGTTGAGCGTCGTTCCCTCAATCGTCAGTACTCCCAAGGCGTTGCCGTTGGTCCCATCGGCGAGGTGGAAGTTGATCGCGTGGGTGAACTGCCATTTCCCCTGGGGGAAAAAAGTGTTGCAACGTCGAGCCAGATCTGAAGATGGGGCGGTTATTATCTGTGGCAGATGGGTTGGCCGGAGCCCACTGCAAGAGGCAAGGAGAACAGAGAGCAAGAGAAGGCCACCCCACCAGCTGTGGAGACGTCGGTTGTGTTTGGTCGCCCTACTCATTTTTAGCAAGATCTCTGCATACAGGATGCACCAAGATAGAGGTGATAGCTCAAATAAAACGGCTCATTGGCCACCCCCTGTTTTTCTGATCAGGGGGTGATAAAACGTTCTGCTGCAATATCCTGATTGACAATCACCTGGGAAAAGGTAATCACCGTGGACGCATCCTCAGACTCGATGATCGTCACCCGGTCCACAACGCCTTGTTTGTGCCCCAGGTGTAATTCTATAGCCTGAATGACCGTTTCCATACTCGGGTCTTTAGGGCTCAAGACGACATCTTCAGGGCCGCGCTGATGGACTGAAAAGAGCGGGTTATCACTGAAGCGGCCATCAAGCCAGCTGCCGATATCCTGAAGAATAATCTGCATGGTCCCCACTCCAGCCCCATTATCTTCAACAAAATGTCCATCATGCTCGATACGTTTGTCGATTTGACCGTCGTGGAGGAGCAGAACCGAGTGCATGGGGTCTGTATATTCCCAGCGCAGCGATTGTGGTGCTTGGAAGAGGAGGGTCCCTCGGGAAATCAAGGGGCGGGCCAGAATACGCAGATGCTTTTCCTGGGTAAAAACGGCCTGCACCGAGCGCAGTTGCGGGGAGTCGTTGCTGGGGGAGGCAGCGTGGCAACGTAGGCTGTTGGCTCCGAGCAGGCTCAGCAGGAGTACCAGGAGCGTAAGCTGTTTCACAGCATGCCACCGTTCACCGAGATGACCTGGCCCGTCACGTAGGAGGCCGCATCTGAGCAGAGAAAAGCAACCACCTGGGCCACTTCTTCTGGGCGTCCAATGCGCGCCATGGGAATCAAGCCTTTGATGTGTTCTTTGGGAGCCTTGGCGATCATTTCGGTCTCGATCAATCCGGGGGCGACAACGTTGACCCGGATGCCCATGCGAGCGACCTCTGAGGCCACGGTCTTGCTTGCGGCATTGAGTCCGGCTTTGGCGGCGGCGTAATTTGCCTGTCCCCGATTGGGCATGAGTGAAGCCGCAGAAGAGATGGAGACGATGGAGCCGCGTCTGCCCCGGACCATATGTTCCAGCACCGGACGGGTCATGTTGTAAAAACCGTGTAAACTTGTCTCGATGACACCATGCCAGTTTTCAGGGGGCATCATCATAAACAAACCGTCAGCCAGGGTACCCGCGTTATTGACTAGGATATCAATGGTGCCCAGCCGCTTGGCAATATCTTCGATGGCGGCTTCTGCTGCCGCCTGGTCACGAACATCAAATTGATAGACCTCGCCTTGACCACCTGCGGCCTCAACCTCGGTCAAGGTTTGTTGGGCTCCATCGAGGTTGCGCATGTAATTGATAACGACATAACAATCGCGTTGCGCAAGCTTCGTGCATACGGCTCGTCCGATCCCACCGCTGCCGCCGGTGACAATTGCTACCTGGGTGTTACTGTGTGTACTCATCGTCTGTTTTTTAGGCCTGGAAAAGTTGAAGAACCACCGAAGCCACAAGCTGGCCATCCTGGTGGAGTTGGCTTTCGACTTCGCGAAACTTATCGAAAACAAGGGTGTTCTTGGCGCTGGCCTCAATGCTGCTGCCAAGAGGGAGAAAATCGACAAAAAACTCGGCCCGTTTCACTGCGACTAACCACCCCATCTGCTCAGAATCCAGGCCTCGGTTTTTAATCCGGTCCCAACCATTACAGACACCGGCCGTCTGGGCTGCCAGTTCAACGCAAATCAGGGGCTCTGCCCCCTCTGGTCCGGTAAGGGGCCAATTGGCATTGACGCTACTCACGGTCCTGGCCTGGATGGTGTTTACTTCCAATACCTCACCAATAAGCAACATCCTGTCACGGTGCGGAACGAGATCTTCAATCTGTAGGTGCGCGAGTTCCATGGCATTCATCTCTTCCTCCAATACCTTGGTCGGTTCGAACCGACCGGCCCAGGGGCGTTTCGCAGTTTCACCATGGGAACCCCGGGCTTTCCCCCTAATCTGAATGCGGGCGCCGTTTGTGCTCGCTCAGATTTGGGGACGAATAAACAGTGAGTCTTGGTGACAAATGGGTAAAAACATATATAATAATCCATTTTTTTGCATCCTTGCATTATTTTTTCCTGAATCCGTGGGCGCCTGTCGTCACGAATTCCGGTTATTCACAAACCCACGGCTCGCTTTCCGGGACGAGCCGATTGCTTACCGAGGCCAGCCTACGTGGACAGCACGATGAATGAACTGATTGAAGAATTGAAGGGCAAACTGATCGAACTGCTCAACCTCACCACGCTCACTCCCGACCAATTTGACGCCCAAGCCCGGCTGGTGGGGGGGGAGCTTGGTATTGACTCCATCGACGTTTTGGAGATGGTCGTCATGGTGGAAAAAGACTACGGGGTAATGATCAACTCCCAGGAGGTCGGTGAAAAAGTTTTTGCCTCCGTGGCCTCTCTTGCAGCCTACATCGAGGCTCATCGGGCCGGAGGAGCCGCGTGAGCAAGGGCTCGGTCTTTATTGCAGCCGCCGGAATTATCAGCCCTCTAGGCTGTGGCCTTGAAGAGACTGAGGCGGCCTTGCGCGATGAGCGATCTGCCATCGCCCCCTTGGACCTTTTTGCTCTTTTGCAGGGATCTCCTCTGCCTGCTGGGCAGGTCAGGTCTTTTGCCAGTGTCGAACCCCAGCCTCCCAGGGCGCATCAGCTGGCCTGCAAAGCTGCAGAAATGGCCCTGGAGGGACAGAGCGAACCGCCGGATGCGATTGTGGTGGGATGCACCACTGGCGGCATCCTGACCACTGAAACGCTGCTTCGTCAGCAGGAGAGCTCTCCTGGCGCCTACAGGGCACACGGTTTATTGAGTTTAGCTGAGGAAATCGCCACACTCTGCCACTGTTCAGGCCCAGCGCTGACAGTTTCAACAGCCTGTTCTTCTGGGGCGGTGGCCATTGGCCTGGCCCTGAATCTGTTGCGAAGCGGTCAGGCGCGGCGGGTTCTTGCAGGCGGCGTTGACTCACTGAGTCGTTTAACCTACTACGGTTTTCATTCACTCCAGCTGGTCGACCGAAATGGTTGTCGTCCTCTCGATGCCACGCGGCAGGGACTTGCGGTGGCAGAAGGTGCGGGTATGCTCCTCTTGACAGTCGATCCGCCTGACAAACCTCTGGCAACGCTCATGGGGGCAGGCTTTTCCTGTGACGCCTATCATCCCACCGCTCCCCATCCCGAAGGCAAGGGGGCACGGGCCGCCATGGCAGCAGCGCTTGCGGACGCGGGGCTTGCCCCTGAAGACATCGACTATATCAACCTGCATGGCACCGGTACTCCGGATAATGATCTGGCAGAGACCCGTGCCATCGCTTCACTCTTCTCTACCCCGCCGCCCCTGTCTTCCATTAAAGGAGCCACCGGACATAGCCTTGCTGCATCAGGAGCGCTCGAGGCCGTGGTCTCCTCACTGTGCGTATCCCGTTCTCTGGTGCCAGGTACCGTGGGCTGCAAACAACCTGATCCCGCCTTTGGTTTCACCCCGCAGCTCCACCTTGCAGAGTGGTCGGTGGAAACTGTACTTTCAAACTCCTTTGGTTTTGGCGGCAACAATGGTTGCCTGGTCATTGGTGCAGGGGGCTCTACGCAACCCATTGCTGCCGACCACGAGACTGTCTATCTTGCGGTGCATGGCACAAGCTGCCTCACGGGAGCGGGATTGCTGCCGACCACATTTGCGCGTCTCCAGGAGGGAGAGGCTGTCGCAGGCCAGTTGCCTGATACTGTCCTGGCGGAGCACCTGCCTCCCCGGCAGATTCGTCGGGTCAAGCGTCTGGCACGTCTTGCCCTTTTGCTGGCACAGGAGACGGTTGAAGATACCCGGAGAGAAGAAACCCCTGGAGCTGTTTTCATGGGAACCGGCTGGGGAGCGTTATCGGAAACCTGGGATTTTCTTGATCGCCTCACCAGTTCAGGGGAACAGTTCCCCAGTCCCACCGATTTTGTTGGTTCGGTGCACAACAGCCCCGCCGGACAGGTAGCAATGCGGTTTCAGGCCACGGGTGCCAACGTCACCGTCAGTGGTGGAGATTATTCTTTTGAACAGGCCCTGCTTGCAGCGCAAACTTTGCTCCCCCAAAGCGGTCAGTCGGCATTGCTCATCGGGGCTGATGAGGGGCATGCACAGTTCTCGCCTTTACTCGATCGATCTGTAGCGGCAGGGCCGCTCTCCGATGGAGGGGGAGCGCTGTATGTCAACCGAGACTGGAGCGGGGCTCAATGTTTGCTTCGCCTTGCCTTTTACGGCCGTGGGGGAGGGCGCGATCTTCCCGAGCAGATGCTTGCAGCCTTGGGGGGGATGCATACTCTGCAAGAGCAGCCGCTGGTTGTTTTTGCCGGTCTCCCTGCAGCTGGTCGGGAGGAGGGAGAAGAGCAGTTACGCCAATTTCTGGCCCTTTTGGGGGCAGAGCCACTTGTTTGGCGTTACCGGAGCTTCACCGGTGAGTTTGCTTCAGCCTCAGCTGTCGCGGCAGCTCTGGCTGTCCAGTGTCTTGAGGTGGGGTTTGTTCCTGGTTCTCTGATCGGGGGGCAGGATCTGCTCCTGCCTGCCGGAAGCAGGATTCTTGTTCTGGGGACCGGTCAGTGCCTCACAGCCATGGAGTGCGTACAGCCGTGAGAATTCTGCTCCTCTCCCCCAATACCCTGATCGCACCCTATCCGGTGTATCCTCTGGGGCTGGATTATGTGGCCGCAGCAATTGGCCCCGAGCATCAGGTTGAAATAGCAGACTTTCACGTCGTTGATCGGGCAGCGCTTGCCTCTCTGCTCCAATCGTTTGTACCTGAGGTTATCGGTATTGCCTGCCGCAATATTGACAATACCGACGGTACTGATTCGCTGTTTTTGCTTAAAGAGTATCGAGAGTTGGTCAGTTGGCTGCGTACGTGTTCCTCGGCGGTCATTGTCTGCGGTGGCAGTGGCTTCACTATCATGCCTGAGCGGATATTGTCTTTTTTGGGTGCCGACTTTGGTCTTATTGGTGAAGGAGAGCGGTTCGCGCTGCTGGTTGATGCCCTGGACCAGGGGCGAGATCCCGCTGCAATTGCAGGCGTGCTTGCTGCTGGTGGTGTTGCGAGTAATTCCCCGCTTCCCTGGCAAGGAAGGATAGCGCGCAGGTTGCCCACGATGGGGCAACAGAGCGATTTTTACCTGCGAAACGGAGGGATGCTGAACCTGCAGAGTAAGCGAGGCTGCTCGTTTTCCTGTCTTTATTGCCCCTATCCCCGTATTGAGGGGAATGTGCACCGTTTGGTGGAACCCGATGAGGTGGCCCGTATTGCAGTTGGGCTGCAGGAGGCAGGAGCCCGCTATCTCTTTATAACGGATTCCGCCTTCAACTCGGATGTGGAACATAGCCTGGCCGTGGCCAGGGAGTTTCAACGAAAGGGATTGTCTATTCCCTGGGGAGCTTTTTTCGCTCCTATTGCCTTGCCAGAGGAGTATTTCGAGGTCATGGCGGCTTCCGGCTGCAGGCACGTCGAATTTGGCACTGAATCTCTTTCTGACCCCATGTTGAAAGCCTACCGCAAACCCTTTCGTTGCTCGCAGGTTGTAAGGGCCCATCAACAGGCCCGAAAAGCCCGGTTGCATGTTGCCCATTATTTTCTCCTGGGGGGGCCCGGAGAGAGTGAGGCCACCGTGGATGAAACTCTTGATCGTGTTGAGCAGCTGGAACGAGCGGTTTTTTTCTTCTTTGTCGGGATCAGAATGTACCCCGGGACCGGTCTCTATGAACATGCCTTGGCCGAGGGCGTCATCAACCAGCAAACAGACCTGCTTCAACCGCTTTTCTATCATCCCAATCAAATTACCTTGGATGCGATTGAAGCCCAGGTTACCCAGCGGGCCGGACAGCGGAGCAACTGGCTGGTCGGTTCTGGTGGAGAGCACGTTTCAACCGTCATTCAAAGCTTGCATCAGCGGGGAATGGTCGGGCCGCTTTGGGAGTTTCTGGCCGCTTAGTCACTAGGCTGCGGTGGGAATTTCTGGGGCAGGATGGTCTCTGCAAAAGATGCCCCTCCCCGTTTGCAAGACAATCTCTTTGGAGAGAATGGAAAGGACTATTTTGACATTTTACCTGGACATAAAATGATAACATGTGGTATTTGCTCCTTGATTTAGAAACGCCTGCACCAGACGAAATTCGGGCAGGGGTGATTGTCGATCAGAACTCACCTTGGTTTGATGGTCACTTTCCCGAGACCCCCATTTTGCCGGGTATTGCCCAACTCAAGATGGTTGCCGATGTCATTGCTCAGGCACGGCAGACGCCCCTATACATCAGACGCTTGAATCGGGTGAAGTTTAAACGGATTATCAAACCGGGAGAACAACTCGATATCCACGCCAAGGGCACTGGCGACCTCTATTCGTTTCGCATAACTCATAACAAAGAGGATGTCTGCTCCGGCATGATGTCCCTTGATGCTTAAAAGCACACAGAAATAACCCATGAATACTACTCTTGATCAAACCATCCTTCGTATCGCCGAAATCATCATCAACGAATTGAAATTGGAAGATGTAACCCCGGAAACCTTTGACCCCGATCTTGATCTGGTTGATGAGGTGGGCATCGACAGCATGGACCTGGCAACCATTGCCTTGGTGATTCGCGATGAATTCGGTGTGCGTATCGATGAGGATGACTACCCCAAACTGACCACCTTGCGGATTATCGGCGAGTACATTGCCGGAAAACTCCAGGGCGAGGAATAAATGTCCTCTCAGGTGGAGCAGGAGGCAAACTGGAAGTTTGCTGATATTGTCGGGATTCCAACTATACGTGATCGTTGGGAAAAGGTTAGGAAATACTTTTTTCTTCGGGAATCTACCTACGATATGACCCATCGCTGTAATATTCGCTGCGATGGGTGTTACTATTTTAACGGTGAAAAACAGTTCGCTGTCGAAAATGGTGACCCCGCTGCCTGGCGAGAGCTGATGGCCGCAGAAAAAGAGCGCGGCATTACCTTTGCTGTGCTTGCCGGTGCCGAGCCTTCGCTGGTACCCGAGTTGTGCCGTATCTGTGCCGATACCATACCGCTTGGAGCCATCGCAACCAACGGTTTGAAGCCGCTGCCCCCTGAGATCGCGTACCGAATTCACATCTCCGTCTGGGGCAACGATGCCAGCAGTCAGGCCGTGCGTAAAGCCGATGATATGCTTAAACGGCAGATGGCAAACTACCACGATGATCCTCGAGCGGTCTTTGTCTATACCTTTACCTCGCAGAATATCGATGAGGCCTTTGAGGTGACCCAAGAGTTGGCTCAGGGCGGCCAGAAAATAACCTTCAACATGTTTTCTGCGCCGGAAGGCTATACGGGCCCATTGCGGCATACCCCTGAAAGTCTTGCAAAGACGGCAGCTATGATGACCAGGCTGCTGGAGCTCTTTCCCGAGGCGGTCCTGTTTTCCCACTACAATATTGTCGCCCACACCCATCCGTTGGGGCTGCATGCGCTGTATTCCTGTTCCTATCCGAGAATGAATCCGTCGGCTCATGTGGGACTGGGAAAATCGTTTCGCCAATACCGGACCGATCTCCAGTGGGATCGTGCTGCGGCCTGCTGCGTTCCGGACACCGACTGTACCGATTGTCGACATTACGCAGCCGGAAGCGCAGTGGTTACCGCCCGAATGTATCGCCACGCATCCAATCCCGAGACTTTTTCAGCCTGGCTTGATTATGTCGACACCTACCTGGCGGTCTGGGTCCAGGGATATGACAAGAGTCCCAATCTCTGTGACCGTCCCGTCACACCTCCTTTAGAGGGGCAATAGAGGCAACGTTACTCGTATGAAAACAGTCAGTTCACTTCTCAGTCCTCAGTGGCACGAACGTTATAAACGTATTTCCAAGCTCAACATCCGCAGTTCCATCTATGATGTAACCGATCGCTGTAATCTGCGTTGCAAGGGATGTTTCTTTTTTTCCTCAGACGAGCACAAGGCGGCCTCGGAAGAAAAGGATGTGAGCAAATGGCACGCCTTTGTCGAGAGTGAAATGGCGCGGGGTGTCAATCTGGCCATACTCATCGGTGGTGAGCCGACACTGTGTATGGATCGGATCGAGGCCTTTTATTCGCGTTTGCCCACCTTCTGTGCCACCAACGGCATCATCAAGGTCGATCGGGCTCGATTTCCTGATCTGATGGTCGGTATTTCTCTCTGGGGGGATCGCGAAGACGAAATTCTGCTTCGGGGCAAGGATACCTTTGCCATTTCCAGTGCCAACTATGCTGGAGACCCCAACGCCTATTACCTCTACACCATTACGCCAAAGCAGTTGGGCAAGATCGAAAATAACATCCAACGTATCAAGGATGTCGGCCTTAAGGTCCATATGCAGCTACTCTCCAACGATGAAGGCGTCGATGGATTTTCCTGGCAGCCCGATGAACTGGTTGCGGTTCGGGCAGAGATGGATCAGATGCTGGACAGTTATCCTGAGACCGTTATCTCTTCGAAGTATTACCACAAAGTTATCACCACCGGCACCATGTGTGGCCGTACCTTTGGCTGGATGGAGTGTCCTTCGGTCACCGATCCCATTGATAAACGGAATCCTCGGCCGAAACGGTTGACCAATTTTATTCGTTGGGCGTCGGATCTGAAGACCATGCACCGATGTTGCACCTCTGAAACTCGTGACTGTTCCACCTGTAAGGATGGTGCGGCGCATATGAGTTGGGTTATGGTGAATAAGCGAGCCCATATGCAAAGCAGTGAAGACCTGCAAAACTGGGTCGAGGTGTACGAAATGTTTGCCAAGCTGTACCGATTTATCCCTTGGTAGTTTTTTGTGCAGTTTTCGGAAGCACAGAGAGCCGTCATCGTCGGATATGATGCAATTTCACCCCTGGGGGGCGATCTTGAGGAGCAATGGAGTAATGCGATAGCAGGGCGAAGTGGTGTTGGCCCCCTGACTCGTTTTCCCCTCAGAGAAAATTTCCCGGTACGCATTGCCGGTGAGCTTCCTGAGATTGACCATCTCGACTACCCCTTTCTTACGGCCCGGCACCAAGCTGCCTGGCATTCCCCCATCTTTAAATACGGAATGCTGACCGTGGCCCGTGCCCTGGAGCACAGCGGCATTCATATCGATGCCGACCTGGCTCCACGGGTTGCTATCACCTACAGTTCCGCAGTCGGCGGTGTGGATGCAGTGCTTACTGCGGACCGGCGACTTCAGGCTGAAGGGAAGTTACCCCACCCCTACGCCAATCCCAACTCCTGTATCAATATGATTGGCGGCAAGATCTCCATGCTGACCGGAGCCCAGGGGCCAATTCTTTCGACGATTACCGCCTGTGCCACTGGACTGAGTTCGATGCTTGTCGGGTCCATGCTGCTGGCGCAAGGGCGAGCCGATGTTGCCCTCTGCGGCGCTGTTGACTGCTCTCTGGTTGAACCGATTCTTGCCGGATTTCACACCATGAACGGTGCCTACTTCCCCAAAAAAGGAGAAGAAAACGATCCTCCTGAATCTGTAAGTCGACCTTTCTCTCAGCATCGTCGGGGATTTGTTGTCTCCGAGGGGGCAGGAGCCGTTATTCTCACCACCAAAGAATTTGCAGCCGCCCATGGTCTGCATCCCCGGGCTGAGCTGGCAGGGTGGGGCATGACCTCGGATGCCCACCACTTTGTCATGCCAGCTGAGGCTACCGTTCGCCAGTGCATGCTGCAGGCCCTGGCCGATGCCGGGGTGGCCCCCACGGATATTGCTGCAGTCAATGCCCATGCCACCTCAACCAAGGCTGGCGATCAGGTGGAATTCGATGCGCTCCACAAAGTGTTTGCAGGGGCATTGCCGCCGGTCAGCGCCAATAAATCGCAACTCGGCCATGCCATGGGAGCCTCCAGTGTGATTGAGACCATTCTCACCCTGCGCGGCATGGAAGAAAACCTTATTTTACCCACGATTAATTATCAACCCGATCCCCAGATGGAGCTGGACTGCGTTGCCCAAGGTACGCGCTCGCTTGTTCAGGAACATGTGCTGAAAAATGCCTTTGGGTTTGGCGGCTGTAATGCTTGCGCGGTGTTGAAAAAAATTGATTGAAAAACACCCACTACAAAGAGAATCATCCGCATGAAGGCACCGCAGAACAGAAAAGTTGTCGTTCTTGGTTATGGGGCCGCTTCCGCCCTGGGTAACACCTTTGCTTCCACCTGGAAGGGGGCCGTGGCCGGGAAGGCTGGTTTCCGGGTGCTAACTCGTTGCGAGGTGGAAACACGGAGTCGGGTGGTCGGCGAGATACCGGATTGGGATCCAAGTACGCTCCCCTATGTCAGCAGAAAGGATGCCTCGCTCTGGAACGCAGATTTTGTTTTCCTCACCATGGAGATTTGCCGGCAGGCGCTGGAAGATGCTGGCCTGGTGATTGACGAGCAGGTCGCACCGCGCACCGCCTGTCTGATGGGCTCGGCGCTCAATGGTTCAGATGCCTACCGGATCGCCATGGATAACTATACCCGCCTGGGACCGACCAAGGTCAGTCCCTATCTGCTGCCCAATCTCTGCGCGAATCTTCCGGCCGGTAAGGCCGGCATGCTGCTTGGATTCACCGGGCCGATTTTTTCTCCCCAGGGGGCCTGCGCCTCGGGTAACCACGCCATTGGTATCGGGGCCCGCATGATTCGAGACGGAGATTGCGACTTTGCCCTGGCCGGAGGGGTAGATACTTGCCTCATCCCTGAGATTATTCTCGGCTTTTCCAATATGTTGGCCACCATCAAGGTTGGGCCTAAAGACCGCTCCTTTGAAGATCCAACCCAGGCCTCCCGCCCTTTTAGTATCGACCGCAAAGGCTTTGTCCTTGCTGAGGGGGCTGGCGCCCTGGTACTGGCAGCTGAAGAGGTGGCCCGAGCCCATGGTCTGATCCCCAGAGCTGAAATTGCCGGAATCGGCTGGAACTCGGATGCCCACCATTTTACTCGACCCAATCAAGAGACGGTGACCCGGGCCATGCAGGATGCTCTGGAGGATGCCGAAATTACCGCCCGTGATATTGGGGCGATCAATGCCCATGGCACCTCGACTCCCACCGGAGATACCACCGAGGCTCAATGTCTGCGGACAGTCTTTGGCAAGCAGCTGCCCAATATTCCTATTTCAGCTAATAAATCACAGGTCGGTCACAGCCTGGGTGCTTCTGCCGCCATTGAAGCAGCGCTGGGCATTGAGGCCATGCGTCAGGGGCTGGTCTTACCGACGGTCAATCATCTGCCGGATCCAGCTCTTGCCGATCTGGATGTCGTGCCCAATCACAGCCGCAAACATGCCCACGAGTTTTTTCTGTCGAACTCCTTCGGCTTCGGGGGCACCAACTGCTGTATAGTTTTCAGAGGTCAGTAATGCGCCCTAAACCTTTTGTCCCCGAGCCCCATGAGCGTCCATCCTACGTGCGTGACACCAAAACCGGTCTGGTCTGGCATCGCTGCGAGCTGCGAACCTTATACGCAGATACAGATCGTTCTCAGGTGGTCTATCATGCCAACTATCTGCGGTATTTTGAATTCGGTCGGGCCTCATTGATGCGCGAGGCTCAGTACCCGTATAAAGATATTGAAGAGAGTGGCTACATCTACCCCATCATAAAAACGGAGCTCAATTATCATTCGCCGCTCTTTTATGATGATCTGATGTATATCCACACCCGCCTCACCCGACTGGAGCTCGTCAAAGTTCAGTTTGATTATCTCATCACCAAGGCTGATGACGGCGAGATCTGCTGTACCGGGATGACCCGGCACTGCGCAGTGAATGCCAACCATATTCCTGTGGAGATTGACGAGAAGACCATCGCCCTCTGGAATCAGTTCCCCAGCTGATGACTGCCACCCAGACAGAGCATAGGCTCTCCATTTTTCCCTGGATGAGCGATCACTGCTTTGGCGGTCGTACGGTCCTGGCCGCGGTGGAGGCTATGCAGCTCCTGGCAAACTGTGTGCAGGCGGCAGATCCCCAGATGGAGGTCCGGACAATGGATGCTGCCCGTTTTGCCAAACTGCTGGTGATCCCGCCCTCTGCGAACGCGATGGAAGTCGTTGTCGAGCTGGAAACTTCCGAGAAGCAAGGAATTCGAGCTCGTCTGCTCAGCCGGACCCAGGGCAAAGTCATGACTCGTCTCGTCAGCCATTGCGAATTAGGTTTTCTCCCTCAAGCGCCTTGCCATCCAGAGAAAGCACTCTGGAGAGAGACTGCCAATGCCCCGGCCACGATGAGTGTGCCAGCCTCCAGAATCTACCAGGAGCTGGTTCCCTTTGGCCCCAGCTACCGCACCCTACAGGACCGGCTTTATATTTCTGGAGACAGGGCCTGGGGAAGCCTGCTGGCCTTTGATCCGGGAGACTCGAGCGCCAAACCGTTGGGGGCGCCCTTTCCACTGGATGGGGCCATGCACGCCGCCTGTGTACACGGTCAGGGGTTGGTCGATTTTGTCCCTTTTCCAGTGGGCTTTGCCGCGCGACAGATCGTTACACCAACACGGGCGGGGGAACTCTATCAAACCCAGGTACAGCTGCAGCGTTTGGCCGCAGACGAACTTATCTATGATCTCGTTATTTGTGACCAGAAGGGGGGAATTCGGGAATGGGTGCAGGCATTGCGCATGCGGGATGTGAGTCAGGGGCGGATTAGGCCACCGGCCTGGATTAAGGGCCAGAAGCGATAGCTTTCAATATAGGCCCTTTTTAACGGGGTAGCTCAGGTCGACGGCCCGGAACGGCCCAGGCCAGGCAGCGTTCCACCAGCACTCGAACCAGCCAGCGACAAAAGATCAGGGAATAGGTGGCACCGGAGAGATACATTCCTGCGAGAAAAACGAGATGGGAAAGGCCGTAGACCAGGGGGCCGCCGATTGCAATGATCCAAGGCGTATGCCAGTGGAGTGAGAGTATTCCCAGGGCGGTCACCGCTGGCCATCCGAGTAAGGAACCCAGGATAATGAGAAAGACACCAAGGAGCACCTTGGCCGTGGGTTTTTCACGAAAGGCGGAAAGATCTGCCTGTTCGGCAATTGCAGAGCGCACAAATTCGGTGGATGCGATCCAAAGGATGTATTTGGCACAGAGCTGTTTCATTTTTTCCTGAGAGCCTCAGCAACATGAGAGGGGAGTAAACTGTGGACGCTTGTGAGGCTGCCCAGAATGACAATATATCCCAGAGAGCGTGGTGAGGCAAGATGGGTGTGGTCCAAAACAGGATGAGCCAGGGCGACGGCTGGGATTTTTTTGACGCTATCTGTTGTATTACTCTGGAGAGCCGGCCAGACCGCATGCAGGCCGCTAAAGAGCAGTTTGCTTTGGTCGGCCTGGAGGAGCGGGTGGAGTTCGTTGTGGTCAAACGCGACGATGCAAACCCCGAACGCGGCATCTACACCTCCCATCAGCTGTGCCTCAGACGAGCACTCGCGGTGGGGGCTCGCCACATTCTCATCTTTGAAGACGACGTTTTTTTTCGAAAGTTCGATCGTCAGCGACTGCAGGAAGCGTGTCAATTTCTCCAACAGAGACACTGGGATGGTTTTGCCCTCGGTTGTCTCACCTCATACAGTCAGCCGACCAGTGAAACAGGGGTGGTTCGTATTGGCTATCGCTGTCTGACCCATGGGTATGCACTCAATCGCTCCTTTGCTGAACGCATTGTGGAATGCTCCTGGCACGGCGTGCCCATCGACGGTCTGTTTCATTCCATGAAAGGAGAGTTTTTCGCCCTCTATCCGATGTGTGCCTTTCAGGGGCAGGCTGCAAGCGACAACAAGACTGTCTGGATTGACCGATTGCGTACCCTCTTCGGTGGCCTGGCCCGTATTCAACGTGGTAACGAGTTCTACTGTAATCATAAGGGGCTCATTTTTGGGGGCCACGTCGTTGCAGCTGCGGCTCTCATCGCTCTCTCTCTTTTTTTGTGTTCATGAAATCCTCATCAGTCAACTACCCTGCGCTTCTCCTTGTTGTCCTGGCGATCTCTCTCTCTGCCTACCTGGGGCTGACACGGTTGCATATCGATACCGATATTGTCAAAACGCTGCCTGCCCACGAACAGGTTATTGGTGATGCCCTGGAAATTTTCCAAAACCATCCCATCCACGATCAAGTGGCTGTGGATCTAGCCGTTGACCGTAAGGCCCCCGATGTCTTGGTTGCATCCGCGAAAATGCTTGAAGAAAAAATGCAATCCAGCGGGCTCTTTGCTGAGGTCGGAGGAGGGGAGACCAGCGCCTTGCTGCCGGAAATCGCCCAGCATGCAGCCCGGTCGCTGCTGTTGCTTTTTTCTCAAGAGGTACTCAGTGAAAGTATTGGGCCCCGTCTGACGAAAACTGATATTGAGCAACGCTTACAGGAGCTCATGGAGAAGATGTCGGGTTTAGACGGCATTGGGCAGGCGGCGTTTCTGTCCCTGGATCCCCTGGGGTTTAAGGATCAGATTCTTGCCCAGCTCCTTTACCTGGCTCCATCCCAGGAAGCGAGCATCTATAAAGGGTATCTGTTGTCACAGGATGGGCAACATCTCCTGATCACGGCAAGGCCTGCAACGGCCGGCACCGATGGTGCGGCAGCTCGTCGACTGGCCACATTTTTTGTAGAGGCAGAGCGAGAGCTTGCCCAGAGTGGTACTGCTGCAGGGATGCAACTGAAGCTGACTCCAGCGGGGGCCTTTCGAGCCGCGCTTGATAACGAGTCCATCATTCGCCACGATGTGCAACTGGCCCTCGGGCTGACCACGGTGGGCATAGCCCTGTTATTGCTGGTTGCCTTTCCCCGGCCTTTGATCGGGCTGCTCTCCCTGTTACCAGCAGTTGCAGGGACTGCCATGGCCCTTTTCTTGTATTCGCTGTTGCATGATTCGATCTCGATCATGGTTCTGGGATTTTCCGGCGCCTTGATTTCCATGATGGACGATCACAGCATTACCTACCTGCTCTTTCTCGATCGCCCCCATGCAACCCGTGGCAGCGAGGCAGCGCGCGAGGTCCAGTCGGTTGGTGGCACCATGGCCCTCTTGACGACTATCGGCGCCTTTCTGGCCATCAGCCTGAGCGATTTTCCCGTCTTTCGCGAGCTGGGGCAATTTACCGCCCTTGGTTTTATCTCCACCTATTTTTTCATCCATGTCATCTTCCCCCGCATCTTTCCCCATATGCCTGCGGGAGGGAAACGTGTACTGCCTCTGCACTGGCTGGCTGAGCGTCTCTTCAATACAGGGAAAATCGGAGCTGTTTTGGCTCTGGGCCTTGCCTGTGTCCTGTTCTTTTTCGCTAAACCCGAGTTTCATATCAGCCTCAGTGCAATGAATACGGTCAGCGCCCAGACCCAGGTCGATGATCAGATGTTTGCGCAGGTTTGGGGAAACCCGGGTTCCAAGATATATCTGATGACCAGCGCCGACTCGCTTGCCGAGCTGCAGAAAAACAATGACCAGCTCCTGGCTCAGTTGGAGCATGACCACCAGGCTGGGCGGGTTGGAGAGGTCTTTGTCTCTTCCCTGATCTTTCCCGGGCCGGAACGCAGCCGGGAGAATTTTGCTGCCTGGCGGAATTTCTGGTCGGAAACACGGGTCCAGCAGGTGGAAGATACCTTGATTGCGGAAGGGCAACGTCTGGGGTTAACCCGCGACGCCTTTGCACCCTTTTTTGCCCAGCTAGAAACGACGATTCAGCCTGCAACACCCGTACTTGCGAGTCGGTATGACAAACTCCTGGGGATAACCACCCGGGAAGATGGCCAGATCATCCAGTTCACAGCCCTGAGCCCCGGGGCATCCTATGATCCCGCAGCTTTTCTCAAACGCTATGGCCAGGAGGGAAAGGTCTTTGATGGGAATTATTTTTCAGATCGCCTTGGAGCTACGCTCTTTTCCACCTTTACGAGCTTGCTGCTGATTATAGCGGCCATGGTAAGTTTGCTGCTCTACCTCCAGTTGCTCAACTGGCGGCTGAGCTGTATTGCTCTGTCGCCTCTGGTCTTTGCCTTTATCTGTACCCTGGGCACCCTGAAATTGCTCGGGCATCCCCTTGATATCCCGGCGTTGATGCTTTCAGTCGTCATTCTTGGCATGGGCGTGGATTACACCATCTATACGGTCTGTGGGTGTCAGTGGTACGGGACGGTCGATCATCCAGGACATGTCCTGGTCCGCAGTGCGATCCTTATGGCGGCAGCTTCAACCTTCATTGGCTTTGGTGTGTTGTGCCTGGCCCAGCACAGCACGCTGAAAAGTATTGGCATCACCTCGCTGCTCGGCATTGGCTACTCCCTGCTTGGCACCTTTGTGTTGCTGCCTCCGCTGTTGCGCAGGTATTTTGATCCCAACCGCAACCAGATTCTTTCGACTGCTCCACTCACGGAGCGGATAGTGCACCGGTATCGTCTGGTGGAGGCCTATCCTCGAATGTTTGCCCGCTTTAAGCTGAAACTTGATCCTTTATTTCATGAGTTACCCCAGTGGCTGGACGGACGAAGTGAAGGTAAAACCATCCTGGATATCGGCTGTGGGTATGGTGTTCCGGCCTGCTGGTGCTTGGAGAACTATCCTGCAAGTAGGGTGATCGGTGTAGATCCTGATGGTCGGCGAATACATGTGGCGGCTCGTGCTACAGGGGAGCGGGGAACCATGCTGGTAGGTGCTGCGCCGGAGCTCCCTGATATACCTGGACCGGTCGATGTGATTTTACTGCTCGATATGTCGCATTATCTTGATGACCAGCAGTTTGCAGCAACCTGCGCCCGTTGCTGGGAGTTACTGGCTCCAGGTGGAATCGTCTTGATTCGTTTCGTCACTCGACCTGAGGGGAGGCTGTCGGCCACCTGGTATCTTGAGGAGTGGCGGGTGCGCCTCGCAGGAGGCCAAACCTGGTATCGGACCCCAGAAACGCTGGAGAGGATACTTGCAGAACAAGGGTTTAGCGGGTTGGAACTGAAAGCGGCAGTGAGTAGCGAGCTCTTTTGGATCAGCGGGCAGAAGGACGCAGTGGCGGGCAATGAGCCAAGGTAAAGAACGGCACCGGTTCAGTCAGGCAGAAAAGACAGGACTGGCTGCTTTTTGTGCAGCGATCCTGGTGGGCTGTGTTGGTGGCCCGCAGATGGCCAGCATCCCCTTGGCTCTTTTTCTCTTGATTTGCCTGACAGCGCCGTTTTTTCCCCGATTCTCGTTTTTTCTACCTGTGATCTGGAAAGGGAGGCCCGGAAGCAAGGGGATAGCCCTAACCTTTGACGATGGCCCTTTTCCAGCTTCTACCCCGATTATACTGGAGCTCTTGGCCCGTTATCGTCTGCCAGCCACCTTTTTTGTGGTGGGAGAACGTGCCGCCACCCATCCTGAGCTCATTGCCGAGATTCTAAGCCAGGGGCATACCATTGGTAACCACTCGCTTACCCATGATAATCTGCTCATGGTGCGTGACTGTGCAACCTTGAGCAGAGATATCGGGCAGACCCAGGAGATTCTTGGCCAGCTGGGAGTTCGGCCCCGTTTTTTCAGACCGCCCATCGGTATTATCAGTCCTCGCCTTCAAGCCGCTCTTACCACTCATAATCTTCAGGCCATGACCTTTAGCAGTCGAATCTTTGATCATGGAAATCGTAAAATTGACAACTATGTTGCAAGGGTCTGCAAACAGGTCAAGCCAGGGGATATCCTTCTGCTGCACGATAATCCTCCACTGACAGAGGAACAGAGAGCATACTGGCAACAAGAGCTTGAACAGTTGTTTGCCCATTTTGCTCGGGAAAAGAGTGTGGTAGCCCTTGCAGAGCTTATCGGGCAGCCCGTGATGTACCATGAGCAGGAGGCTGATTTCATCGCGCCGCAGGCGAGATAAATAGGTGGGGATTTATGGGGAGTCGCGGGACAATCTACCGTATTTGTCGAATTCATGCTGAGAGCATTGCGCGATACTCTTTTTGAGGCCGTGGAAACCGACCAAGTAACCGACCAAGTAACCGACCAAGTAGAAGCAGTTATGAAAATACTTGCAAAAGAGGAGGTGGGAAGCGGTGATTTGATGCGAATGCTGGGGCTCTCTCATCGACCGACGTTTCGTAAAAACTACCTGAGTCCGGCGCTGGAAGGGGCATGGATCGAACGTACTCAACCCGATTCTCCGCGCAGCCCGACACAGCGGTATCGCTTGACCACTCAAGGAAAACGCTGGCTTGCACAGAAGAAATAATCTTAAATCATGACTAAAAATCGTAAAAAAAAGCTGAGGGACCTCGGCCCAGATGTGTTGGCGAAGGCTTTGCTCGAGTTGGCCGTCTATTCTGAAGCTGCTGCGGAAGTGGTCGAGCGATTACTGGCAGCGCCTGACGAAAACTGCACACGCATTCGAGAGAGACTCTCTGCATTACAATGGTTAGAACATTATTACAATTGGCGAGAAAGTAGTGATTTTTCCAGGGAACTCGGGCTCCTGCTTCAGGATGTTCGGGCAAGTATAACTGATCCTGAAATAGGCCTTTCCTGCGTGGCTCTTTTTTTTGAGGCTGACTCGAGTATTTTTGAACACTGTGATGATTCTAGTGGCTATGTCGGGGATATTTTTCGAGGGGAAGCTAAGGACCTCTTTGTCTATTACGCCGCACAGTATACCGATAAGGAGCAAGTCGCAGAGCTTATCTTGCAATTGAACCGCCAGGATGAGTACGGTGTCCGTGATATCTTGATAGATTGCGCGGGAAAGGTCTTACCCAAGCCTTTGGTCTACGAGATGATCGCTTCATTGCAGCAAAGTGTGGAGGCGCAAGTCCAGAGTCACGAAAAACGGCACTTTCTCTTCATGATCGAATCGTTGGCCAGGCAACTCAAAGATGCTCCGCTTTTTGAAAAAACGCGCACGGCTGCATGGGGCACGCTGAATGCGCCAGCATATCTTGATATTGCTGAGGTGTATCTGGAAAGCGGCGACCTTGATACAGCTCAAGCCTGGCTTGACAAGGTCGATCACAAAGAGAGTATGTACTCGTCAGTACGGGATGAATTGTTGCTTAGGATCTATAAAAAGCAGGGAGATTCTCAGCAAACGGAAGCCATGCTGCTGCAAATTTTTCGATCCTTTCGCTCTCTTGACGCATTGCAGGACTTGCTCGATGTCATCGGCCAGGAGAAACGTGAAGCCGTCATAGCAGAAGAAGCTGCAGAGATTATGGAGGCAGAGAGGTTTCAGGAGTCTGATGCGTATTTCCTGGCCCTTGTCGGTGCCGTTGATACAGCAGAGGAGTACCTGCTTAAACACTCTGATCAAATCGACGGCAGTTATTACGGAGAGTTACTCCATATAGCTGAAGCACTAGAGAAAGCAAACCGCCCTCTTGCGCTCAGTTTGATCTATCGAAGTTTATTGAGTTCTATTTTGGAGCGTGGTTACTCCAAAGCTTATTCACACGGCGTACGTTATTTGAAAAGATTGGACAGGCTTGCTCAGCAGATGAACGATTGGAAAGAAATTCCAGACCACTCGACATTTAAGGAGCAAATACAGCAAAGGCATGGCCGCAAACGTAGCTTCTGGACAAAATACCAGGGGGAAATATGAAAACAGGCAAAGGTTGTGAGGTGGCTGCATGAGCGAGTATCAGTACCTGGAATTTCTAGCCATTGATCGGCCCCTGACCGAGAAGCAGGTAGATGATTTGCGCAATATTTCCACCCGGGCACAGATAACTCCGGTCAGTTTTGTCAATGAATACAACTGGAGCGGATTGAAGGCTGATCCTGTTGATTTTATGCGGCACTACTTTGATCTGCATGTTTTTCTCGCTGAGTGGGGAGATGCTATTTTTATGGTGCGTTTGCCCAAGGAAAGCCTGGAAAAGAAAATACTTGAGGCCTTTTGCAGCAGTCCCTATCTGAAATATGAAGTGTTCTCGGACTACTGTCTTCTGACTTGGTCGCTCGAGGTCAGTGATGACTACGAGCGGTTTGCATTTATCGAAGACACGGGCTGGATGCCGCGGCTGGCTCCTCTGCGTGAGGAATTGTTGCGCGGTGATCTGCGAAGTCTTTATATCGGTTGGTTGCGGTATATCAGTAATGAAGATGGGGACCCAAAGGAATTGGAGCCTATGGTTATCGAAGGGATGGGGCAGCTTACTGCCGCCCAGCATTCACTGGCGGAGTTCCTTGAAATCGATATTGATTTGTTGGCTGGAGCGGGGAGCGGCCAGGTAGAAACAAGGACGCAGGTGAAGGATGACGCGTCTGTTGACGTATGGTTGGATTCTTTGTCCAGGGATGAAATCCGAGGATATCTGCGACAAATGGTGCAAGGACAGGGGGCGCAGGCCGAACGGGTAGTGAAGCGTGAGTATGGAGCTTGGCAAAGGCGGACGGTACCTACGCAATCCGCACCTCGCTCTGTTGGACAATTGTGGCAGTTAGCAAAACAGGCCCAGAAGATACGGCTTATTGAGGAAAACAGAGCGCAGAAACAGGCTGAGGCGGAGCAACAACAAAAACGCAATGCCTGGTTGGCGCAATTAGCGGCAGATTTCCCTCGGGCTTGGCGGGTTGCCCATCAATATGCTGGCAAAGGGCACGCAAGCGCATATGACACAGCCTGTCAGCAGCTCGTAGATCTGCGCGATGCCTACAAACAGCATGACAGTGCGACCGCATTTCAACATCATCTTCATGAATTCAGAATGCAACACCAGCGACGTCGTGCCTTGCTGCAACGGCTCGATAGAGCTGGGCTGCACTCGTAAGACAATTGGATTGGAAGCTCATAGTCTGATAATTTTCGTTTTTGAAAAAAGCCCAAAGAAGTCATTCATCAAATCGAAGCTGTTTGGAAGCGGTCACAGGCACCTCATCTGATCGGTTCCAGCTGATTGACAGTCACATTGCGGATCGTTGCAGAGATGTGTTTCGATGGTGACGTGTTGTATCTGCTTGAGATGGGCAAGGCGGGGGAAATACTCTGAGGGACTTCGCAGCTTTTGAGAGACCACAGTCAATGCCAGCGCCTGTGCATTGGCCTCAATAGGCCAGAGATGGAGATCTGCAACCACACTGTCGCCATCGGCTTCAATGGAGGATCGTATTTCCTGCCGCAGGGCGGTATCCTGCGTACCATCGAGTAAAATAAGGGCAGTGCTTTTCAAAAGGCCCCAGGCCCATTTGCCGATCAATATTCCTCCCACTATACCCATGACCGGGTCAAGAAAATTCCATCCCAGATATTTACCAAAGACAAGGGCGACAATGGCCAGGACCGAGGTCAGGGCATCGGTTGCCACGTGAAGGTAGGCGGCTCGAAGGTTATGGTCATGCTGATGGTCCTGTTCGTGATCGTGGTGGTGCTCATGATCGTGATGATGATGGTGATCACCAAGCATCCACATACTTGCCAGATTGACCACAAGACCAGCGATAGCCACGAATATAGCCTCATTAAAGGCAATCTGAACCGGGTGGATAAAGCGACTACATGATTCGACAATCATATAGAGTGCCGTAGCGCCTAAAAAAAGCGTACTCGTATATCCGGCAAGAACACCGAACTTCCCTGTGCCAAAGCTAAATTGGGGCGCCTCCGAAAATTTTCGGGCCATGATATAGGCAAAATAGGTAATGCCCAGAGCAAAGGCGTGGGTCGCCATGTGCCATCCGTCGGCAAGCAGGGCCATGGAGCCGGTTAATATCCCGGTGATGATTTCAAGGGCCATGGTGACGGCTGTCAGTATGATCACGCGGAGGGTATTTTTTTCATTGGCACTGCTATCCAGGCCAAAGGAGTGTGGGTGGCGAAGGTCGGTAACGGTCTTGTTGTGCATGGAATGGGTACCCTATACAGTGTCGTTGCAGGGGGGGATTTTTTCGGTAAAAGATGCTTGCTGGCAAGTTACTCGGGATGGTTTGATTCGTCAAATAAAATTAGGGCCCCCAAAGACGTGATGAGGCTCCGCGCATTCGTGCTGCTCGCGTCACTGGTGAGCTGAGAGGGTACAGGCTGATGCCCATTGAGCGGTTGGAAGAGGAAGGCAATCGTTGCAGATTGTGTGGGACTGCCAGCGAATTCATGATTACTCAGGGCTGCCAGATGGTTCAGAACAATATGTTATAACTATCGGGAAAAAATATTTTATTGCTGAGAAAGCGCAGTAGTTCTCTTCCTGTTTGATTTTTTTTTACTTAAGTGTTCTAAAAACTCGAATGTGTCTTGAAGTATTAAAATTTCAAGATTCTCTTGAAGATGCTTGAATCGCATCCATAAAACTCCCTCGTAACTGAAGTATGTATGCTGCTTGAGATACAACGTATATTTACAGGCTACAAATATTTGTGAAAGGGCAGGATAATCTGTGCCTGTTCGCTTCCGCTCCGGGGTGGTGGGGTAACCTCTTGCGGTTCAGGCCAAACTCACTTTAGTGGAGAATTGGTGAACATGCGTACACAAAAAATTGGTGTTTCCGTCGTAACCTTCGCTTTTGCATTGGCATTTGGAGTACAAACAACAGCTGTGGCTGGAACGTCCTTGTTTGATAAAGGCTCTAGCCTCTTGAATTCACTCAATTCGAGTAAAACAGAGAGCTCTTCCAACAGTTCCACCAGCACAAAGAGCAGCTCGAGCAGCCTCTCTTCCAGTGACATTGTCTCTGGCCTGAAAGAGGCCCTGGAAACAGGAGCCAGTACTGTTGTGGGCCAATTGGGAACCCAAAATGGATTTAATTCTGACTCGTCCATTCATATCCCTCTGCCAAATGGACTCTCCAAGGCCAAGGCATTGATGGCTAAGGCTGGATTGGGATCTTATGCGGATGAGGTGGAACTTAAATTGAACCGTGCTGCTGAGGCTGCAACTCCAAAGGCCAAAGAACTCTTTGTCAAAGCGATCACTGAAATGACTTTTAGTGATGCTACATCGATTCTCAATGGTGAAGACGATGCAGCCACCCAATACTTTAAGAAAAAAATGTCACCGGATCTGACCGAGGCCTTTACCCCGGTTGTTGAGGATTCTCTGGGAGAGGTGGGGGCTGTTCAAGCCTATGACACAATGGTAACACAGTATAAAACTCTGCCCTTTGTACCGGACGTTAAAGGAAATCTGACCAGCTACACTGTAGAAAAAACTTTGGACGGGATTTTTTACTACCTGGCTCAGGAGGAGAAAGCCATTCGGGAAAATCCGGCTAAACAGACCACAGCGTTGCTGAAAAAATTGTTCAACTGATTTCTGCTCACCCCCAGCATTAAGGCCGGGATACAAACAAGACCCTGAATATCATAACGATGTTCAGGGTTTTTTTTTGCCATTGCTTTAGATAATTCTTTCAAGGAAGCCTGAGAATTCGGCGGGCGTTCTGTGTGGTGTAGGCGGCCGTGATTTCAGGAGCTTCTTTTCTGATGCTGGCAAGATTACTGAGTATTTCAGGCAGATATTCCGGTAGGTTGCAGGGCTCGTTCCGATGCTGAGCCACAATGATATCTGGAGCATCGGTTTCAAGGACCAACCATTCCTGAGGGAGTTCAGCGCAGTTTTTACGAATTTTCGTTGCCCGGTCATAGGTGATCGTGCCGCCAATCCCAATACCGAAGCCGAGTTTGATATACTCCATTGCCTGTTGGAAGCTGCCGGAAAAAGCGTGGACAATCCCGCCGTGGGGAAATTTTTTTCGTCGCAGGGTCGAGAGCACCTGATCATGGGCCTTACGTGCATGCAGCAAGACCGGTAGGTGCGATTTGTGGGCAAGAGCTAATTGTGCCTCAAACAGCAACTGTTGTTCACTGCGGTCAAGATCCGGGACAAAGTAATCGAGGCCGATCTCGCCCAGCGCGATAATCTGCCCATTCTCTGCCAGGGCCGCCAGTTCTTCAAGATCCGCGGGCTGATGCAGTGACAGATACATGGGGTGTAAGCCCGGGGCCGCATGGAGTCCTGAGTCTTGTCGACAAAGTTCCAGTAATCGCTGCCAGCCTTCTCTGTCCACTCCAGGGACGACACAATCTTGCACCCCAACTGCACGAGCCCGCTGGAGCACCTGGCCAACTTGGCCATAGATTGGGGAAACATCAAGATGACAGTGGGTGTCGAAAAGCTCCATGGGGAACTCCACTTGGGTCTAGGGCTAACATTTTGGGAAGATATCTGTCGACGGAATGGTGTTCTTTTGGCAATATCGTTCTCGTAAAAAGCCCTGAGAACGACGTTCCGATCTTCGTAACCTATTTATTTCACAATGTGTGATTTCTCGACTTCTGACTTTTTACGAATCCATCACTATTCACGGGCTAAAATAATCAATACGAGAGTGAATGCAAAGTCCCTTGCGCAGGGCCTGTTCAATTCGGCTTTGGAGGAATGATGTGATGCACAGTCCTGTTGAGGAACAGATCGAAGACCCGTTTTTCTATGATCGTGAAGCGCTGGAGATGGTGGCCGGTGCCGCCGCAGTCGCCGAAGGGCTGCGCTGCTTTAAAGAACATCGAGTTCTGAGCGTAGATCAGGAGCAGGACCGACTCTGGGCGCAGGTCGAAGACGACGATTGGGAGCTGCCCTGCGATGTGCTTATCGTCGCCGATGACGAGGGGCTGGACGTCCAGTGCACCTGTCTCTCCGAAGACGAATTCTGCTGGCATGTGGTCGCGGCCCTCTATGCCTATGCGGAACAGAAAGAGGCCGTGGGGCAACTTTTTACCGCTACGGATACGGCGATTCGTGATCGCATCAAACGTGGTCGCTCTGAGGTTGCGGTTACACAGACCAGCGGTAAACACTGGTTTGGCCGCTGGCAGGCGAAAACCATCGGCTCTGAGACCCATTTCCCCCAAGAGTACACCGTCACCATTCGGAGTCTCAGTCGACGCACGAATCTCTGCACCTGCCCGGATTTTCAACTCAATCAGCTTGGTACCTGCAAGCATATCGAGGCAGTGCTGCATAAGCTGAGCAAACGCAAGGACTCCCCCAAGATACAAAGACTGCAGGCACCGATTTCGTATGTCTATCTCGCCTGGGATGTCGAAGATGCCCCCCAGGTGCGTCTCTATCGTTGTCCCGATTTGGATCTTGGCTCAGCCGCTTTGCTCGCAACCTTTTTTGATGGCGCCGGTCGGTTTACGGGGCGCTTTCCCGATGATCTCTTTCGTCTGGCCGAACTGGTTGAAAGCCGCGATAATATCGAGGTCGGCGAAGACGCGCTTGCCCATGCCCGATACCACGCAAGCCAGGCGACACAACGTTTGCGGGCAGAAAAGATTAAAGCCCAGATTCTTGCCAGCAACGGGCGACTTCCAGGTGTCAAGGCCAGGCTCTACCCCTATCAAATCGAAGGGGTGGCCTTTCTTGCCGGGACCGGTCGGGCGCTGCTTGCTGACGATATGGGGCTGGGGAAAACCCTGCAGGCGATCGCCGCTGCTCAGTGGCTCTGCAGCAACGAAGGTGTACGCAAGGTCCTGGTTATTTGTCCGGCATCACTGAAACATCAGTGGGCGCGGGAAATCGAGCGTTTCACCGACCGGGCGGTCCAGGTTGTTCAGGGGCCGGCCAGGGAGCGAGGGACCCAATACCGTCAAGAGGCCACTTTTTTTATCGTCAACTATGAACTGATTTTGCGTGACCTTTCGGTGATGAACGAGTTGCTCTGTCCGGATCTGGTCATCATGGATGAGGCCCAGCGAATCAAGAACTGGCGCACCAAGATTGCGGCTGCGGTTAAGCTGATTCCCTGTCGTTTTGCCTTTGTTCTTTCGGGAACGCCCCTGGAAAACCGGCTTGAAGATCTCTACAGCCTGATGCAGGTGGTCGACGCCAAGGTGCTGGGGCCACTCTGGCGCTATATGATTGATTTTCATGTAAGCGATGATCGCGGCAAGGTTTTGGGCTACCGTAACCTCTTGGTCCTACGTAAGCGCTTGGCCCCGGTGATGCTCCGGCGCGACCGTCGCCTGGTCCGGGATCAGCTGCCAGATAAGATCGTCCAGCGGCTGGACGTCGGCATGACGGCAAAACAGTGTGAGCTGCACGATTCTGCCATGGGCGTGGCCGGGCGCCTGGCACAGATTGCTCGCAAACGTCCTTTAACCCCCAGCGAGAAGAACCGGATGCTCGCCGCCCTGCAGCAGGCGCGTATGGCCTGCAACGCTGCCGGGTTGGTGGACAAAGAGACCCCGGGCTCGCCCAAGCTCGATGAACTGGCCGACATCCTTGATGAGATCTGTTTGCAGTCGGGGCTGAAGGCGGTGGTCTTTTCCCAGTGGGAGCGGATGACCATGCTTGCGGAGCAGCGACTCGGGCGGTTGGGGCTGGGTTGTGTGCGGCTCCATGGCGGTGTGCCGACCGCAAAGCGCGGTGAGCTGATGGATCGGTTTCGCGACGATGATTCGATCCAGGTGTTCATCTCCACTGATGCCGGTGGGGTGGGCCTGAATCTGCAGAGTGGCGCGGTGTTGGTCAACCTGGATGTCCCCTGGAACCCGGCGGTGCTTGAACAACGGAATGCCCGTATCCACCGGTTGGGCCAGACACGGACCGTCCAGATCATCACCATGGTCGCCACCGATTCCTATGAGGAGCAGGTCTTTGCCCTGGTGCAGAACAAGCAGAACCTCTTTGATAACGTCATTGGCGAGGATGCCAGCGAGGACGTGGTCGGGATCTCGAAAAAACTGCTCGAGACCCTGGTCGAGGATCTGGCCGGCCCCAAGGAAGAGGCGGCCGATGCCGAGGTGGTCGCGCTGGAGGCGGAGAGCGTCGAGGCAGAGCAGACGGCCACCCCGGCACCCGCTGCCGCGCCGGTCGTCGAAGATTCTCTGAGCCGGGCCCTACGTCACTGCGTCGAAGGGCTGCAGCAGGCCTTTGGTACGCGGATCGAACGGATTTTCGGCTCCGGCGGCGGGCTGGTCGTCGTGCTTGACCGGGTGGATGCCGAGGCGGATAAGGTGGCCGAGCAGCTCTCGGCAGAGGTGCCGGTGGCTCTGATCGATCGCCTGGCGCTGAAGGGCTTGCAGCGACTGGGGGCGGGATCGCCCCTTGCCGAGGCGGAGTCCCTCTATGATGCCGCCGTGGAGGAAGAAAAGAGCGGTGAGTCGCGGCTGGTGCGGCAGGCCAAAGAAAAGCTCAAGGCGGCGCAATTGCTCCTGGAACAGGGGATGTGCGGCAGTGCCCTGGAGATGGTTTTTGCCGCTCTGCTCACTGCGGCGGCGGCCAGGGCCGATTTGGCGGCACCGCTCGAACGGAGCGAAATCGGTGTCTGGGCCTACGGCGAGGCCCTGCCCCAGGGGCTGCTCAATCAGGAGGAGGTCGGTCTGCTCATGCGGGCCCTGGGGTTTGTCCAGGGCGGCATGGCCCCCGAACCCCTGGTCCGGGCCTTGCTCGACGATGCCGAGGCTTTTCTCGCCTCGGCATAAGGATGTTGTTCCGGCCTCCCCATGTCTGATGCCGCCAGGAAATTTCTTCAGCGCTGCCTGCTTCTTGACATAGAAGTCAATGAGCGGGGTGAGATCTATGCCCTTGGCGCAGTCCTGGGGGAGGAGGTTTACCAATGGACAGGCAGGCGACGGCCCGACAAGGGCCTCTTTGCCGAGCTTGAAGCCTTTGCCCGTGAGGCCCGCTTTGTCCTGGGACACAATGTTCTGGTCCACGATCTCCCCCGGCTCAGGCAGTGCCTACCTGAGCTGAGCCTGCTTACCAAGCCGGTCATCGACACCCTCTTTCTCTCCCCTCTGGCCTATCCCGCCAACCCCTACCACCGACTCATCAAAAATTATCAGCTCGTCCGCGACTCGATCAACGATCCTGTGCAGGACGCAGGTCTGGCAGGACAGGTGTTTTGCGAGCAATGGGACGCCCTTGCCCTGCAATTTGCCGATAACGCCGATCCGGTGCTTCTCTATCGCGGCTTGCTGGCCATGGATGGCCGGTTCGAAGGCATTGGCCGAGCCCTGGAGGCGATGGGGATTTCTCTGCTCACCGGAGCCGATCTCATTGAAACCCTGGCCAGGTTTATCCGCAGGAACGCCTGTATCAGGGCGGTCGAACAGCTGCTTGCGCAGGTGCAGGATCGCTCCATTTCCCTTGCTCCCCTGGCCTATGTGGTGGCCTGGCTCTCGGTGGCCGACGGCAACTCGGTGCTGCCCGCCTGGGTGCGCCATCAGTTCCCCCAGGTGGCGAGCCTGCTGCACCGGCTACGGGAAAGCGACTGCGGCGATGCGGTCTGCCCCTACTGCCGGACCCATCACGACCCGCAAACCTTTCTCGCGCAGTATTACGGCTTCCCCTCCTTTCGTGCCGAACCCGCCACCGGGGAGGGCAAAAGTCTGCAGGAAGAAATCGTTCGCGCTGCCGCCCGGGGCCGCTCCATCTTTGCCACCCTGCCCACCGGGGGCGGCAAGTCCCTGTGTTATCTGCTCCCGGCCCTGATGCGCTATTTGCGGCGCAACCTGCTCACCATCGTTATTTCCCCGCTTCAGGCCCTGATGAAGGATCAGGTCGACAACTTTGCCCGCCTGACCGGCACCCGCATCGCGGCCGCGCTCTACGGCATGCTGACCATGCCGGAACGGGCCGAAATCCTGGAGGGGATTCGGCTGGGCGATATCGGCATCCTCCTGGTCTCGCCGGAGCAACTGCGCAACACCTCCTTTCGCGCCGTTATCAGCCAGCGGGAGATCGGAGCCTGGATCTTTGACGAGGCCCATTGTCTCTCCAAATGGGGCCATGACTTTCGCCCTGATTATCTCTATGCTATTCGTTTTATAAAGGAGTTTGCCGGGCAGGAGCAGGTGCCGATTCCACCGGTGCAGTGTTTCACCGCCACTGCCAAAAAAGATGTGCGCACCGAGATCGTCGACCTGATCCAGGGGCAGCTCGGTCTGCGCGTGGTCCAGTTTGCCGGTGGGCATGCCCGCACCAATCTCCATTACGAGGTCTGGTCAGTTGAGCGATTCGACAAATACCAGACTGTGCTCGAGTTACTCAAAGCCCGTTTTGAGGAGCAGGGCAGTGTGGTCATCTACTGTGCCACCAGGCGCAATACCGAGCTGCTGGCGGAGTTCCTCCAGGAAAACGGCTGGAATGCCGAAGCCTTCCACGCCGGTCTTGAACCCTCGCTCAAAAAACGGATTCAGGAAAATTTTGTCGGCAATGTCACCCCCATTATCTGCGCCACCAACGCCTTTGGCATGGGTATCGACAAGGAAGACGTCCGCCTGGTGATTCATCTCGATATTCCCGGTTCGCTGGAAAATTATCTGCAGGAGGCGGGGCGTGCCGGGCGCGATCGAAAGGACGCGGAATGCATTCTCATCTTCAATGAACAGGACATCGAAGGACAGTTTCGCCTCAGTGCAAACTCCATGCTCAATCAGCGGGATATTGGCCGGTTCCTGCGAGGGCTTCGCTACGCGGCCAGGGGAACCAACTCGGTGGTGATTACCCCGGGGGATCTCCTGCGCCTGGACGTGGTGGATATCGACCCTGATCTCCACGATGGCGCAACCAGGGTGCGTACGGCCCTGGCCTGGTTGGAGCGAGCCGGTTACCTCCAGCGCAATGAAAACAAGACCCAGATCTTCCAGGGCAAGCCGACCCATAGAACAATGGAGGAGGCCCGGGAAGCGATTGCCGCCCGTAATCTTTCCCAGCGGCAGCAGCACCGGTGGCTCGCGATCATCCAGGCCTTGATGGAACGTAGTCGCTTGAATCAACCCTTCAGTGCCGACGAACTGGCCGAGCTTTCCGCCTTTACGGCCATGGAAGGGGATGCGGACACTGAGTCCGAGACCCAGCGCGTTATCCGGACCCTTCACGACATGTCGGCCCAGGGGATGCTCGAACAGACCACCCTGCTCAGCGCCTATATCCGCTACAAGGTTACCGAAAGCTCGGAGAAAAAACTGCAGCAGGTCATGGCCATGGAGCGTGATTTTCTGGTCAGGCTTGGTGAGCTGGCGCCGGAGGTCGAGGTGCAGACCCATCTGGAGCTGGACCTGCGTTTGATCAATCAGTTGATGATCGATGGGGGGCATACGGACAGCTCGCCGCAGGCGCTCAAACTGTTTCTTTACGGTCTGAGTCGTGACGGCAAGGGCCTGGCCGGGGCCCGGGGAAGCCTGTCGTTCAAGGCTCGGGGCAATAACCGCTTTTCCGTTTTCCTGCACCGGGATTGGTCGGTGCTCGTCAAGACCGTCGAGCTGCGCCAGCTCGTGTCCCAGCGGAGTCTACGCACCATTGTCGAGGCAGTGCCGCCCGAGACCCATGCCGGGGCCAACCTCTTGGTGGAATTCAGTCTGGAGCAGATCATCCGGGGCTTGCGCGGCGACCTGTTGCTTGCGGACCGGCTCAAAGATCCGCTGGCAGCCGCCGAACGAGGCCTGATGTACATGCATGAACAGCAGGTGCTTGATCTGCAGCAGGGGTTGGCCGTGTTTCGTCAGGCCATGACCGTCGAGCTCAATCCGGAGGCCAAGGGGCGACGCTACTCCAAACAGGATTTCTTGCCGCTGCAGACTCACTACAGCGAACGAACCTTTCAGATCCATGTGATGAACGAGTATGCCCGCCTTGCCTTGGATGCGCTCAGCGGTGCCTGGCAGTATGTGGCTTCCTATTTCGAGGATGACAAGGAGCAGTTCCTCAAACGTTTTTTCGCCGGCAAAGAAAAGTTCTTTGAGCGGGCCACCAGCAAACAGTCGTATCAGAAAATTGTCGAGGAGCTGCACAATCCCTCCCAGGAGCGGATTGTTGCCGCAGATCAGGGGAAAAATCTGCTGGTCCTGGCCGGGCCGGGGGCAGGGAAGACACGGGTGGTGGCGCACCGGGTCGCCTATCTGCTGCGGGTGTCTCGGATCAGTCCCCGGGCGATTCTGGTGCTCTGTTTTAACCGCAGCGCCATCCAGAGCCTGCGCAGGCGACTGCGCGATCTTGTCGGTGAGGATATGGCCGGAGTGACCCTGCTGACCTTTCATGGGCTGGCCCTGCGCCTGACCGGACAGTCGTTTGTTCGGGGGGAGCGGCAGAACAGCCGTGAGGAGATTGATTTTTCCTCCATCATCCGCGACGCCATTGCCCTGCTCAAGGGCAAAAAAGCGGTGATCGGCCTGGAGGATATCCCGCCCGATTTTGCCCTGATCGGCAGGTTCAGCCATATTTTGGTGGATGAATACCAGGATATCGACGCCGAGCAGTACGAACTGGTTTCCCTGGTGGCCGGAAAAACGCGGGCGGAGCGGGACGAAAATCCGGCCATCCTCGCCGTGGGCGACGATGATCAGAATATCTATCGCTTTCGCGGGGCAAGTGTCGAATTCATCAAAAGGTTCCAAAAAGAGTACAACGCCGAAGTCCATTACCTGGTGGAAAATTACCGTTCGACCGCCAATATCATCGAAGCCTGCAACCGGTTAATTGCCCACAATGAGGAGCGGATGAAGACCGATGCCCCCATCCGCATCAACGCTGCCCGTGCCGCCCTGCCGCCCGGCGGCAACTGGCAACACCTGGACGCCTTGGTGCAGGGCAGGGTCCAGGTATTGGAGGTCGATGAGTCCATGCACCAGGCGGGGACAATTGTGGACGAGCTTGCGCGCCTGGAGGGCTGTGCTTCCTTTGATCTGGACCACTGTGCCGTGCTTGCCCGGGAATGGAACGACCTGGAGCCTGTGCGCCGGGCCTGCGAGGAGCACAATATCCCGGTTCGCTTTTGCTGGGGCCGGCAGAACGCCTTTCCCCGGTTGCCGAGAATTCGGGAAAATGCCCAGTTGCTGGCTTGGCTGGGGCAGCGGCGCACGGAATCGATATCTGTGGGGTACCTGGTTGCCTGGGTGCAGCAACAGAATCCTGTCGCCACCATCTGGAGCGACAATCTGTGCCGGATTTTCGCGCAGTGGCTCCAGGAGGTCGGCGAGAGTCCACAGCCGGTGGTTGCGATCGAAGAGTTTCTTTACGAGATGTTTGCCGAACAGGGGCGGAACAAAAGCGTTGGCCACGGTCTCTTGACGGCCACGGCCCATGCAGTCAAAGGGCTTGAGTTTGACCATGTCTTTATCCTGGGAGACAACTGGCAAGAGAGGCAGGAGGACGACCTGGAAGATGAACGGCGGCTCTATTATGTGTCGATGTCCCGCGCCAGGGAGACTCTGCACCTTTTTGCAGTGGGGCAACGGGACAATCCTCACCTCTGCCTTGTGGAGGGAGATTTCCTCCTGCGACGGAAAATACCGCCCGTCACCTTGCTGGAATCAGGGCACCGTCGTTCCACCTTGCTTGGGTTGGAGGATGTTTTTCTTGATTTTGCCGGCCTGAAAGCACCGCAGCATCCAAGCCGTCTCGCTCTGGAGCGGCTGGTAGCCGGAGATGCGCTGCACATGGCCAAGCGCAACGGCTCCCTGGAACTTCTCGATAGCGATCAGGTCGTCTGCGGGCGTCTTTCGAAAAAAGCCCAAGGCGAATGGGAGGGAAACATCGAGGCGATCCGCGATATTCGGGTTGTGGCCATGGTCCGCCGCTTCCGGGAGGATGTTACGGACCAGAAATTTCAGGCCGCCTGTAAGGGACAGGAATGGTTGGTGCCGATAGTTGAAATAATCTGCTGATTCCTCAACCTGGGGCGCAGGAAAAAAAAGCCCGTCTCGACCTGCATCGGTCCAGACGGGCTTTTCTGGTGTAAAGAAGGAAACTTGGTACCCTCGTGAAAAGTCGAAACGCTGAAAAATATCTATCGTGAAATCAGCACGTTGCGAAGAGCGCAACGTCATCCTCGGGGCTTTTGACGAGGACAGCAAGCTTACTGAAAGTATTTCTTGGTTTCCTTAATAATCACCGGGGTGAGGAAGATCAGGGCAATGAGGTTCGGCACGGCCATGAGACCGTTTAAAGTATCACTTATATTCCATACCAGGCTCAGTTTGGCCATGGCGCCGACCCCGATAAAGACGATGAAAACCAGGCGATAAGGAAGAACAGACTTGACGCCAAAGAGGTATTCGATCGATTTTTCGCCATAATAGCACCAGCCTAAAATGGTGGAGTAGGCAAAGAGCGCGATCCCGATGGTGACCACGTGCGCGCCACCCGGCATGCCAGCCGCGTAGGCAATGGTGCTCAGCTCGGCACCGGTGGCACCGTTGGACCAGCTGTTGGTCAGGATCAGGACCAGCCCGGTCATGGTGCAGACCACGATGGTATCGATAAAAGTCTGGGTCATGGAGACCAGCGCCTGGCTGATGGGGCTGCGGGTCTGGGCGGCGGCGGCGGCGATGGGCGCGCTACCAAGACCGGACTCGTTGGAGAAAACTCCCCGGGCAACACCAAAGCGAATGGCCATCATCACTGTGGAACCTGCAAAACCACCCACAGCGGCGGTGGGATTAAAGGCCTGGTTGATGATCAGCGCGAAGGCATCAGGGACTGCACCGATATTGGTGAAGATGATGTAGCAGGAGCCGACAATATAGAAAATGATCATGAAGGGAACAAAAATACCGGTGAATTGACCGATTTTTTTGATACCACCCAAGACAACCAGGGTGGTTCCCGCCATCAAGATCAGGCCGGAGACCCAGGTCGGAATATGATAGGTGGCAAGCATGGCGTCCGCCACCGAGTTGGCCTGGACCATGTTGCCGATCCCAAAGGCGGCGCAGGCGGCAAAGATGGCGAAGATGGTCCCCAGCCAGGGCAGGCCCAGGCCTTTGGAGATATAGTACATCGGTCCACCGCTCATTTCGCCGTTTTCGTCGACTTCACGGTATTTAACCGCGAGAACAGCCTCGGAATACTTGGTGGCCATGCCGACCAGGCCAGTGATCCACATCCAGAACAGCGCGCCCGGGCCGCCAGCTGCAATGGCTGTTGCCACACCGGCTATATTACCGGTTCCAACCGTAGCGGAGAGGGCGGTCATCAAAGCCTGGAAATGGGTGATGTCACCGGGTTGGTCAGATTTTTCTTTACGTTTAATCAGGGCAAGGTAGAGGGCGTGGCCAAGTTTTCTAAATTGCAGGCCACGCAAGGCGATGGTTAGCCAGAATCCTGTTCCAACAAGCAATATTAGCATGGGGGGGCCCCAGGCAAAGGAGCCAATTTTTCCGACAAGGGCATCCAGTTGATTGTAAAAATCCATTTCCGCACTCCTGGGTTGAATTATCTAGGTTGTCGTAATAACTTAAAAAAAATAAAGGGGATACAAAGTTAGTTTTTTTGCAGCTAAAACGACGCTTTCCGCCCTCCTGACTACGGCAACCAGGATTGTTTGCCGGTAGCAAGACAGCAAAAAGGGGATACCATACAGAGGATGGGGCAATTCGTCAAAAAAATGGGGCATTGTTCAGGTTTTTTTTCCCTAAGCCTTGAAATTTGCGTTCATCCGGGCTTGATCAAAAAAATGAAAATTTTCAAGACATAGCCTGTCATTAATGCATAAGGTAGAAAATCATGCAGCCCAAGCCCCCTGCTAGCTTCTGGATTATTGGGTATGCCCCGTGATCCGTCTGGGTGCTGCGGGGTGTGCTGTATCTGGTTTTCTGTCTGGAAGAAATTGGTTTGAAGAAAATTAATTACCTAATTTATCTATGGTTACTGCTAGTTTAAGTCTGCTGGTTGGGCTGCTGCTCTTGGTTTGGAGTGCGGATCGTTTTGTTGAAGGGGCTGCTGCTACAGCCCGCCATTTGGGAATGCCCTCGCTGTTGATTGGCATGGTCATTGTCGGATTTGGCACCTCGGCCCCGGAGATGGTGGTGTCGGCCCTGTCAGCCTCCCAGGGAAATCCAGGTATTGCCCTGGGCAATGCCTATGGTTCCAATATAACGAATATTGCTCTGATCCTGGGCTTGACCGCAGTGATCAGTCCTATAGTTGTTCATTCCCAGGTGTTGAAAAAAGAGTTGCCCCTGTTGCTTGTGGTGACGGGCATGGCAGGCTGGCAGTTGGCAGACGGAGAAATTTCGCGTCTCGATGGCTGGGTTATGCTGGCAGTGTTTGCGATTTTGATGGGCTGGGCCATTCGCCAGGGACTGCAGGCTTCAGGGGACTCCCTGGGCGTTGACGTGGAGCACGAACAGGTTGGGGAGGATATGCCGCTTGGCCGGGCACTTGTGTGGCTTTTACTCGGCTTGGTGGTTCTCGTCGTCAGCTCTAGAATACTCGTCTGGGGGGCTGTGGAGATCGCCCGTTCACTGGGGGTGAGTGATCTGCTTATCGGGTTAACCATCGTTGCCATTGGAACGTCCCTGCCGGAGCTGGCAGCAGCCATTGCAGCGACAAGAAAGGGCGAGCATGATCTGGCCCTGGGCAACGTCATGGGGTCAAATCTTTTCAATACCTTGGCTGTAGTCGGTATTGCCGGGACCATTCATCCCATGAAGGTCGGGCCTGAGGTTTTTTCACGGGATCTCATGGTGATGGCCTCTCTGACCCTTACCCTTTGTGTTTTCGGCTATGGCTGGCACGATCCGGGACGCATCAATCGCTGGGAAGGGGCTTTTTTGCTGCTTGTCTATGTTGGCTATACCGGATACCTGATTCAGCATTTTTTGAGTTAGCTGTTCCTCTATGCCGTAACAGATGAGGACAAAATCAAGCAAGCCCGTCAGTTGTCCTGGCGGGCTTGCTTGATTGAAGCGATAGCGCAGCAGTGTCTTGATGGCTACTTGTCGGTCTGTGCTGCTCTCAGGAGTGGATCGTGCAATGATAGCGATCACACCAGGAGAGCCTAAGACGGAGGTTATGAATATGGGCCTCAATGATATTGGCTGCTTTAGCTGCTGCCAGGGTGGTATCGGCCTCAAGAAAACTGGTCAGTTCAAAAGTCGTACACGCTGTGTTCTCTCCCCACTGGCTCGTGGAGCTGAGCAGGGCTACGGGCAAATCAGCACAGGTGAGTTCTGCGTGCTGGGCCAAGCTGGTCCAAAATCCGATGATTCTCTTGCTTTCAGCACAGTGTCCGATCTTGATCACGGGAGAAAGGTCAAGGCAATCGCAGCTTTCAGCCAGGCCGTCTCCGGCAAAGGTGAAGCCATCCTCTTCCAGCACCCCTGCCTGTGCTGTTCGGGATGCAGTACAGGCTGAAACCAAGACGAGAATATCACGTTGGAGTAACTCTCGCATGAGTGAGGCCTGTAAAGCGTCAAGTTCTGCTGAGGATGCCCCCTCCCCACCCACCATACAGACCATGCCCCGTAAGCGGCCAGCTTTCAGTGCGTTGAGTAAGACCTTGGGGGCGTCGAGGCATGCCTCCAAAGCTGTTTCTTCCTGAGGAGCGTTGCTGGTGCATGTGCTGCACGCAAGAACAGGTGCAGCAGTAAGGGGATTCATCTCTGAAAAAATTGCCGGGTTCTCTTCAACATTTTCGCAAACTGTGTTGTGGCATTCTCTGGTCATGGGCTTCTCCTGCTTATTTTCTGTGTCAAAGCCGGAAACTCTCGTCATTAAAGGGGGAGGCCATCCGGCGTTCAAGTGTAGGTTGCTGATCTTTCCTTGGAGCCTACAATGAATACCATGAGAATGTCTGTCATCTGAGTGACAACTATCTAAAAATATGTTGAAAAACAGATTCGGCTAAACGGATTTTGTTTTACAGAAATGTGTTTTTAAGGGGTGAAACAAAAAAGAGGCTCTCTCAGCAATGCCTGAAAGAGCCTCTTCTGGGGCTGCGATTTCCCACATAGCTTAGCCTGCGTTTTTATCCACCCAGATATGCTTTCTTGACCTCTGGGTTCCCCAGCAACTCACTCCCAGGCCCCTCGGCAACGATGTTGCCGGTATCAAGCACGTAACCCCGGTGGGCCAGTTCTAATGCGAGCTTGGCATTCTGCTCAACCAGAAGAATGGTCATGCCTTGTTCGTTGAGTCGCTTGAGCGTTTGGAACAGCTCGTATTTCAGCACGGGGGCAAGCCCCATGGAAGGCTCATCGAGCATGAGAAAGTTGCAGCCGGTCATCATCGCTCGGCCAACAGCGAGCATCTGCTGTTCACCACCGGAGAGTGACTCACTGCGTTGCTTGCGACGCTCTGCCAGGCGGGGAAAGAGCTCGAAGATCTTCTGGTAATCCTGTTCAAGGTCGTCCTGTTTGGGACGAGAATAGGTTGCCAGCTCCAGGTTTTCCTGGACGGTGAGGTTGCCAAAAATGTGTCGTCCTTCAGGAACCAACGCCAGCTTGAGGTCTTTGACCACGCTGTCGGGGGGAGTTTTGAGGATTGACTGCCCCGCAAAACAAATGTCACCGGCGATGACCCGTGGCGCCTCGGGTGGCCGCAGGCGGGCAATGGCATACAGACTGGTAGTTTTCCCTGCGCCGTTGGCCCCAATCAGGGTGACGATTTCACCGGCGTTGACGTGAAAATTGATACCGTGAAGCGCCTGGATATTGCCGTATTTGACTTCGAGGTGTTCAATGGAGAGCAGCATCAGATTGTCTCATTCCCCAGGTAGGCGGTGATAACCGCCGGGTGATTGCGGACTTCTTCAGGAGTCCCTTCAGCAATGGTCTGTCCGAAATCGATCACCTTGATCCGTTGGCAGAGTTCCATCATCACATCCATATGGTGCTCGATCATCCAGATGGTGACATCAAAGGTTTCGTGGATCCAGCGGACTAATCGAATCAGTTCCTGGACATCAATCGAGTTGAGCCCGGCAGCTGGTTCATCCAGAAGCAACAGTTTGGGCTTTTCCGAGAGGGCACGGACAATCTCAACTTTGCGCTGCAGTCCGTAGGGGAGATTGCGAGGCAGCTCATCGGCGTACTGGTCGAGTTGGAATACTTCAAGTAATGCATGGGCCTCTTGGACAATCTCGGCCTCCCTGGCCTGGTAGGTTCGACTACGGGCGATGGCATGGAAAAATCCATAGCCAAGTTTTCCGTGTTGAGCGACCCGGATGTTATCCAGGACGGACATCTCATTCCACAAGCGAATATTCTGAAAGGTGCGGGCAACTCCCAGAGCAGTGACCTTGTGGGGCTTGAGCCCGGCAGTCGGCTTGCCGTCGATAAAAATTTTTCCTTCACTTGGCTGGTAAAAGCCACTGACCAGGTTAAATATCGTTGTCTTTCCGGCACCATTGGGCCCTATCAGACCAACCAGTTCACGCTGGTCGAGCGAGACGTTGAAGTCACTGATTGCCATCAGGCCGCCGAAACGTTGGGTGAGCCCGTTGATCTCGAGGACCGGAACCTGAGCTGTCTGTTGTGCAGTTGCGGTCATTATTTAAACCTATAGAATTTCTTCAGCCAGGGGAAGATATCTCCCAGTTCCTTATTCCCCATTATGCCTTCCGGTCGGAACTGCATCAGGATGACCAGCAAGAGAGGAATCACAATCCATTTAATGATCTGGAGCGGACGCAGGGCCTCAAGCAGGATGGTGAAGAGGATGGCTGAAAGCACTGATCCCGAGAGTGAACCCATGCCGCCCAAGTAGACCATGACCATTGCCTCCGTCGACTTGAGAACATTGAAACTCCCCGGGTTGACATAGCCTATCACGTAGGCAAACAAAGCGCCTGCAATCCCGGCCAAGCCGGAGGACAGCATGAAGCTGATGGTTTTGATCTTGTTGGTGTTGACGCTCATGATCTCTGCTGCGACCTCATCCTGACAGATGGCGCTGACCCCCTTGCCAAAGGTCGAGGAGACGTAGCGGCGGATAATCCAGATGGTGAAGACGGTGAACAGGAAGACCCAGATCACCATCCAGGGTAAGTAGACGGTATCTTCCATGGCATTAATCACCGATTTCATGCCCATGAAACCTCTGGATCCACCGATTACTCCCAGATTCTGGATAATACTTATAATAATGTAGTTGGCAGCGATGGTGATAATGGCCAGATAGTCCCCCCGAGTTTTGTAGGAGGGAATGGCCACCAGGAGCCCGGCAAAGGCTGCGGCGACACCGCCTGCCAGGACCACGAAGGGGAAGGCCCAGATCGCCATGGAAGGATCGAGCAGGGGAGGGCCGAAGATTTTGTCCTTGGTGAAGAGGAGGACACCGAGGATCGAGCTGACATAGGCGCCGACGCACATAAAGCCGGCATGGCCACAGGAAAATTCACCCATGTAACCGTTGACCAGGTTGAGACTGGTCGACATGATCACATTGATCCCCATGAACATCAAGACCGAGAGAAAATAGAGGCTGACCATCTCCTCATAGGCGAGGTAGGTGATCAGGCCTCCGGCACAAATTAACAGGGTGTGGACCGAATAGCGTTTGAGCATAGAACCTCTAGATCTTGGTGGTCTTGGCCACACCGAACAGCCCGGTTGGTTTGAACACCAGGATGATCAGCAGCACGGTAAAGGCAAACAAATCACGGTATGACGAGGGGAAGAAGGCAACGACCATAATCTCGACAGCGCCCAGCAGAAAACCGCCAATGAATGCACCGCGAATATCGCCGATCCCGCCAACCACCGCAGCGATGAAAGCCTTCCAGCCAATTAAAGCCCCCATGTAGGGCTCCAACACCGGATAACTCATAGCAAAGAGTAAACCTGCCAACCCCGCAAAGCCGGAACCAAGAACAAAGGTGATAACGATAATATGGTCGATGGGAATGCCCATCAGCGGTACGGCAAATTTATCGTAGGAGATGGCGCGCATGGCCATGCCGACCCGGGTTTTCGTGACCACCCAGTTCAAGAAGAGAAAGACCGCCACCGCGGTGAAGATTACCCCGATCTTGAGGTTGGTGAAGGTGACCCCGCCAACATTATAGACCGTTTCCTCAATCAACCGAGGAAAGGCCTTACGACTGGCCCCAAGAAAGGCCAGGTTGGCGTGCTCAAGGATGAGCCCACACATCAGGGCTGTGATGACCACGTACAGCCGGTTGGCTCCCTTGCGCCGTAATGGCCGGTAGGCAACCCGTTCAAGGGTGACGCCCACCACGGAGGTGAAGAGCATGGTCAGGGGAATGGTCAGTGCCAATGCCGCCCAGCCCGGCAGCGATGCCGAGCCAAGCAGAAAAGTGGCAATGAAGAAAGCGAGGTAGGCACCGACCATGAATACATCGCCATGGGCGAAGTTGATCAGGACCAGGACCCCGTAGACAAGGGTATAGCCCAGGGCAATGAGGGCGTAAAAACTCCCCCATTGCAGAGCATTGATAACATTTTGTAAGAAGGTTGCCAGCATAGTATCAGGGACAGACAGATTCCTTAAATTCGAACTCCCCCTTATCGCTGATTTTGACCACAACGGCGCATTTAATCGGGTCGCCTTGCTCATCAAACTTCATGTTGCCGGTGATGCCCTCAAAGGTGGAGATGGCAGCAATACCTTCGCGGATTGCTTTGCGGTCACGCTTCAATTTACCGGTCAACTTGCCAGCGTTCTGAATGCCTTGAAGAACGACTCGGGTCGCGTCCCAGGTGAGGGCGGCAACGTCATCGGGTACCAGGTTGTACTTGGCCTGAAAGCGGTCAATGAATTCCTTGGTCGGACCGGTGGCGCCTGCTGCAGCGTAATGGGTCGAGAAAGACAGGCCCTTGCAGTCGTCGCCGCAGAGGGTCATCAACTCTGCAGAACCCCAGGCATCAGACCCCATAAATTCGCCTTTATAGCCAAGTTTGCGGGACTGAGGAACGATCAGGGCCACCTGGTTGTAGTTGTCAGGAACGAAAATGAAATCCGGATTGGTGGCAATGATTTTTGTCAGCTGGGCAGAGAAGTCCTGATCTTTGGTGCTATGGCTCTCAAAAGCAAGAACGGTCCCTTTGCCCATTTTTTTCTCAAATGCATCACGGAATATCTCTGCCAGACCTTTAGAGTAATCGTTTTCCAGGTCGTAGAGTACAGCGGCGTTTTTGGCGTTAAAGGTTTTTACTGCATAATTTACCGCAACAGGGCCCTGAAATGGGTCGAGGAAGGCAGCCCGAAAAACCCAGGGGCGGTCAAGGGTGGTGTCCGGGTTGGTCGACCAGGGGGTGATCATGACGGTGCGATTGTCATTGGCCACCTGGCCAGCCGGAACAGCCTGTTTGGAGGAGTTGGGGCCGATCATCGCCAGCACCCGATCCTTGTCAATCAGCTTGAGGGCAGTGGTGACGGCAGATTCGGCCTTTGCTTCGTTGTCCTCGTAGACGAATTCGAGCATATACTTTTTACCACCGACATCCAGACCACCTGCACCGTTGATATCGGCCTTGAGCATCTCACCGGCATCTTTCGACATCTCCCCAACTTTTGGGATGTCGCCGGTCAAAGGGATGTTGAAACCAATCTTGATGGTGTCCGTCGCCCAGGCAGAGCTGGCGATACAAAGCAGGGAACACAACAGCAGGGAGCGTTTCATACGTATTTTTCCTCCGTTATGGGATGGGGACCGGAATCACGGACCGGTCAAGTCAGGCCTTGGGGCTTGCAGTATACTACGTTCCTGACGAGGCAAAACAGCCAGCAGAATCGTGACAGTTTTCTGGATTATTTAACATCCTTGTAACGCTGAGGCTGGTATCTTACTGACTCATCGTGAAACTAATTAATGTAAACTCTTTAGAATGACAACGCTTTTATTTGAGTGCCTTAAAGGACGTGGTATTGCTTGAAAAGTACCAATTGGGAGAGGGGGGAGGAGTGAAGCGAGGAGTGCCGCAGGTTATGGCGTGAAGAGGAGACGCTCAATTATATATAGGATGAGAGGGACCTGTAATGAGTAATAACCCCTTACCGTCAACCTTTGCTTTTGGAGGGCAAAGTTGGCAATAAGGGGCAGTCTCTAAGAGGATAAGTTAACTGGATCAGTAAGCGCTTTTTTAGGTAAACGTACTTGTTTTTTTTTCAGGGATGAAGCTGAAGGAGTGTAACCTGAATTCAGATTTAAAATTGACGCCTTCCCTTTCCACCACCACCCATTCCCCGTCCACCGCCTCCCCCCATACCTCTGCCACCGCCCATGCCGCGGCCACCACCACCCATCCCCATTCCTGTGCCTGCCATACATGCGGAATTGCCTGGTTCGTTTGCGGCAGAGGCTGTGGATTGAGCAGCCGTCCCACCTGTTTCCTGTCCGCTGGCTTTAAACGTTTCGAGCGCTTCTCGTACGGTGCCGGATTGCCCCGTAACCAGCTGAACCCCAGAACCGCTGAACACATCTCCGGCCTTGGGGCCAACGCTCCCGGTGAGGACCGCCTGCACACCCTTGGAGAGGACAAAGCTTGCCGACTGAATCCCAGCCCCGCCTGACGCATTCATGTTTTCATTGGGGTATGCATCCACCTGATTGGTTTCTGTATCAATGACCAGAAAATAGTCACTTCGGCCAAAACGAGGATTGATCATGGCGTCAAGATCGGCGCCGTGCGCACTGACAGCAATTTTCATAATTTTTTTCCTTGGTTTTGAAAAATGAAAGTTTATTTCGCGGCTTTTAACTTTTACGCATCGATCAAAGTTTAATGCGCTGATAAAAGTAAGACTTGTCTAATTTTTTAAGACTATGATACAAAAAATGCAAATGAAATTATAGTAGAATCAGTGATGACGATGGGCAAGGAAGTTTGCCCGCTGGGAATACGTGCAACTCATGGATTTTCTAACCGATGGACGATCTGGCCAGTGGCATGGAGAAGTGTAGGGGGGGTTTGCTCAAATTGGGGCAATGCGCTACATTTGCAACAAAAAACACGTATGGGGATTGAGTATGTCTACTTCCAGTGTTCGACTTGACCAAGAGTTAGTGAACAAAGCAGCCATTAAGGCAAAAGAATTAAACCGTACTACGCGAGAGCAAATTGAGCACTGGGCTAAAATCGGTGAAATGATGGAGGGGACTCCAGACTTGCCCTATGAGTTTATTAGGCAGTCCATCATCGCAAAAGCTGAAAAAGAAGCCAATAAGCTTGAGGAGTATACCTTTGGGTAAAATACCATCAAGGTGTGCGCCAGAGGGGTAATCAGCACCATTTGCGGCACGATCATCTTTCCGCAACCGAACGATATCTTCACAAGCTTATGGAAGAGCGGTCAGTGGTAGATACTCTGACCGGATTGAAGGAGGTCTTTCAGAGTAAAGGCTCTCCCTAAAAAGAAACGGCATGTTAACTCTGTGAGCTAACATGCCGTTTTATATGGCGTCCCCAACCGGATTTGAACCGGTGTTGCCGGCGTGAAAGGCCGTTAGAGGAAATACAAGGCGGTGCCACCCAGCCCTTTTTCGCAGGTTTCAGGCTTCACCAGTTTTCAAGTGGCGTCTTGGGTGAAATTAAAGGCCCCCAAAAGGGCCCCCGAACTTTTTCGTTTCCGAGTAGGGGGGCTGGGGATCGGCAGAGCCGAAGGCGGCCGTAAGGCCGACTGACCCCAGCTAGGCGCAACCAGCGCCGTAGCCCATACCGGGTTCAAAAATGTTTGGAGAAATTATCAGATGATGGGGCTAGCGAGTGAACTTGTTTTTATCCTTTTTCAAGGCCAGTGCCACAGGCCATCAGGGGACGTAAGTCCCCGTCGGCGAGCGCAGCGATGACGCCGGAAAACTTGGTGCAGACACTGTTTACTCAAAAATACGGTTTCTTCTGTGAGTGAATGACGGAGATTTGACCCCGTCGTTTTATAGGATCTCTGTAAAAATATTATTTCCTACATTTTTAATCAGTCTTCAAGCAAAAGAAGTAGCCATGATGACATCGCTTTCAAAGCATTTGCGTTTGGATCGATTTCAAAATTAACAACAATGGTGTGATCGGAACCAATGGCAGAAAAGGTATATTTCTCAACAGGTCCAATGCTTACATCGTCGACGATAACATCGGCCACCAAGTATCCTTGATCTGCTGCAATGGTATATGTCTGGTTGGTTCCTTGAGGGTACCAAATTTTTCCTGTTGGAAAAATTATACCATTCTCCTCTGCAGCAGAAATAATTGAGAACACCTTATCCACTGTCACTTGTACGGTCATGTTGGTACTTAAGGTTCCATCGCTGGCCACAAATGTGAAAGAGTAGCTTCCTCTTTGGTTATAGCCTGGGGTCCACTGAAAAGTATTGTTTTCAAATGTCGCCCCATCAGGCAGAGTCCCCAAAAGGCTGATGCTCACCTCATCATCGGAGTTTGGATCATTTGCAACGACTTGAAAAGTAATTGTTCCACCTGGACTTGCCACAATGTCCCCCACTTGTGAGACTAGCGGGGCCTTGTTGGTCAACGGATTGACATAAAGATGGATAAAGGCTGTCACCGGACTGTTCACCCCGTCAAATACCTGGACCTTGAGACGCTGAAATCCAACATTTGCACTTGTTGGTGTCCAGCGTAAGGTACTTCCGGACAACGTGACAGCTCCGGTGGTCAGGAGGGAATAGGTGAGATTGTCTTCGGAATCCGTGGCAGAAAGTGTATACGACCATGTTTGCCCCACGGTAAGAATCTGGTCTGGAATCTCGTTCCATTCAGGAGGACTATTAAGCCCTTTCTCCACAAAGGTGGCAGTGACCTGTTTTGCAGAGGTCATAGTTACCGTACAGGTATCGGAAATTCCGCTGGCATTACCTCCCCATTTCGAAAATTGCCAACCTGCAGCAGGAGAAGCTTTCAAAACCACTTCGGTTCCAGGATCATAATTTTCCGAATTATCGCTTCCAAAGGCGATTCCGGATCTGTTAGTGCTGGTAATCGTACCAGAGCCTACTTTACTTACCGTAAGTGGGTACACGGTCTCCTGTTCAATTTCTACATAGAGGTAGACATTGTTGTACTCTTCCCAACCATATATCATCCCGTACCACGTACCTGAGTCAGGATTCTGAACCGTAACAATTTCAGTATTGCCGTCTGTATATGGTCGATAGTCAAAGTTGAGTTCATTGGGGCGGCTGCCCTGCCGTACATACAAATCTCCATCCCCGTCACCACCGTACATCCACCAGGTCATTTTCGTGGTGTTTGGAGGAATTTCCAGGCTGAAAAATCGTTCACTATCCTCTTCTCCGGAAAAAGGCCCGACGATTTGGCCTGAGTTCAGGCTTCTAGGAAGCCCGTTTCCTTCTCCTTCTTCGCTGCTTACGCCTGTGTCTGCAAAAAGTCCTGCCCCCCCAGCCACATAGGCAATACCGTTGACTTGGCAGATGGAATAGAAATCCCTGGCAATTTCTGTTTCACCGTAAAGCCAGGTTCTTCCAAGGTCGGTAGATTGAAAATAGCGGCCTTCGTCTCCAACAGCTACAAAGCCGAGTGCGCCAAAACTGATGCTGTTGACATTAATATCGCTGACAACTTCATAGTACCAGTCTACTCCGTTCACAGAGCGGGTGACGGAGCCATTTTCCCCCCCAGCCACAAAAACACCAAGGCCATAAGCAACGCTGTTGAGTGTCTCTGTTGCATCAGTTGTTCGTAGTGTCCAGACAGTCCCGTTGGTGGAGGTTTGTATCGTGCCGTTGGCTCCTACCGCCACAAATGTTCCATTGCCGTAGGTTACGCCGTAGAGGTAGTTTGTTGTAGCTGTTGTTGCCTCGCTCCAATTAATGCCGTTAGAGCTGGTTAAAACTTCCCCCGAAGAGCCGACTGTCACAAATTTTCCATTGCCGTAAACTACAGTGCTTAGGTAGTGATTAAGGTCTAAGCGTTTGGTCCAACTCACGCCGTCTGGTGAGGTAAAAATATTGCCAGTATAGCCCACAGCAACATAGAGGCTTCCGTCATGGGCGATACTCCTTATAGAAGAAGAGTCGTTAGTGTCGTTGGAGGTCCAGGTGATGCCGTCAGGTGAGCAGTGTATTTCCCCATAGTTCCCAGCAGCCAAAAATTGACCACCAGCATAAATAAGAGAATACAAAGTTGCTGTTGTAGCTGTTGTTGCCTCGCTCCAGTCAATGCCGTTAGTACTGGTTAAAACTTCCCCCGAAGAGCCGACTGTCACAAATTTTCCATTGCCGTAAACTACAGTGCTTAGGTAGTGATTAAGGTCTAAGCGTTTGGTCCAACTCACGCCGTCTGGTGAGGTAAAAATATTGCCAGTATAGCCCACAGCAACATAGAGGCTTCCGTCATGGGCGATACTCCTTATAGAAGAAGAGTCGTTAGTGTCGTTGGAGGTCCAGGTGATGCCGTCAGGTGAGCAGTGTATTTCCCCATAGTTCCCAGCAGCCAAAAATTGACCACCAGCATAAATAAGAGAATACAAAGTTGCTGTTGTATTAGCTGTCCGAGAAGTCCAGTTTATTCCATCAGAGCTGGTCATGACTTGGCCTTGATAACCGACAGTCAGAAAACAGTCGTTACCGTAGGTAATAGCATACAATGCACCAGTACCATTGGTTTTCTGAGTCCAAGACTCGCCGGTTGTGCTAGACCAGATTTCTCCTGCGTCATCCACGGCCACAAATAAACCGTTTCCAAAAGCGACACCGTTAAGATCAGTGCTGGTGTCACCTAAGGAATTACATTGCCAATTGAGTCCATCATCGGAATAGCATGCCGTACCGTTTTCTCCCACGGCCATGAATCGTCCGTTGCCGTAGGTGACTGCGTTCAGCGTCTTATCGGTACCAGAAGCCCGTATCTCCCATTGAAGTCCGTCCTGGCTTATCATGATTGCGCCGCTGCTGCCGACAGTTACATAGAGGCCGTTTTCATAGGCTGCTCCATGTAAGTATTGGTTTGTTTGGCGGGGAGTCCAGACTAAAGAGGCGCTAGTGTCGGTTGACGAGTTTGAAGAGAGCGTCTTTCCAACGGTTAAAAGGAGACCGCTTTGACCTACGGCCATTGCAAAATCCCCCACGGCTGTAATGGCATAGATGTTACGACTGGTCACGGTCTGTTCAAGCCAGGTTCTGCCATCTGTCGATGCCAAAACAACTCCGTTGTCTCCAGCGGCAAACAATTGGCTGGTGCCTGCAGATATACAGTTTAGATCAGCGGTCCCAGCATCCCTATGTTCCCAGTCTGCTCCGTTTACAGAACGGATGACGGTGCCATTATCCCCGACAGCAACAAAAACACCAAGGCCATATGCAACGCTGTTGAGTGTCTCTGTTGCATCAGTTGTTCGTAGTGCCCAGACAGTCCCGTTGGTGGAGGTTTGTATCGTGCCGTTGGCTCCTACCGCCACAAATGTTCCATTGCCGTAGGTTACGCCGTAGAGGTAGTTTGTTGTAGCTGTTGTTGCCTCGCTCCAATTAATGCCGTTAGAGCTGGTTAAAACTTCCCCCGAAGAGCCGACTGTCACAAATTTTCCATTGCCGTAAACTACAGTGCTTAGGTAGTGATTAAGGTCTAAGCGTTTGGTCCAACTCACGCCGTCTGGTGAGGTAAAAATATTGCCAGTATAGCCCACAGCAACATAGAGGCTTCCGTCATGGGCGATACTCCTTATAGAAGAAGAGTCGTTAGTGTCGTTGGAGGTCCAGGTGATGCCGTCAGGTGAGCAGTGTATTTCCCCATAGTTCCCAGCAGCCAAAAATTGACCACCAGCATAAATAAGAGAATACAAAGTTGCTGTTGTAGCTGTTGTTGCCTCGCTCCAGTCAATGCCGTTAGTACTGGTTAAAACTTCCCCCGAAGAGCCGACTGTCACAAATTTTCCATTGCCGTAAACTACAGTGCTTAGGTAGTGATTAAGGTCTAAGCGTTTGGTCCAACTCACGCCGTCTGGTGAGGTAAAAATATTGCCAGTATAGCCCACAGCAACATAGAGGCTTCCGTCATGGGCGATACTCCTTATAGAAGAAGAGTCGTTAGTGTCGTTGGAGGTCCAGGTGATGCCGTCAGGTGAGCAGTGTATTTCCCCATAGTTCCCAGCAGCCAAAAATTGACCACCAGCATAAATAAGAGAATACAAAGTTGCTGTTGTATTAGCTGTCCGAGAAGTCCAGTTTATTCCATCAGAGCTGGTCATGACTTGGCCTTGATAACCGACAGTCAGAAAACAGTCGTTACCGTAGGTAATAGCATACAATGCACCAGTACCATTGGTTTTCTGAGTCCAAGACTCGCCGGTTGTGCTAGACCAGATTTCTCCTGCGTCATCCACGGCCACAAATAAACCGTTTCCAAAAGCGACACCGTTAAGATCAGTGCTGGTGTCACCTAAGGAATTACATTGCCAATTGAGTCCATCATCGGAATAGCATGCCGTACCGTTTTCTCCCACGGCCATGAATCGTCCGTTGCCGTAGGTGACTGCGTTCAGCGTCTTATCGGTACCAGAAGCCCGTATCTCCCATTGAAGTCCGTCCTGGCTTATCATGATTGCGCCGCTGCTGCCGACAGTTACATAGAGGCCGTTTCCATAGGCTGCGCCATAAAGATATTGTTTTGTCTGACGCTCCTTCCATAGGGTAGAAGAGGCGCTATCACTGATGGTGACCGTGGTAGAAGACGGTGATGATAAGGATGCTCCACCGCTGGGATTTTCCAGCCTAATGGTAAAAGTTTCATCGGCTTCATCTTCGAGGTCCGCGTAGATGGGAATAGCCACCTGCAATATGGTGCCGGAGGTCGTTCCAGTGGGGAATGTGACAGTTTTCTTAGTTCCGTAAAAATCGGCATCTGCCTCTGCACTACCCGACTTCATAACAATATCCACACTAAAGGGTTCACCCGTGGCTACACCGTCGGTGGTCAGGAGTAATACATTGGTAAGATATCTTCCATCTGCCTCTGCTACGCTTCTTGCTGAGGCGGTAAACGACAAATTTGGCGGGTGCGTACTTGCATTTGCCCTGTCCTGCACATGGCTCATAATAGCCTTAAGGTTATTCAGGCGTTGTTCAGCTTCGGGTGGAATATAAAAAATCACATTCTCCCCACCTGAATAAGATTCCCACACAAATTTGGGCCATGCCCCAGTTTCAGAGCTGCCAAGACAAGATTGATTTGGATAGGCTGTGCAGCGACTTACTTCCGCATAGCCACTGCTTTCATCTATTAATTGGCCCAGGCTAATTTCAACGCCTTCTAGGTATTTATAAAGCTGCTCATCCGTATCGATTTCTGAGGTGGCGGTGATTTCGACGCTTATGGCTAAAAGTGTCCTTGAAATCAACTCATTAACTAGTCCTTTAACTAAATCAGAGGACGCATTGAACCAATCGCCAGCGAGTCCCCAATATTCAGAAAGAAGGAGGCCGTGGATCATGTCACGGGAAGAGTCAACAACTTCTATTGAGGTATTGTCTATATCATCGCTAATTGCATTTATATCAGGTATTTTTGGGGTGCGGCCGAATTCATATGCAAATATACTTTTCATCGTATCTGCAAAAATGTTGTACAGAGCCTGTTTTTCTTCGTATGAAATATCTGAGAGGGATTCTATGTCTGATTCTATGTCACCAAATATTGTTCCATCTGACATTTTTTCATGCATAGGCAGTATATGCAATAATCGGTAGGCTACCATTGTGTAGTAATAGTTTCCCAAGCCATCGAGTGAAGAGTAAAGGACAGAGTGATAAGCAGTTTTTGAAAAAAAATCTGAAGAGAGCTTACCGCTGGTCTGCAAGCTATAGATGGTTGAAAAACTCATTCTTTCTGTTGGATATGCAAGGAGCTGAACCAACACCTTCTCTAACTGAAAAATTAAATTGTAGTATTCTGAGGCAGTTTGAGTGCCAAGGTTTCCAAGTGCGTAATTATTTTCAGCGCGTAGGGTTATAAAACTGCTGATCGCTTTACTGCCAAGCTTTTGAAGATATTCAGCACGCTCCTGGTCCGTAGGCCAGTGAAGCCATTTCCTCGTATTTGAAGCAAAATTTATATCATCTTCCAGGTCATCTATTATGTCTGCCATGAAATCGCAGACGCCTGAAGAGTCGGATTTGAGCTCTTCAACGGTGAATTCGTGTCCCAAATCATAACTGGCTGCCACTGCAGAGGAATATAACAAGAGGATTCCAACAGTTATTGAATAGACGAGAAAAAAGAAGATTGAAAATAAGCGAGTACTCTTCCGGCTGAACAAAACTGTTTCTCCTTGAGTTATTAGATGGTTACCTTTTTTGACGCCATTCTTTGAATGTTGGAAATGCAATCTCGAATTGCACCTTGAACCAATCCTTTACTTTGTGGTCCTTGTTGATTTCTTCTTCTAGCCAAATTTCTATTTCTTTTAAATAGCTATTTTCTTCCGGTTTGGGTTTGAGTCGTTTATGACCGTCGCCGGTGATCAGCCAGTGTAGGTTGTATCCAATAAGTGCCAGGTCAATGAGCAGGTGTATCTCAGGGGCCTTGCTCCCTTCCTCGTATCTTTGCTGTGTGCGTAGGCTTACACCTATTTTATCCGCCATTTCTTTCTGCGTAAGACCGAGCTCTTTTCTTATTTCCTTAATTCTGTCTTTAAATGCCATTATGGGCGTTCCTTTGGGTAAAATATGACCATTTGGTCGTTTTTGCTTGACTGTGACTGCTCTGGCGGTATTATTGATCCAGAGATAACTGTTACGTCAAATATGTCAGAAAAAGATAGGCCCCACAATGAAAAAACAACAGCGTGTAGCTGTTACTCACTCAATTGTTGAGCTGAACCAGCAACCGGCTTCCGGCGTTTGCCGGTGCCGGTTGCTGGTTCAGCTCCTAATCCTGGGGAAGTAAAATGCGCTCATTCTCAAGACGTTCCCAAGACCCGCTTGCCCGTAAAGTTCGTGCAGCTCTAAAAGGCGAGCAAGTCGATTTGTCCTATATCCCGACCTTCAATCAACCTTATCCTGATCACCTCAAGGACCTTCCTCTTCAAGAGTATCGCTTTGATCATGGATACCCGCTTTTTGTTCACCGTGATTCAGCGCCAGTGCATGTTCAAGCGGTTAATGACTCGCCGAAAAATCCGGATTCACAAGCCCGATTAACAAGTGACTTACCAGTAGTATCGGTGTTGCCAGGTTTGAGGGTCTCAAGAGGTCTTGATTTTTTGAAAGTGTCTTTTTGGGTGAAATGGGATGGGCGGGAGAGTGACCTCCTCCCCATACTCGAGTTCATGAAAAAGCAGGTTCAGGATACCGAGAACGATTGTATCCCAGTTTTTAAGGAACATGGTTTTGATTGGAATCTTTATCGTACCGGGACCAAATTTTATACCTACCGGCTGAAGTCCGGTGATATCTCGTTGCTTTTTAACCGTCGGAAAGAAGATGGAAAAATCCCCAACTGTCGCTTGGAGATAGGTTCTCTTTCCTGCTGGTCGCCTGGTTTTCATGGAATTTATAACCTGGTCAAAGCTTTCTTGGCTCTGCATGGTGGGGATGTGATCAAGGAGCGTGTTTTTGAGGTCCATCTTGCCGCTGATTTCATCGGGGCCGATATTAAAGCAATGGATCTAGATAATCGCAGCCATTGGATATCCCTTGCCCGAGATGATGGGAATTATGATGGCCTCAAGATTTCGAAGCGTGAACCTGATCCGGATGAGCTGAACTTTGATTGTAAACACACAAACCGCAAATTTTCCGGTTTGAACATTGGCAGCGGTGACATCATGCTTCGTGTTTACGACAAGGTAATCGAGTTGAAACGAAAGCGTGCGACCAATAAACAGCAGGTATTTTCTGAGATATGGGGTGTCAGTGCCTATGATGAGCAGCCGGTAACCCGTGTCGAATACCAGATTCGACGGCCACGGCTTCGTGAATTTTCAGATCTTCAGGGAAATCAAATCAACACCGTTTTCGACCTGGCGAATGCCTTAAAATCTTTGTGGAGATATCTCACGAATGAATGGACACGTCATGCGGATGGCCCTGTAAATCGCAATCATAACCAGTCTAAGGCAAAGGTTTCTGAATTTTGGCAGGCAGTTCAATCTGTTGTTTGGACCGGTGTCTTTGGATATGCACGAACCCATCCTGTAAAACATCGAGATACTGAAATGCTTCGTAAGCAAGCGCGTGGCATGCTCATGTCTGTTTGTGCCTCTATGGAAATAGCGCCGAACGATATCGATAAAATTGTTCATGTGAGCAAGGAGATTATTGAAGAGGATCTCCATGCTTTGTTTGAGGATGAGAAGACCTTTGTCGACAAGATGACAACGAAACGGAATGAGTTTCGTTCAACACTCGCAGGATAGCTCAGACTGAAACCGCTATGGAAATCATACGACAGGAACTTGGAACCCGAATGACCGTAAAAGAGGTTGCCGCATTTTTGGGTGTTGGTGCGAGATTTGTTCGCCTGCATTATAAGGAGCTGGGTGGTATGCGCCTTGGTAGCCGTGTTTACGTATTTTTTGAGAAAGAGGTTATCAATGCCGTACAAAGACAAAACAAGTCCGAAAAAACCATGGATCGGACAAATCAAGATCAATGGAAGGAAAGTAAAACACCGATGCGCCACGCGGAAGGAGGCGGTCGAATGGGAAATCAAGGAAAGAAAGCGACTCCTGGACGAGGACAATCCGGATCAGATCCTCACGGTCTCCTTGCTGGACTGGGCAACAGCGTACCTTGATTTCTGCAAAAAGAAATTTGTTGAAAAGACCTACGATGCGTATTCCAGGGAATCCGGCCAGTCAATCCAGTCGAAGCCGGTCACTGAATCCATTCGATCCCGGCCACCTGTTCCAGTGATCTCGGTCGGGTGATCGGAGCGAAGCGACGCGGTTAGTAATCCATTACCTCGTTGTCGCCATTCAGGTCAAGTTTGCCTTCTTTTTTCTCATTGATTCTCCTTTCAGTTGTATTTTGTGCGCGGTGTGGACCAACCGGTCCAGGATGGCGTCTGCCACGGTCGGATCGCCGATCTGTTCATGCCAGTGGTCCACAGGGAGCTGGCTGGTGACAAGGGTTGATTTCAAGCCATGACGATCTTCCAGTATCTCCAGCAGATCATGTCGCTGCTCCCGCCCCAGCGGGACTAAGCCATAGTCATCTAGTACCAGGAGATCGGCTTTGGCTAGGGCTTTCAGGAGCTTCAGATACCTGCCGTCACCTTTGGCCAGGGCGAGATCCTCGAAGATCTTTGTCGTTCTCAGGTACAGCGTGTTCAGTCCTTCTCTGCAGGCCTTCTGAGCAAAGGCACAGGCAAGGTAGGTTTTCCCGACACCGGTAGGGCCAGTAATGATCAGATTGTTGCGCGCTTTGATCCAGTCACAACCGGCCAACCTGAGTACCAGCGACTTGTCCAGTCCCCGAGAATGGCGAAAGTCGATATCCTCGATGCAACCATCTTGGCGTAGTTTGGCTGCTCTGAGTCGGGTTTGCAGTCTCCGTGTTTCTCTGGCTGTTATTTCACGATCAAGCAGTAGGCCAAGTCGCTCTTCAAAGCTCATGTCGGCAAGGGAATTCATCTGCATTTGCTCGTCAAGGGCCGCGGCCATGCCGGTGAAACGCAAGGTATTGAGTTTTTCAAGTGTTGGGTGCAACAGCATGTGATTCTCCATTAATGGACTGTTGAGTTGTAGTAATCGGCTCCACGGATGTTGCCATGTTCTACTGGTTTGCTGCTCTTCTCGTTGTTAAGCAGCGTTTTCTGATCCAGGCCGTTTTTGAGAATGGACTCGATGGACCGGTAGGAGAGCGCGTTGATTCTCAAAGCTCGTGCACATGCTGCTTCCAGCCGTTCATCGCTATAGGCTTTACCCAGCCTGAGAATGCCCAGCAGGCTTCGGTAGGCCTGCTGTGGGTGTTGGCGCTGGACCAACAGCGTTTCGGTGAGCAGGAGAGCCTGCGGCCCGATCTTGGCTGCCCAGCGTTTGAACCGTTCAGGATTCCATTCCGAGTATTTCTGGTGATTGAGGGGCATGTGTGCTTTGACGGTGGTGTGGCGACCGCGAAGAGTACTGCGGAGATGGCTGGCTATGCGTCGATTCCGGTAAAAACACTCGACCGTACGTGCGGTATAGCGAACATCCAGTTTCTTTTTCACCAGAGCGTAAGGGACGGAGTAATAGTGGCCCTCCACCTCTACGTGATAATCAAGGTGGACGGTCGCCTTCTTCCAATAGGCCAGCTCGTAGGGTGACATAGGGAGTGGTTTGAGGGCGGGCTGGTCAATCTCACAAAAACGGCTGTGGCGGGTGCCGGGGAGTCTCTTGAACTGTTTGGTGTTCAAGATCTGCAGCAACCGTTGTATTTCCCGGGTAGCTACTCACCCCTATTCTTCGGCATCAGGCAGAGTTCCTGCCAGTGCCAACTGGATAGCGACAAGAGGATTGATCCCCTGGCTTGCCATGGTCTGCAGGTAGCTTGAAATCCTACAGTAAGCCTGGGCATATTGTTTACGTCGAAAACAACCGGATATTTTCTGTTTTACCTTAGCCATGCGAAGATCCCTTTCCGCTCTGTTGTTGGTGAACGGCACATGTGGTTCTTTGGCAAAAAGCAAGACTGCCGCCTCATGCTTTTGTAATCGCTCCCAAAGATTGTGCGCATCGGATTTGGCTATCCTGCCGCGCTTCCCTTGTGGTTTCGGAGGGATCTTGGGCAACTCCTTGCTGCCACGCGTAAGGATATTACGGTAGCGCTTCTGCAGGTTGGCATACTCCCCTTCGGTAAGACATTTTTCCGGACGTTGAGCCACCGTACGACACGTTTGCTGGAGCACCGCTTTTAGATTGCGGGCCCACCGGTATTGGTTAGAGTCAACGACAAACGTCAACTCTCGCAAAAGGTGCGAGCCGCAAAGTCCGTGACCGCAATGGTCGTAGGATAAATATGATGCCCAGCAATCATGGATGATCACCCCGCCATACCGAGGGATGATATTCAATCCTTCGATTGCCTCCTTGCCCCGCTTTCGATGCAGTACTTTCAGGGTTGTTTCGCCGGAAGAATAGACGTGAATCCAGTGATTCTTCCCTTCAACCCGAAACGAGGTTTCATCCACATGCAGGGATGGAGCCTGCAGCAGCCTATCAATAGCTCTGGATTCCCATGCTTCGAGTGATTGGTACAAGCGCAAAACAAATTTGAGCAGGCTGGCCTCGGAGATTACGCTACCGATCATGGCTGCTATCTGTTTTTGAACCCGGTTTAAAGCGACCATCTGGCTGATAACCAAATGAATGGCAAACGCTTTAAGCCCATTGCCGTACTGCAGCTTACCCGGCATATCCTCAGGGAAACGCCCCTTGACTGTTGCTTCACAATTGGGGCATTGCTTTATTTCTGCGTCAATGTGCTCGACAACTTTTTCAAAAACGATGTCGATTTTTGTCCGACGTTCATGCCCCTGGCATGCAACGCTATCCAGCACCATTCCGCAGATATCACACACCTCGACCTGAGCAGTGGTGACCGATTCTTTGACGCGTGTATTACCAACCCGCCCATTGACTTGTTTTCCCCTGCCGGTAGTGGTGCAGTGCTTGGTAGCGGTTTCGTCTTTTTCGGTTTGCGAAGAAGGAATGCTCGAGTTTTTGTTTCCCTTGCGCGTTGTCTTCTCAAGAAAAATAGAGAGTATCAACTCGACGACAACCAGCAGGCTGTTGACCAGGACCCGTATCTCAGAGGAAACTTTGCCGGCGGAACAAAGCTGTTCAAATTCCTGTTTGAGGAGATCGACTTCTTCGCGTACCCTTATTTTGTTTACTGTTCCCATGGGTTTACTATACCATGGCTTTTTTCGGCCTCCTGTGTGCCCCTGAGTTGAACGATTGAGCGCTATCGCATCTGTTTGCTATCGGAACGCAATAATGGAACGATTTAGAGACGACCAAGCGCGTTGATGGGCATTTTTGTTGACATCCCTGGCTATTGGAAATAATTCCGGTAAAAACCTGTCAAGTTATTTATTTGGCTTTGAGCTTTTTTTAGAGGGTGTGAGTAGTTACTTTCCCGGTTTAAATCCGCGAGATTGAAGAAGGTGTATTTGCGCAACCTTGCCAAGATCCACCGCTCCACCAGGAGCACACCGGCTTCCGCCTTGGCCTTGTCACGCGGTTTTCTGGGCCGGGCAGGCAGGACCACGGTCTGATAATGTCGTGCCAGATCGTGATAGGTTGGGTTGATGTCGGGCTCATACTTACAGGATTTACTGACACCGCTTTTGAGATTATCGGGAACAACAGCCTCCGGAATTCCGCCGAAGAAATTGAAGGCTCGCACATGCGATCCGACCCAATCTTCAAGCTGCTGGCTGAACGTGGCTTCCGCGTAGGTGTAATTGCTCGCCCCCAGCACAGCAACAAAGACCTGGGCATTACGGATCTCGCCCGTGCTTGGATCGATGATATCTACGGTTTGGCCGGCATAATCGACAAAGAGTTTTTCGCCAGCCCGGTGCTCATGGCGCATCACCACATTCAGCCTGGCGGCCCACTCTCGATACCTCTGACAAAACCAGCTGTATTGGTAGCCGTCTGGGTGTAGCTCCTTGTACTCCTGCCATAACAGGTTCAAGGTGACATGCTTGCGTGATTGCAGCTCCCTATGGACTTCCTGAAAATCAGGGAACAGCCGGGAGCTGTTGGCTGGTGTGGGCGGTGGAAACAGCTGTTGTTCAAGCTCTGCATCACCAAGTTCCTCCGGCAGCGGCCAACGCAACCCGGCATTCCTGGCACGTTGCAGGTAATCGCCAACGGTACTGCTCCCTATACCGCAACTCAAACCGATTTCCCGGTTACTGCGACGTAGGTCATGTTTGAGGCGTAACACCTCTCGTATTTTGCGCATAGATACCCTCTTGCCTGGCATGAACCCCTCCTTGATTATTTCTTTTAAGAAAGGGTTCTATACCATCTGGTTCTATGCGTCGTTTCGCTCCGAAAATGGTGACCGGAATGGCCTGGAATCAGTGACCGGGATCGAATGGAATCGATGGCCGGAATGAAATGGAATCAGTGGCCGAGATCAAATGGAATGGCTGGCCGGGATCGTCTGGAATTTGCACCTACGATGAGAAAAAGCGTGCTTTTCAGTGTTTCTTTGCAAGTGGGGTAGATTCGGCCTGCTCTGTGACAAGTCTCCGTCCCTTGCTGATCCTGAAGCATTTTCAGGCTCAGGCAAAAAAGCGTTCAGGGAATGCGGCGAACAAAGATCGAAAGAATCTTTCAGCCGCTTGGAACTGGGGAAGGGATTACCTGGAAATGCCCTATGAAAATCCATTCCAGAGGACATCAAAACAAGGAGAGGTTCGCCACGAACGGCGCATTCCATCTTTGGCTGAATTTTGGAAGGTGTATGAAAAAGCAACTGAGCCGCAAGATAAAAGGATGTTGCTTTGTTATCTCTATTCCGGGGCGCGTCGGGCAGAACTGTTTCAGCTTCGGTGGGCAGATGTGGATTTCATCAACGGCAGGATTTTGCTGCATTGGAAGAAAAATCGGCTGGGTACTATGAAATCGGCCTGGATTTCTCTGACGGATGAGGCCATGGAGGCTTTGCGGGAGCAGCACCGTGAAACGGGAAAAGGCAAATGGGTATTTACCGAGCCTGGAACCGGGGCTCCGTATCAATACCGTCTACAGTGGCTGCGAAGGCTGTGCAAGAGGGCAGGGGTGGAGCGGTTCGGCTTTCATGGTATTCGGCATCTCTGTGCATCGATCCTGGCGGGTAAAGGAGTGCCCTTGGTGGATATTCAGCACCATTTGCGCCACGATCATCTTTCAACAACCGAACGATATATTCACAAGCTTATGGAAAATCGGTCTGTGGTAAATGCGCTGACCGGATTGAAGGAGGATTTTCAGAGTAAAGGCCCCCTGAAGGCCCCCAAAAAAGAAACGGCATGTTAACTCTGTGAGCTAACATGCCGTTTTATATGGCGTCCCCAACCGGATTTGAACCGGTGTTGCCGGCGTGAAAGGCCGAAAAATAGCAAACTCCCCTGATCTATGTTGCTATTTTTATTGTATTTTCTTTCTTTATTGCCCCGTTTTTTTCTTTTGTTTTATCAGTAAATGTCCTTCAAAAGTCCTTCATTTCTGGTCATATTTAATACCACCCAATACTTCCGTTCGTGTATTTCTTGTTTTTTGGGAACCCTACGTTAGAAAAATGTTTGTTTCCTTTATCATCGATCCAACTATACATTATTCGCTCCCCTGCTCTATGTCGAACATTGGGCTTTAGCTCGGTGTATGGGTGTGTTTTTTGTTGTACTGGTTTGTATGTATGCTGGTATGGATGAATTTGTTGTGGTGCGGCCGTTGGCTTTTGTTTTATTATTTTTTGTTCAAAGTGTGTGTATTTGCTTTGATACTGTTTCTGCACATCGTCTTTTGTATTTTTTCTAATATTTTCAACCTTGGCAGAATTATTTTTTGTTATATCATGAATATTTTTTGTGGATTGTTTCGATATTTTTCCAAGATAACTGAATATAATTAGTAAAAATAAAAGTAATATTAAAATGTTATATGCTTGTTTTTTTATTTTATCTTCAAAAGTGGGCCGATCATATCCTTTTTCGAATATGATTTTATCAATATTCCTAATATGCTGAATTTTATTTTTGATTGTGTTTTCAAGCCGATAATTCTCAATTTTTCCTACGTAATTTTCTACCTGGTTATCATCAATTACTTGATCTTGAAATGAATTAATGTATGAAATGAGACGTCTAAGTTTTACGACACCATTAGGAACATCTGTTTTGAATTCACAGTCACCAGCGAAAACGACTACATTTATAATATTTTTTTCTGGTTCTCCAAGTAATCTTTCAATTGTTTTTACATGTTTATAATTTTGTCGTATAGGGTTTTGAAATTTATATTTCTTTTTATAAATTACCTGGGTCCAAAATGGTCCGACATTCGAAAATATCCAATTACTGAAATTTTTCGTTTCTATGACAAAAATTCCGTATTTTGAAACAATTATATGATCTATTTGTGTTGTTCCATTCTCAGCGGGCAATAAAACATCTTTTAATATTTTATAATCAACTTTATTCAGTCGCTTTTTAATAATGGAGTTTACTTTAAATTCTCCAATAGCTCCCTTAAACCAAGACGATTTTAAAAAAAATGTAACAAGTATAATTATTGTTAATAGAAGATATTCGAATATCATTGTGTATGTATTTAAAAAAATATTTTTCGTTTAATTTGTGTAAATTTTTCGCTAAATTTTCAGGGGTTATGGATTTTTTCTTACTGATTGTTATGCCACAAAGTGGTTTTTTGAATAATCCATTTTTATTTTCATTATTTTACGCTACCTTACGATTCGAAGTATAGTCTTTTTCGATTGTTTCAGTTTCTTTTTCTTCCTTCCATTTTTTGAATTCTTGAAAAGTTTTCTCGAATTCAACCTCGAACCAAATTTCTCTTTTCGGGTTTTTTTCAACAATTTCTTCCAACCATTCTTCTGCCTGATTCAAGATCTCAATTTTTTTTCTTTCACGATTAATTGGCGATTCCTTTTTTTCTTCTTTTGCCTTCTCCCCTGTCAACAACCATTTGATGTCGATTTCTGTATACAGACAAAAGTTTGATAAAGTTTCTGCTGAAGGCTTAGATTTTCCATTTTCTAACCCAGACAAAGAGCCATGAGAAATCCCTATAATTTCGGACAATTGAACCAAAGTTAAATTGTTCTGTTTTCTAAACTGTCTAATTCTCTGTCCAATTTGTTCACTTTTCGCATTTTTTTGTGTTGACATGTCTACATTTCTTATTTTATATGTCGGTATACCAACATTAAATTATTTTTTTGATTCTACCACACCACCACCCAACAACTTGGAACCAACCATGACACCGACCACCTTCTCTCGTCGTTTCTCGATGTTTTTCGTCAGACTCCCTCTCTCAATTTCTCTTCCTGCCTGGGTGCCCCCAGCAGTTAAAAGCGCCATTCAGGTTCAAAACTCTCTCAATTCAACCGGCTGTTACATTGACCGTTTCAACTTCTAATCGGGCACCCGTTATGAAAAAATTATCTCCCACTCCAATTCCTTCTGTAGATTTAAACCTCTGTCCTAAGTGTCAAAATGTCTTGGATAATAATTCAATGCGGTTAACTGATAGAGGTTTTCAGCTGTTTTTTGATTGCTCTGAATGCAAATCCTCTTTTGCATTCGTTCCAGTTACTCACTTTGAACTTTTCGAGGTTCTCCCAAAATGATTCATGACCTCCGGCCTAATATTTCTGAATTAAAATGTCACATCTGCGGCAGATCGCTTGAAGTGACAACAATTGAGACGGAAGACGGAAATTATCAACGGTACCTCCAGTGCTGGCATTGTTACACCAGTACACCAGGGGCAAAAGTTATGCGTATTCCCCTATACAGTCGGAATAAATCTTTACTTGTTCGGTGAATAAATGATTCCTAAAAAACCTGAAAAGTTCCCTTTAGATGAAATTGCATACATCACTTGTTTGTGTTGCAAGGTTCGTTTTCACCCTTCTTTCTTTTGTCCTTCACCTACGGCACCGGCTCATTTTATTTGTTCAGATTGCTTTGACCGAATGCCTGTTGGTTTCTGCAGCCTTGCAGACCTGGCCCGTGAGGTCCGGGGCTGCAAGGCTGCCTGATAATTTAACCCGATAACCCTAACCACTTAAAACTCTAACACCCTCAAAGGAAAAAACATGGCAACTGAAACCGCACCCGAACAACGCAAAGAGGCAATGGGAATGTTCATCAAGGGAACCTGCAACGGTTTTCGTTCTTATACACGCAAAGGCTCCGGCGAGCTCGTTACTCAATTGCTCGTTAATCTTCCCGGCGCAACTTCTTCCATTCAAGTGGAGATTCCCTACGGTACCGATCTTTCCAAGTTCAAAGATCTGGAACCTTGTGCCCTCAAGATCATCCCCATTTTTTATCAGGGGCGAATCATGGGCTTTAACTTGGCATGAACGAAACCGATTGGCAAACGCTTTTCAACCACATTGAAGAGCTCCGAACCATTGGCTATTGGCTTGCAACCCTCCTTGCAGTTAACGCCGGGCTCATTGCTGCCAATATCGTTTCTTCAACTATTCAATTTAATCTTGGCCGACCATGAGTGAATTTGAATTTATCACAATTTTTGGTTCCTCATTTGCCGTTGGCCTACTGATTTGGATTTCTTCTATTGGTCTTCATTTCGTCTTCAATTGGTTGAAATCCATTATTTGGTTGTAAACCGGGAAATAACTCCCACCCACCTAAGCACAGGAGAAAAAACCATGCTTACCACTGAACAGTTCACCGCAGCAGCAACCCAGGTTTCCACCATGATCGGCCTCGCTATTACCGGCGGTATGGGCATTTTTGGCTCTATCAAAGGCGTCCAGGTTGGCTTGCAAATGTTCAGCCGTCTTATCTCTGGGCGGTAATCAAGGCCATGCCGACCATATCATATATTGAAATGGCCTCGGCTGCTACCGGTTGGCTCGGAATTGCGGCAGTGAGTGTTTTTGGCTTTACAGCCTCTCTCATTGCCGCTCTTGCGGGCCTTCGCGTCTTCTCCCGCTTCTTTTCATATCGTTAATCATGGCTGTCATTGAAATGTTTTGCGGTGCTATGGGCAATGGCAAGTCAGCCATTGTCAACGCCAGAGCGTTCAGATTCTTACGCCGTGGTGGTGTAATTGGTCTGAATTATCCTTTGGTGGATGATTGGGCAATTAAATACGCAACCCGTATTCTTTCGCCCCTGGCATCAGATCAGCTAATCCTTGATACAGCCGTTGATTATTACAACAGGGCTTTCCGCTTTGGTTCGGTTCAGTCCTGTTATGATTTTGCGGAAAAAGTCTCCGAGCTCGCAACCGGCAAACAGGCCAAAACCCGTGAAGAGTGGGGCTTGCAGGTCTTTGATGAGGCAAGCCTTTATTTCAATTCTCGTGATTATCAAAAACTACGAAATAATCAATTCATCGAATATTTCATCAACATAAGAAAATTAAAAGTTCAAGCCGTCTTCATGACCCATAACGATGAAGACATTGATAAGCAAATCAGGGGTAAAGTCGATTTGGTCACCTGGTGCCGTAACATGCAGAAAAGAAAATTCCTCGGCATCTCACTTTCTCATTTTTATAAACACCCCCGCTTTGCTACTCAATCAATCGTTAATGGTGCAGGAACATTCAAAGGCATGATGGAGGATAAATTCACCTATCGCCTCGATTATGATACCTGCGATTTGTACGACACATTTAAACTTTTTAAAGATGATGCTCTTGAAGAGGAGTATGGCCTTGAACATCTTGGTTTGCATCCTCAAGAATATTACAAAACTGCTGAATCAATTAAACGTGAATTATATTCCTCCATCACTTTTAACGCAAAAATGACGAATTATTATGAAATTATTCAGCCCTTCCCTTGTTATTAGTTTTCTGATTTTTAGCGTTGCTTTTGCTGAAAACATCAAGGATCAGGATTCATTGACAGTTGAACAGAAAGTAACGGTTCCTCGCAAATACGTTCTTCCTCGCGTTACCTCGACTTTTGGTTTAGCACGAAATGTTGAAGCGAAAAGCTGCCTTGAATACCTGCAAATTTGTCAACGATCATGCTCTGAACGTGGTTCAATGTTCAAATTTCAATGCATAGGTAAAGACTTTCAACCATTCCAAAAACATTTTCGCTGTCTCTGCTTTGATGATTTGTAATTTTATAAATAAATTTCATTAATAAAGTTTATTATTATTGCTCATTAACAGTATATATTTTTAACAGAGTAAATAGGATGACTAGTAATAATTTCCTCATAGTTCTATCGTTCTTTTTCTACCTTTTATTCGCTTCTTGTTCTGTTCATGGTGCTAATTCTATTAAAGAAGGGGCTGATGGAAATTGTTATGCTTACTCAGCAGGTACTGGAACTTTTTACGCTAATGGTTCCATGCGTGCATATTCGGGTGATTTTGAGAATGGCATAAAGTCTGGATGGGTTGTTTCTTATGGAAATACTTATCGAGCTAACTATGTTTCGTTTCAGTTTGGTTCCTGGGACACCTGTCCAGAAGGCATGGACCAATGTTGGCATGATATTCATACTTATATAAATACATATGTTTCTGGTGCATTTGCCGAATCTTTAAATGAGAAGTATGGAACGACTAACGTTGATTCACTTAATTCTAACTATCCCAACGGCTGTGCACCAGTAAATCCCTGCGAAGATAAAGCCGGAACAGATGCAGGTTACCTTCTGGACGAACATACAAATACACAATCCGCTGATAAAACGAATAAATGTATTGCAGGTTGTGATGCTAAATTAATTTCAACTTATGTTGTCGGTTGTACCAATGGTGCATGTGTATCATCAAATCATTACCAATACACGGGTCAAGCTTGCGGCCTCGATTTGGATGATTCATTAGATGCCTTCCTTGACCCTGCAGAAAATCTATGTGCTGACGAATGGACAGCTTTAAAAAATAAATGCGGCGGTGTTGCTCAAGTTGCAAGTTTCGATTGGTCAACCTGTGTTGGAGATTGCAGCCCTTTCGATAATTCCTGTGAAGCTGCCTGGTCAGCTCTTTCTCAAAGATGTGGTGGCGAGGGAAATATTGTCAATTGGAACGGTGAAGACTGTACCGGCCAATGTAAAGGTGATCCTACTCCTTCTGTTTCCGATGGTGATGCCACGCCATCAGATATTGGTACAGTTACAGTAACTCATGAAGATGGTTCGAAAACAACTACTTCAACCACTACATACAATATTGATGGCACCCAATACACCAGCACAACTACCACGAATTACGATAGCGCAGGTAATGTAACAGGTTCTTCCACATCTGAAACAGTAGGAAATTCAACGGAAGATTCTAATAAAACTCCTGAACCTACTTATTCTTCCCCTGATTCCTGGTACACACCAACCTATGACCTCAGTGCAGCTCCTCTATCTACGTATATAAATATTACCCCAATCAACCAAGCTGCTGAAGCATTTCAAGAAACTGCTATTTATCAATTACCTAATTTACTTTTGCAGTGCATTGGTTACGTTGAAGGCTCTGGCTGTACTTATCCCCCCACTGCATCAGTTGATTTTCGAGGATCTATTATAAATGAATTTATAACCCTCGATTTTTCCCCATTCGAATCTGTTGTAAAGATTTTAAAATTTTTCTTTTCAATTATTTGTATTGTTGGAACCGCCAAAGCTGTAATGGCTCTCTTCAATTGAGGTTTTTATGTTTTCTTTCTTTGAAGTAATACTTAATTGGCTTTCAAATTTCTTCCATTCAATTGGTAGCCTTATAGTTGATATATTCATAAATCTCCTTAACGGCATCATTGAAAATATTGCAAATCTCTTTAGCTCCCTTGCTTCTATAATGCCTTCACTTTCAATTGGATCTGATTTAATAACCCAATTCCCAACACCTCATAATGCAATTTGTTGGTTAACCTGGATATTTCCAGTTGATGTTATCTTTCAATGCACACAATTTTACATTAGTCTTTATTTTTTGAAGTTTGCATCTGGTCCAATTCTCCGTCTCTTTAAGATTATTCAGTAAATGAGGTTATCCATGAACGCTACAGCTTATATCTATCTTATCCCTTTCTTCCTTGTACCCTTTTTCGTTTTTGTCCTGGGCCCCAAAATTGCTCCTTTGTTCCGTAGACTACAACGGCGGTTCCGTAAATGATGAAAGTAATTCTCCTTTATACGGCATGGGTTTCTGGCGTTCTCTTGATCGTTGGTTTCCTCTCTTTTGCCTACAAGTTTTGGTGGAGTCTTTACGCGCTCTCGACTCTTGATGAGCATGACTATTCCACTATCACCTGTACTCCTTTTGACGAGCTGCCCCGTATCAAGAATCTCTGTGAACTGCATAGCATCAGTTACAAATTGATTTATTTTGGTAGAGTCTTCGGCCGTTTCCTTCATCGAAAAGAGGTCTTTTAATGTGTGATCGTCCATTTTTCCTGGCTCTTCTCTTCGATCTCTCGTTTTTTCTCGGCGGGGCCATCGTTTTTGCCCTGCATTGATCGACCGCTCGAGCTGGAATTTTACTAAATTATTATTATAATTGGCATGGGAAATAATCATTCCATTTTATTAAACTATAACGATTTTGTATTGTCCCGTCGTCACCCTGTAACGTCGTTTTCTGTAAAATGCCTTCGTTGCGGCTCTCGGCTATCGGATTCTGCGTATGATTCCCTGCTCTGCGTCGATTGTTCCGTCCATGTATGGGGCCGGTTTGCCCTGGCTGCTCAATTCATGGGGATTTTGGGTTGGAAACCGCGATGACATCTAAAAAGTCTGAATGCGATTTGGAAATATCAGCTCAATACAAACGGGCCAGCTTTGTACCCCTGACCAATCCACCTCGGCTGGCCTCGTTTTTTCCTTTAAAAGACGATGAGAATTATTTGGCCGCTCTTATGTCTGATCCTCTTCTTGAGAATCAGGCGAAACCGACCAAAAGAGAATTTTAAAAAACAAAACAGATTTTCCCTAACATCGAACTCTTCGCTCTCCTTGTGGTTCGCTTTGTTTTTCGGGGCTGTTTCCGAAAAATGAAGGGACCATGAGGAGACAACAAGCGATAGCGCGTTAGTCCGCTGCAATTAATCATCACACTTTCTGAGGTTTAAGCGTTATGCACACCGTTACTCTTCAGTCAACACCGCTTTTCCTTCGTGGCTCTGCCCGTGGTTCGTCTGTTTCTTCCCGGGCCTCTCGCCGCTCCTCGGATCGGTCGCAAACCCGAATAACATGCGACCGTGTACTAGCCACAGACCTGGAACGGGTACACCGGGGCATTGACTTTCTAAAAGTTAATTTTCAAGTCACCTGGGACGATTATACCTTTCTGGATACGATTGACTGGATCAAACGGAAAATCCAAGAAACGGAAGATGCGGAAATGGAAGCATTCATCAACAAGGGGCTCCATTGGAACGTCCAGCGTACTGGTACTTCTAAATTCAGCTATCGGCTGAAAGCGGGTGATGTAACCCTTATGCTGAGTCGTCGTGAACCAAAGGGGCAGATGCCCAACGTTCGCCTTGAGGTTGGTTCCCTCTCTTCTCAAACCTGCTTGCTCCAGATCGTCACCGACGTGAAGCACTGGCTTGAACGTCAGCAAGCAAACTTTGTCACTGAGCAAGTGGCAGAGGTGCACCTTGCCGCTGACTTCATCGGCCTTGCCACTCAATCCCTGGACATCGAAAATCAGGGTAGATGGATTCAACGAAGTCAATCTTTTACCCCAAATTATATGCACCGTCGTTTGACCGGAATTTCCATGGGAAAAGGTGATTTCATGCTCCGTATTTACGACAAAGTAACCGAGTTGAAAGGATCGGAACACAAGCAGGAGGTTTTTCGGGATCTCTGGCAGGTTGACTCCTTTAATCAGTTTCCCGTAACTCGCGTTGAATTTCAGCTCCGGCGCCCTGTTTTAAAACAGTTCAACCACAAGGAATACTGCAACGGCATTGACACTGTGAAACAGCTCCTTTTTGGCCTCGCTGCCCTGTGGAATTATGCAACTGAGGATTGGGCTAAGTTCATGGCCAATGTGGTGGATCGTGACAACAACCACCAATCCCGTGCCGTTTATTCTGATTTCTGGCTTATCGTTCGCTCCGTTGTCTGGACCGGTATTGTCGATCTAAATCGCGAAGCCCCCATTAAGCACAAAAACATTGAAGCCCTTCGCAAGCAAGCCCGTGGAATCCTTATGTCTATTGCGGCCTTTTTCATCGAATCGCCTGAAGATATTGACGCTATCGTTAACCAGTCTCAGGAGTTTATAGAACAGGATCTCCGGGAACTCTTCGAGGATGAGGCGAACTTTATCAAGCGGATGATGAAAAAGAGAAATGAAGTCCTGTTGAATACAATCCCGTTTTGATGAGTTTAGCAAGTAATGGCTGTACAAATTGAGGTACGTACCATGGGTGGACGTGGCAGAGATTACAAGTCATCAGATCGTTGGGCCTGGATCGGTGAGTTATCCGACTCTCGTCTCGAGCAATATGGGAAGATGTCCAGTTTCAAGGATAAATCCGACCTTGGGAAAATGTCTCTTAACTTTGAAGCTTCCAAGGAATTTGAACGTCGACATGGTTTCACACCGGAGTGGAAAAAATGACCTATAGATACAAGATGGATCTTCCCCCGGTGCCTACCTATCAATTCACGATTCGTTGTCTCCAGGATTCAGCAGATTGGGAAACTCTCACTTGGTCTCGTTTTGGATCTGGTGGCATCGCCGATGCTCGTCACTGTTTCGTAGACGACTGGCGGTTGGAGCACCTATGGAGGCGTCAGGGGCAAGGACTCGGGAAAGCAATCTGTACTGGTATCCTTACCGCTCCTGATTTCACCATTGAAACTCATTTTCCCCAGGAAATTTCTACCTTTCAAGTCTACCGGTCAAATCTCCTCGCTTATTATTGGATGCTCAACGGCGTCACCGTCGTTCCGGTCCTGCAATGGGGTGATGAATCGACCTTTCACCTTCCTTTAAAATATATCGGCCCTGGCTCTGTTGTAGCTGTTCGTGGGCCTGGTGGTTCCGATGCAGAAAAAAAGCGTTGGATCGCTGGCGCTGAATATATGCAATGGTTCCTTGGGCCATCTCTTGTTCTCCATTTTGGCCGCAAAGTTGAAAACATTTGGAACAATCCTTTGTTTTTGCCACTTCATTCAAGGAAATAAAATGTATCCTGAAATGATGACCTTGAAAGAGGTTTGTGAATATTTCCGAGTTGAAAAGCGTGTTCTTCTTCGCTACGGTTTGGAGAAGATTGGGGGAGTACGCTTAGGCCCACGCTCTTGGAGATTTCCACGTAGTGAGGTTATGAATCATGGCGTACAAAAATTACAACAAGAACAAAGACAAGTTTCCGTGGACCGGACAACGGATAATCAACGGGAAACGACAAAGGAAAAGTTTTCTCACAAAAAAAGAAGCTTTACTTTGGGAATCAGAACAGATTTACGACAAGTCCAGCCAAAAGACCCATACGATTTGCTTACTTGAATGGGCTACTGAATACTTGAGGCATGCAGAGCAAAATTTTACTGCCAAGACGTTTGACGAAAAACGGCGGGCCTTTCGTCTTTTTTTTGCTTGCCCTGGTATTAATCCAAACGATTCGGTCAACTTTTTAACGGCCTACCAGGCTCAAAAGGCTTTGCAGGTCCAATCAGTTGATCGCTCGGGAAATGCTGCCAATAAGGATCGGAAAAATTTGTTAGCGGCCTGGGCTTGGGGAGTTAAGTTTTTCCAGCTTCCCACCGAGAATCCGTTTTCCAAGGTGGAGAAATTCGCCTCGGAGCGGTTTGAAAGATACGTCCCGACTTTGGAAGATTTTTGGAAGGTCTATCACTCTCTTGAAGATGATCAAGACAAGCTGATGCTCTATTGCTACTTGCAGACGGGGGCTCGTCGGGATGAGTTGTTTCGTCTCACCTGGGCCGATGTGGATTTTTTCCGTAAAAGAATTCGTCTTAGTTGGAGAAAAAACAAGGTCGGAGAATGGCGCTCTCAGTGGTTGAGCGTCAAGGCTGATCTTGCCGAGTGGCTGTTACGGCATAAGAAGGGAAACAGTGACCTTAAGGCGCATGTTTTTGTCAGTTATCGGAGCCTTGCGTATCAATACCGTCAGCACTGGCTTAAAAAGGTCTGCCAGGAAGCCGGGGTAAAGCCGTTTGGGTTTCATGGCATCCGTCACCTGTTTGCTTCAATCCTGGCGGCGCAGAATGTTCCTCTGGTTGAAATACAATACATGCTCAGGCATTCCAGTTTGGCAACCACTCAGAGGTATATTCACAGGCTAAAAAAAGAAAACCGGGAAGTGCTGGCGGCACTACCCGGCTTGGTAGATTTCGAGAAAAATCCTTCAAAAGTCCTTTATGACGATTCTCAAAATTTAAAACAGTCTCTAAGTGACTGATATGAATGGCGTCCCCAACCGGATTTGAACCGGTGTTGCCGGCGTGAAAGGCCGGTGTCCTGGACCTGACTAGACGATGGGGACAGGTCACTAATTTTTGGTGGGTCGTGCGCGACTCGAACGCGCGACTCTCTGCTTAAAAGGCAGATACTCTACCGACTGAGTTAACGACCCGCCGTGTTTGGAGAGGCCTATTTACCATGTTCTCAGAGGCGTGTCAACTAAAAAAGTTGAGTTGAATGCTTTTTTTTACGTTTTTTGGGGTGAGGGGGAACATTATTTTCCAATATTCTTTGTGGTCACTGAACCATAATACCTGTACAATTCGTGTATATTGTGCCTGGAGTCATCCAGGTGGTCCATTAATACAGACAATAATCTTTTTAGGGAAATTATGGGGTTACTATCGGGTTCCGCATCGTTGACACGATTCCAGGTGACTGGTGAGCTGCCGGAGTCGTTCTGGGATTTTGCTGCAGAACGTATTGCGGCATTAAGTTTTAAGGATATCGACGACACCATGGATGAGTATTCCATCGGATGGGTGTCTGTGGCTGACATGTTTGATAGTTCCTTTGCCTACAGCTCCTATGCTGCGGGGGATTACATTACTTTGACCATGCGCGTCGATGAGCGCAAAGTGGCCCCAGCCGTGCTGAAGAAATACGTGATGAAGGAAGAAGAGCGGATTAAGCGTGAGAAGGAGCTACCAAAACTCAACCGCTCGGTGCGTTTGGAGATTAAAGAGCGGGTTCGTGCCGAGCTGGTTCGAAAATCTCCTCCTGTCCCCACGACCTACGATCTCTGCTGGAATCTGGCAGACAATACCTTGCTCTTTTTTTCCTCCAGTAAAAAGGCCATGGCCCTCTTGGAAGATCTCTTTAAAGAAACTTTTAATCTCTCCCTGATTTTGCAGATTCCCTGGTTGACCGGTTTACAAATGGTCGATGGGGAGGCCGCAGAAAAATACGAAGAGATGCGTCCTGCCGTTTTACTCTGATCTGAATTTCAGAACGTGCAGCCGCATCGACTGGTGTCGTTGCAGACAATGATGAGGTGTTGTGCGGTGATGCGTCACTGCCACGGATTTAGATACCTGATAGACTGACGTATGATGGAGGTACTATGAATAGTTCTTTGCTTGCAGCTCTTGGGGGTGTTGTCGTCCTTGTAATCGTAGTGATTTTTGTGCTGATTTCAAAAAAGAAATCTGGGCAAACCTCACCTGAGGAGCTCACGGAAAGCGAACAGCAAAGCTCCCCGGAGTCAGACGAATCGACTCCCCAAGAAGAAGTCTCAGCGCATATCAGTGGGGAAGAGGTGGAGAAAGAGCCTAGCCCTGCTCCTGTTACCCAGGAATCGGAGACCACTGACCAGGTCGGAGGGGATGCTGCTGGCCCAGAGTCATTGGTTGCTGAGCCAGAGCAGGAGATTGCTTCGATGGCTGAGGCACCAGCTGCAGAGCCGGTGTCTGCTGAAGAGGGTGTCGCTCTTGATACTGAGCCTGAAAAAGTTGAGAGTGAACCCATTGAAGACGAGGTTCCCGAGCCGCCTGCGATAGAAGCAGAAGCAGCGGTTGAGGAAAACCTGGAAGAATTTAAGGCTGCTGAAGAGACGGTTGTTGCGGCAGCTCCAGTTGTCGAGGAGACCGTTGAAGCCCAGGAGCAGGAGACAACTGTCGCTGAAGCGGTCGTTGAACCAGAAGAAGTACTGCCCTCGACAGAAGAGCTCACCGTTCAGCTCGAGGCAGAGCTCACAGAAGAGCCCTCCGAAAAATCGGCAGACACAAAGATGATGCTGGTTCGTTTGAGCATGGAGGAGTATGCTGAGCGCCTCAATAATCTGGAAGAAAAACAGCGTGCCGAGCTTACAGAGGCCATTGCCCGCAACGATGAACAGCGTCGGGATCAGCTCCAGCGGGAGCTGGTGGTGATGAACGATCGTCTGGCATTGATTGCCGATACCCATGCGGAAGAGATGGCCCGGTATCAGCAGGTTTTGGATGCCTTGGTCCTCCTGCAGGCAAGTGATGCAAGCCCTGAGCTGGCAAAAGCCATTGAAGAACTCCTGACCGGTAGCACCGATGCCGCAGCGCAGTATCTTGAAGCTTTAAGCCAGAAAGAAGATGCCGCACCTGGGCAGACAGCCTTTTTAGGTGGACAACTTGCCGAAAGTCGAGTGGATCTGAACACGGCTATGGCGCTATATCGCCAGGCGGTGTCACAAGAGCCGGACAACCCAGAATTTTTACGGGCAGCAGGACTCATGGCCCGAAGCCAGTACCGATATAAAGAGGCGTTGCCGTGGCTTGAACGTTATTATCAGCTGCTGAAGGCGGATGAACAGGTAGAGCCGACAACCGTGGCCCTTGCTCAGCGGGAGGTGGCGTATACCTTTGTATTAAGCGGTAACTACCAAAAGGCAGGTCCATTATATAAGGAATCCATGACCGTGCTTGCACAGCAATTGGGACAAGATCATCCGGAAATGGCACTGAGCTGGCAACAAATCGGTGAGTTTCAGGAGACCATGGGTGAGTATGATAAGGCTGTCTCCCTCTACAAAAAAGCCCTGGCTATTTTAGAGAAGAAACGTGGTCCCGAACACCCGGCGCTGGCAGGAATTCTTCGAAAATTGGCTGCCCTTTGTGTTGAGTTAGAGCTTGAGCCTGAGGCGGTTCCCCTGTATGAACAGTTGGTTCGTATACAAGGAAAAGCCCTGCGGCCCACCCACCCGCAGTTGGCGATCAGTCTTAACGCCCTGGCGGAGGCCTATCGTCTGCAGGGGCGTTACGCTGAAGCCGAAACCTGCTATGTAAAAACACTGGCGATCAACGAAGAGCTGCACGGGAAAGAACATCCCAGTGTTGGCGCTATTTTACAGGAGCTGGCCAAGCTCTGTACAAGTCAGAAAAAATTGGAGGAAGCCCAGGCCTATCAGGATCGGGCATCGGCAATTTTTCAAAAGACTGTTGAGGCCATGGAGAAGCAGGAAGGCAAAGGGGAAGCTCTGACCTTGGAACTCTAGTTAAAGGGAATCTTGAATAATTGCTTTTTCTTCCAATCCTGGCGTCACGCTTAAAATTTTATCCTCGGAATATCATGCATATGCCTGCGGTAAAATTTTGCGCAATCCTTGGCCTTGATTGAAAAATCTAATTATTCAAGACACCCTAAAGGTTTTTTGCGCTATTGGCGTATTCATGTTATTCAAAGTACCCAAGAAGGTGGCAGTGAGCCCCGAGGTAAGTTTAATTTATGGATCTTGTCGATCTTATTCAGGAAAAGAGATTTCTTGGCCAGGAGTTTCTGGCCTGGCTGTGGTTTAAGTCGGAAGAGCGTGGCGGCAGCGTGGATGTTCCCGGTCGGGGAGATGTGCTGGTTATCTTTGAAAAGCACATGCTGCTTGAGTACGGCGAAGGCGAGGCCAGTGAAAAGGTGATCTGTCGTGGCCTGCAAACCGAGCTGCGCGAGGCACGTGCCGGTCTTAGTTTGGCCAAAAAACCAGAGCAGGCGCGTCTCCGTCTGGGGTATGGTGACTATGAGTTTGGGGTAACCTTATCTGCAGCGATCTTTGAGTTTCGTAACATCCGCCTGCCCAAGACGGTGGACTCTGCCGATGAAGGCAAGGATGCCGAGAGTGCAGAAGGACGCATTCTGGAGCGGATTGCACTCTTTGAGCAACTCACCGCGCTCGTTGGTGATCTCTTTCGCATGTTTATCAAAATCAGGGCCTCAAACCTCTGGAATGAGGAACTTGTTAAAATTCGTGCCTGGATAGAGTCAGGCACCCACCAGTGATACTATTTAACCGCATATAGACTATGGAATTTGAAACCGTGATCGGGCTGGAAATCCATGCCCAGATGAAAACCAAAAGCAAAATTTTCTGCGGCTGTTCCACCGAATTCGGCGCACCGCCCAACACGCATACCTGCCCGGTTTGTCTGGGAATGCCCGGATCTCTCCCGGTGCTCAACCGACAGGTGGTGGAGTCAGCGATTAAACTTGGCCTGGCCACGGAATCAACCATCAATCAGGAAAACCGGTTTGCCCGGAAAAATTATTTTTATCCGGATCTCCCCAAGGGCTACCAGATTTCCCAGTTCGAACTGCCTATCTGTGAGCATGGCCGTCTGGAGATCGAAGTTGAAGGCCAAGAACCTAAGGTCATTGGCATAACCCGTATTCATATGGAAGAAGATGCGGGCAAGTTGGTGCATGATGATCGTGAGCCCTACAGTTACGTCGATCTGAACCGGACTGGAACCCCTTTGTTGGAGATTGTCAGCGAGCCGGATATGCGTTCCCCCGAGGAGGCTGCGGCCTACCTGAAAAAACTGCATGCCATTGTCCGCTTCCTGGACATCTGTGATGGTAATATGCAGGAGGGAAGTTTCCGTTGCGATGCCAACATCTCTCTGCGCCCGGTCGGGCAGAAAGAATTTGGTACCCGGACTGAGCTCAAAAACATGAACTCCTTTCGCAACGTCCAGCTGGCCCTGGAGTACGAGGTGCGTCGTCAACGTGACCTGCTTCTGGAAGGAGGCGAGGTTATTCAGCAGACGCTGCTCTGGGATGCAGATAAGGGACGGACCGAATCCATGCGTGGCAAGGAGGAGGCGCACGATTACCGTTATTTCCCAGATCCCGATCTGATCCCGGTACAGGTTGACGATGCCTGGATTGAGCGGGTGCATGCTGCGCTGCCTGAGTTACCGGAAAAACGTTGCTTGCGCTTTGTTCGCGATTTTGAACTCAGCGAGTACGATGCCGCCATTCTCACCGGTTCGCGTGAACTGGCAGATTATTTTGAGACCGCTTATCGGTCCTGTGGCAACGCCAAGAAGCTGGCCAATTTTATCGGTACAGAGCTGCTGCGCGATTACGGAGCAGAGCAGATAGCTCAATGCCCGGTTAAGCCCGAGCAGTTGGCAACCCTGTTGGTTATGACCGATGATGGGAAGATTTCCGGAAAAATAGCCAAGACTGTGTTCGCCGAAATGCTTGCAACCGGCAAAGATCCTGAGGCCATTGTTCAAGAAAAGGGCTTGGTACAGATGAGCGATGCTGGCGAGCTGACCGGTTTTGTTCAGGAAATCATCGACGCCAATCCGGAGCAGGTTCAGCAGTTTCGTGAAGGCAAGACCAAAGTCATCGGCTTCTTTGTTGGGCAGTTGATGCGCAAAACCAAAGGGCAGGCCAATCCGCAGATGGCTAACGAGCTCTTTCAAAAGGCTCTTACCGAGTAACCTCGTGGCTCGTGGATAAAGGTCAGTGGCAGCAGAAGGGGGCTGGGCACCGCCAGCGTCTTCGTGATAAATTCCTGGAGTTGGGCATTGAGAGTCTCAGCGACAGCGAAATCATCGAATTGCTGCTGACCTTTGGTACACCGCGCTCTGATTGTAAAGAGGCCGCACGCGCGGCCCTTGCACGTTTTTCCAGCCTGCCTGCAGTTCTTGATGCTGCCCCCGCCGAGCTACAGCAAATCAAAGGGATTGGCCCCAAAAACGTTTTTGCCCTCCAGTTTATTCAGGGCGTCGCCCGCAGATACCTTAAGCAACGGATTGTTGGCAAGAAATACGTTCATTCTTCCCGGGCGGTGGCCGACTATCTCATCCACGCCATGCGTGGCCTTGAACACGAGGTCCTGATGGTGGTCTTTCTTGATACTGCCCACGCAATCATCGATTCGTCTGTGGTTAGTCAGGGCACGGTGAGTGTCAACACGGTCTATCCACGGGAGCTGGTCAAGGCCGCCCTGGCTCGTAACGCCAGTGCCCTGGTTATCGCCCATAATCATCCCTCAGGTAGTCTTACTCCCTCAACCCAGGATCGGGAATTGACCCGATCCCTGCATCTGATCTGTTCTTTCATGCATATCAACCTGCTCGATCATCTCATTATCGGTAGTGGTGAACAGGTGTATAGCTTTGCCGATCAGGGGATCATGGCGCAGATTCGTGAAGAGTGTCGCCGTCTCCTCCAAGAGAATCCGTAATGGATCTTCTACGCCAGGCCGGACTCTATGTGCACATCCCTTTTTGTCAGAGCAAATGCCACTACTGCAGTTTTTTTTCGATTGTCCCCAAAGAGGGCCAGCGCCATAATTTTATTGCTGCCTTAAAAGCTCAGATAGACTGGGCTGCCTCCCTTACCGAGGTGGAATCCCTGTTGTTTGCAACTCTGTTTTTCGGTGGTGGTACTCCCTCTCTGCTTGCCCCCGAAATTCTGGCCGAGCTGCTCAGTCTTTGCCGCCAATCATTTTCCTGGAGTCCGTTAGCCCCTGAAATCTCCATAGAGGTGAATCCCGGAACCATTGATGCGAGAGGGTTGGCTACCCTGCGTCAAGCGGGATATAATCGCCTGTCCATAGGCATTCAGTCCCTACACGATACTGAGCTGAGGCATTTAGGGCGCATCCATTCGCGTGAGCAGGCGCTCTCCACCATAGAGGCGGCCCGTGGGGTTGGTTTTGACAACATCAGCTGCGATTTGATGTACGGGCTGCCGCTCCAGTCGCCAGCGTCCTGGCGGACAACCCTTGCCGAACTCCTTGCCCTCCAGCCGGAGCATCTCTCCCTCTATGAGTTAACCCTGGAGGAGGGGACACCGTTTGGGGATGCCCTGCAGCGTGGCAACTGTCAGCTCCCTGAGGAGGAGGCCGTGCTGGAGATGATGGAGGATACATTGCGGCTCACTGCTCTGGCCGGATTGGAGCGCTATGAGATTTCAAACTATGCCCGGCCCGGTAGGCAGTGCCGCCATAACTGTAATTATTGGCAGAATGGTGAGTACCTTGGGCTTGGTCCGGGGGCTGTTTCCGGGCTTGCTGGCCAGCGCCTGGTAACAGTGGCCAATCTGGAGGACTATGTAGCTCGAATCCAACGGGGAGCCTCTCTCTGGACGGAGGTTGAGCAACTGGAACCAGAGGCCGCCTTCCGTGAAACCGTGGTCATGGGACTGCGCATGACCAGTGGTGTTTCTCTCTTGGCACTGTATGAACGTTTTCATATAGAACTTGTCACCTATTATGGTGATGTGCTGACAAAGCTGATCAAGCAAGAGCTACTCACTCTCCATAATGATCGACTCTTTCTTACTCCCACAGGACTTCCCCTGGCGAATAGGGTCATGGCTGAGCTCGTCTAGCCAGGCTTCCTCTGTAACTGAAGCACTCCTCAGTCAAAACAATCGCACAATACAGCAATTACCTGTTGCTCACTCTTGCCTTCTCGGCCGGTGCAGAGTAAAAGATACGGTTGTGCCGTTTACGCCTTCTTGAATGAGGGCGCATTCATTCTTTTTTGTAACGGCCAGTATAGAAGTGGAAGTAGAGATGAAAGCCCCTATGGATTGAACTGCACTGTTCGTCCCAGGGAACCCAGCTGGTGTGTTGTTTGTCTGTCGGATGGTCCGGGTTTGCCGGTCCCCTCATAGTCGTCGTTTCATTCAAACAAGGAGCAACATTATGGCAGGTTTTGTGTATCAGGATCCCTTCCCCCTCGGTAAAGATGAGACCCAGTTTCGTTTGTTGGAAGGTTCCGACAAGTATGTTTCCACAGAGAGTGTCAACGGTCTGGAATTTTTGAAAGTTGACCCTGAAGGTCTGAAGGTGCTCTCTAATCAGGCTATGCGGGAGGTTTCCTTCCGTCTGCGTCCGGCTCATAATGAGCAGGTTGCCAAGATTTTTGCTGACCCTGAGTCGTCGCGGAACGACAAAGAAGTGGCCTTTGCTATGCTGCGTAACGCCGAAGTTGCTGCAAGCTATGTGCTGCCGGTCTGTCAGGATACCGGAACCGCCTGCGTTGTTGCCAAAAAGGGTGAGAATGTCTTTACCGGTTGCAATGACGCCGAGATGATTTCTGCGGGTGTCTATACCACCTATACCGAAGAAAATCTGCGCTACTCCCAGAATGCGCCGGTGAGCATGTACGAAGAGGTTAATACCAAGACCAACCTGCCGGCTCAGATCGATATCTACGCCACCCAGGGTGCGGAATATAAGTTCCTCTTCCTGGCGAAAGGCGGTGGCTCTGCCAACAAAACCTATCTTTACCAGGAAACCAAGGCCCTGCTGAATCCCGGCACCCTGAAAAAATTCCTGGTGGAAAAAATGAAAACCCTGGGTACCGCAGCCTGTCCTCCTTACCATATTGCTTTCTGTATTGGTGGTACCTCGGCTGAGACCTGCCTCAAGACCGTGAAGCTGGCTTCTGCTAAATACCTGGACAACCTGCCCACCACCGGTAATGAGCTGGGCCAATCCTTCCGCGATCTGGAACTGGAGAAGGAGCTGTTGGAAGAGGCGCAGAAACTGGGCCTGGGCGCTCAGTTTGGTGGCAAATACTTTGCCCACGATATTCGTGTGATCCGTATGTCCCGCCACGGCGCCTCCTGTCCGGTGGGCATGGGCGTTTCCTGTTCTGCGGACCGCAATATCAAAGCGAAGATTAACAAAGATGGTTTGTGGATTGAGCAGATGGATGCAGATCCTGGCCGTCTGATTCCTGCGGAGTACCGTGATCGTAAGGGTGGGCACCAGGTCACCATCGATCTCAATCAGCCGATTAAAAATGTGTTGGCCGAGCTGACCAAACACCCGGTTTCAACGGTGCTCTCGCTCACTGGTACCATTATCGTTGGTCGTGATATTGCCCACGCCAAATGGAAAGAGCTGCTTGATGCCGGTAAACCCTTGCCCGAGTATCTCAAAAACCATCCGGTTTACTACGCTGGTCCTGCCAAAACGCCTGAAGGGAAGCCCTCTGGTTCTTTTGGTCCGACAACCGCTGGACGTATGGATAGCTATGTTGGCCTGTTCCAGAAAAACGGTGGCTCCATGGTCATGATTGCCAAGGGGAACCGTTCTCAGCAGGTCACCGATGCCTGTCAGGAATTCGGCGGTTTCTATCTGGGCTCCATCGGTGGACCGGCTGCCCTGCTGGCCGAGGAGAATATCAAGAAAGTCGAGTGTATCGATTATCCTGAGTTGGGTATGGAAGCTGTCTGGAAAATCGAAGTGGTCAACTTCCCCGCCTTTATTCTGGTGGATGACAAAGGGAACGACTTCTTCGACGGTTTGCTGTAAGCAGCCAACGACAGTGAACGCCTCGTAAGAGGCTTATCGCAAGCATGTTGAATAGACCGGCAGCGGGAGTGAACCCCGTTGCCGGTTTTTTATCTAGTGTCCGTTCAGAAACGGTCTTTTTGTTCAATTTCGGCGTTATGCTTAAAATTTTATCCTCGGAATATTCGTCATATGCCTGTGGTAAAATTTTGCGCACGCCTTGAACTTGAACAAAAATCCTCATTTCTGAGCAGACCCTACTACAAGGGTGGAGCATGGACGATCTAAAAACCTCGGAAGCCTGGCGTATCTTTCGAATTCAGGCGGAACTCATCGATGGCATTGAAACCTTGAATGATCTCGGTCCGGCCGTTTCCATCTTTGGTGGGGCTCGTTTTGCCGGGGATTCGGAGTATTGTGTTGCGGCCCAAGAAACAGCTACCCTGCTCACCAAGATGGAGCTTGCGGTCATAACGGGTGGGGGGCCAGGGATTATGGAGGCGGCCTCACGCGGTTGTTACGAGGCTGGGGGGACTTCGGTGGGGCTCAATATTATTCTGCCTCGTGAGCAACACCCCAACCATTTTCAAAATCGCAGTCTGACCTTTCGTTATTTTTTCATTCGAAAACTGATGTTTGTTCGCTATGCCATGGGCTATGTAATTTTTCCCGGTGGTTTCGGAACGATGGACGAATTTTTTGAATCACTCACTCTGATGCAGACCAAAAAAATTCGCCGCTTTCCCATCATCCTTTATGGAACTGACTACTGGAGGGGGCTGGTTGAATGGATTCGCGCCCAACTGTTACCCCATAAATCCATCGCTGAGGAAGACATGGAGCTGTTTCATCTGGTCGATTCGCCCAAAGAAGTGGCAGATATTATGCGAGAATACATCGACCAGTGCCAGCAGTATGAGGGAGAGCAACGGCGAAGCAGCTTTTAAGGGCTGTAGAGTTTCCAATGTCTTGAGACCAGGATACGGAAAATTAAGCTTTTTTTATCGAAATAATACATGTTTGCCATGCAAAGGTGAGTGTCTTTTAAAGCGAGAAAGAATAGATTATGAATCCAGATTTATTGAACATTTTCTGATTATTTCGGATTTAGGGGAGCCCCTCGAAATCCTCCAAGAGAGGAGGAAATCAAAAGGTTCTGTAGCCAGCAATCGTGATATCGACGGCCATTCAACTGTTCGGATGGACTTTTCAATCCAGCATGTTGTTTCACCGTTTTCGGGTTTTGCGGAGCAAAATTTTTGATGTGCGCCCAGCCCCGAATATTTTGCTCTGCTGCTTCCAGGGAACCGTGGAAATATCTCGTATTGTACATGTGGCGGTCCATTCCCTGCATTAACCGGTCAAGCATGTTGCTTGTTCTGTGACTTCCCTTGTGCTTGTATGTCATTGAATAATCAACGATATTGCTCTTGATCTTTTTCAAAGGGGCTAGAATCACATCAGGATACGATTCGTATTGTGCTGCTTCCACAAGTCTTCTGATTTTTTGGGAAAATGAACGCCTTGTGGGGGCTTGAAAACATTCCCAAAGCGCTGTTGCCACCTCGATGAATAGCTCCCTGTGTTTTTTCTTGGATCTGTCGCGTATCTTAATGTAAATATGCAGAAAACAGGACAAGATGCATATCGATGGAAAAAGGTTGCCAAATGCATTTTTGGTTGCTGCCCAGCCGTCTGTATTCACAGTCTTTGGGGAGTACTTCGGTTTTAGATCCAGAGCCTCTTGCTTGAAGGTGCTGTAGCCTCGCTCAAGGTCGGCATTGTCTGCCTTTTCGGTAACGGCGACACCGAGTATACAGCCTTCAGCCACAGTTGTTGGGATATAGCACTTTTTGCCCCGTATTTTCGTGTGCTTTTCGTCGGCAACGAGATGCGCCGGCAGTTTGGCCGGTTCCTTAATGGTAGTCCCGACGATACTGAATCGTCCCAAGTGGCTTTCAAGCCGATACCAAAACGATGCATTTCTGCCGAAAACATGTGCAAGTGCCCAAAACGGTATATCAAATTTTCGTAGAAACAGGGCGTTGTCAATATCTTTGGTGAATGCTGTTTGATAGGGCATCACAAATGATGGACGTATGGTAAAATTCGTATTTTCCACTTCTATCCGTCGTATCCGGATGTTGAGCCTTATTGAGACGTAACTGTCTTTCATCCGATAGCCATGCTGGATCTCAAGCGGAAAAATTTCCGGACATCTGGCTATCATATCATCTAATTGAGCACGAAATTTCTGAGGGCACTCTACAGTATCGACATAGGTTTTATTGCAAAAGGGTGTACATATTGTACGGTTGTTTCTTGGGGATGTTTTGGCCATCTATACGTACCATAGGTTATCAGGGTGGTTTTGACGTGGAAATCAAATTTTCCCATAATAATCAAATGGTTGTTTATGTCAAAGCATCCCCTCCCCTAAATTCGAAATAATCAGAACATTTTTACCCGTCGCAGTATCCGCCAATACACACAAGAGCCTATTGGCATGTCTCTGATTGACGATCTTTTAGAGGCAGCTATGGCTGCCCCTTCTGCCATGGGAAAAAATCCTTGGCATTTTATCGTGCTGCAATCTCGTTCGGGTATCGATAGGCTCGCTGCCTGTTTACCCAATGGCAAGATGCTGGGCCAAGCCACGGCAGCACTGTTGGTTTGTGGCGACATTCATCAGGCCCACGACAAGGAACTCTCGTTTCTGCTTCAAGATGTCAGTGCAGCCATAGAAAATATTTTGCTGGCCGCAAGTATGTTAGGGCTTGGTGCATGCTGGTTGGGAATCCATCCCCGCGAGGAGCGAATCCGTGCTGTGACTGAAGCCTTTGCACTCCCTCAAGGCATCCTGCCAGTAGCCGGTATTTCTCTGGGCTGGCCCAATGAAGTGAAAGAACCTCGAACTCGCATGAGCCGGGAGCAGATTCATATCGAACAGTGGTAACCCCTCTGCTTAACGCTCGTTTCAGTGTTTATTCATCTTGGTGGGATAGATTAATTTCTACCCCGTGCTGTCCCCTTTGGTCATGGCATGGATTATGCTTATGTGAGGGGGATTTTTGTGAACCTGTTGTGCAATCTCTTGAAAGGGAAGGAGGACGTCAAAAACGTGCTTTTTCCCATTTTTTCTAATCGTTTTCTTGTTCTTCCCCGTCAAAAAAACTTCCGGTGACATCTTTGTTCCCCGGGAGGTCTGCATCCGTAACAGCCGGTTAAGAAGGAAAATCTTAGAGTGTTAGTTGTGTTAAAGTCTGCTTGCTTGTGATCAGCAATGCATCGCAGAAGAAAGCATCAGCTAAAACTGTGGGAAAACTGTGTGTTCTCGCTGGCAGCTGGGGGCGTTACTGATTCTAAAAATGAAAATTGCGCATTGAGCCTGTAAATAACTAACGGTGAATGATGTTTTGGTTAAAAGTGAGAACCGTCCTTATTTTGGTTGTCTTTCTTCCGCTGAGTGGTTTGGCAGAGACTACCCGACCTGTCCATGTTGAATGGGGCTATACCCCACCGAGTGAACCAGCTGTTACCGGTTTTCAGCTCTATCAGGAAGGTGTTTCTGTCTGCCAGGTACAAGATGGGGATGCAACCTCCATGGATTGCAGTGTGAGTTTAACAACTAATCCAACGCAATTTACCCTTACAGCCCTTTTCTCGGATGGAACTGAGAGTCCTCACTCGTCTCCTTTCACCTTCTATCAGGAGTCAGGGGCGGAAGATGAGAATAGTCCGGGGGGAAGTGTTCCAGCGAGCGAACCTGTAGCCAGTGTCAGTACAAGTGTTGCCTTAGGCATCTGCCCCTTGGAGGTTGAGTTTGATGGGAGTGGATCCTCTGACCCTTCTGGAGAGGAATTGTCGGAATATCTCTGGGATTTTGGCAATCAACATTCTGCAACCGGGGAGGGCGTCACCTATGTGTTTGAGGAACCAGGAACCTATACGGTTACGTTGACTGTGACTAACCTTACAGGGGAGACCGCATCTGTAACAACACCAATTGTCGTTGTAGAAGCTCAGCAGGCGGACCCAACAACAGTGAGCTCTCCATCCACACCAGCCGATTTACCGCAAAGCAATGAGCTAAGCTTCGTTAGTCCTATTGTCCCTGCAGATGAGGTGCATCTAGAAGCAGGAAGCCTTAGAGTAACTGATGCCTGGGCAAGGGTGAGCTTCGATGAACCGTACACCACTCCTGTAGTCATTGCCGGGGCGCCCAGTTTTGAAGAAAGCGATCCCTGTACAGTGCAACTGCGCAATATTACCACTGAAGGTTTTGATATTCGACTTGCCGAGTGGGAATACCTTGACGGGGAGCACACCGCAGAAACGGTTAATTACCTCGTTTTAGAGCAAGGAATCAATATCTTGGAAGACGGTTCAGTGATTAATGCGGGAGTGTTTCAAGGGAGTTCAGACTGGCAGGAGATCTCTTTTTTCTCTTCTTTTGAACAGCCTCCGCTGCTTCTAACCAGCATTGCCTCAATGCACGGAGGGCAACCGCTCATTGGCCGCAGTATTCCAGGGAAAACAAGCTTCGGTTATTTACTTCAAGCAGCTGAAAATAAACAAGGATCAAGCGAACTTGCGGAAACTGTGCACTATATTGCCTGGGAAGCTGGTGTAGGCGGCCAGGAAGCGATGCTCTATGAAGCTGTTCCAGATGCTCTGTTTGTAAATAACGACTGGCGGAGCGTTGACATGCAGAGGTTGTATATGCAGGTGCCCTATGTTTGGGCGGCAATGCAAAGTAAGGAAAATTTTGCCCCTGCAACAGTGAGAATTGGGGCAACTTCATGTTTCTCTTTCAAGGCTAAGATAGAGGAAGAGCAGTCTGCCGATAGTGAAATTAAGCATCCATACGAGCAGGTTGGATATTTGGCTATTGTGCCCAATGGACCTAAACAATTAGCGACATTTACCTGGGAATTTGATGCATCTGAAGAAGCTCTTATTACGGGGTTCCGTGTTCTTGCAGATGGAGAGGAAATTTGTGTCACGGCAGATACAAGTGCGCGGGCTATGAGTTGTACCATACTTAAGCCAACCCAGCAGACCGTGTTCACGATTGTTGCCGCGGGCAACGAGAATGAGGAGAGCAAAGAGTCAAATAGTTTAACCTATATCCCCTGAACACCTCCCAGGCCCTCTGGTGAGTGAGCTCTTTGGCGGGAACCGCTGCCGTACTCGGGAGCAAAACAAGAAAGGCCCAAGGAATCAACTTCCTTGGGCCTTTATATGTAATAGAGACAGGGTCTTGTTAGGACTGACTGTACTCTTTGCGGTACGATTCCGCTAACAGAGAGATGTAGTGCACGACATCCTGTTCACCGCCGCAGCGGTTTACATTGTCCAGAAGCTGCATCATGCAGGCAGGACAGCCGGTGGAAACGGTATCAGCTTCCGTTGATTTGATGTCCTCAGCCTTTTTCTGACCGATGATGGATGCAGTCTCGTAATGGGAGACAACATAGGAACCACCGCTACCACAGCAGGCATCCGGTGCCTTCATCTCTTTGAAGGTGAGGCCGGGAATAGACTTAATAATTTCCCGCGGCTCAACAAATACCTTCATGGACTTCTTGAGATGACAGGAGTCGTGGTAGGTCACGGTTTTCTCAATCCGGCCTTTGGGCTGACGCAGTTTGATAATCTTAGTCAGGAAGGTGGAGATATCACAGGTCTTGGCGGCCCATTCTTTTGCCTTGGGTCCGTAAACCGGATCAGCTGCCAGCAGCTCGACGTAGTCATGCTGCCAGGCTCCACCGCAGGAACCACAACCGGTGATCAGGTAATCACAGCCGGTGGCTTCCATGGTATCGATATTCTTCCGGGCCAGTTTGCGTACGGTGTCGGTATCACCATGGACCAGAACCGGTACACCACAGCAGTTCTGCTCTTTAGGGATATGAACCTCGACATTGTTGGCGGTCAAGACGTCAATCAAGTCTTTTCCCGCATCCGGGTAAAAGTAATTGAGTGAGTCACCGGTGAAAAAAGCAACCTTGATGGTCGATCCCGGTGCACGCACAACTTCGGGCACCTTGTCGCGCAGCGGGGTGATATTCAGCGCGGGCATCTGGCGGCCATCGTCAAAACCAAACTGTGAGCCTACCTTCGCAAAAGGAGAACGGGGGGCAATCGCTTTACCACCTTTCTCTGAACGAAATGCTAAACCCTGCATTGCTGCTCCGACACGAAGTCCGGCATCAAAAAGTTTGGGGTGCTTGAGGGTTGAGAAAATAGCCTTTTTGAGCCAGGGGAGACCATTTTTCCGTACCAATGCAGCACGCAGGGCTAGCATAATGCGATCAAAGTTTACCTTGGTCGGACAGTTGGTCATGCAAGACTTGCAGACCAGACAGTTGAAGAGCATCTCATAGACCTGGGGATCGTCGAGTTCGAGTTCACCAGCCAGAACCGCCTCGGCCACTGCAATTTTCGAGCGGGTGACTGCAGACTCAACCTTGTCTGCTCCGTACACCGGGCAAACGGCCATGCAGTTGCCGCACTTCATGCATTTGTCCAGTTCCTCCTGAACAATGGCAAGTTCGTCGTGATAGGTTTTATCAGTTACAGCCATGATCAATTCCCCCGTACAGGAACCATTTTTCCAGGGTTGAGCAGAAAATCCGGATCAAGAGATTCTTTGAGGACAGCCATCAGATCTACACCGCTCTGTCCCAGCTCATCACCGAGGTATTTCATTTTGGCTACGCCAATACCGTGCTCGCCGGAAAGAGTGCCGCCAAAATCAAGTGCAGCTTTAAAGATCTCGTCGACGGCCTTGTGCATCCGGCTCATCTCATCGTCATTGTTTTTATCACAGAGAATGGTCGGGTGCAGGTTGCCATCACCTGCATGGCCAAAGGTACCCAGGGTCAGGTCGTACTTCTTACCGATCTCCTGGCAGGTAATCAGCATGTCGGTGATACGGGAGCGGGGAACGGTGGCATCCTCAAGGATAACAGTGTTGTTGAGAGAGGCCAGCGCGGGCAGGGCATTACGGCGTGCGGTCCAGAGAGAGTCGCGCTCCTGATCGGATTCAGCTGCTTTGAGATCACCGTTGTTCTCGGTAACAACGCGCATGACTGAATCAGCCTCGCTGGTGACCACATCCTCAGACATGCCGTCTACCTCGATCAGGAGCAGTGCTTCTGCATCGGTGGGCAGACCGATATTGGCAAAGTCTTCAACGGTCTGGATGGTCATGCGATCCATGATTTCCAGGGTTGCGGGAATAACCTGGGCCGCAATGATACCGGCAACCGCGTTCCCTGCATCGGCTAGGGTTTTGAATACGCCCATCATAGTGCGACGGTATTTGGGGGCGGGGATCAGCTTGGCGGTCAGCTCGGTGATGATACCCAGGGTACCCTCAGAGCCGACGAAGAGGTTGGAAAAGTCATAGGCGGTAACGTTTTTCACGGTTTTGCCGCCAAAACGAACTTTCTCTCCGTTGGCGAGGACGACTTCCATGCCCATAATGTAGTTTTTGGTTACACCGTATTTGAGACCGCGCAGTCCACCAGAGTTCTCTGCTGCAGAACCACCCATGGTGGCGGTGGCAACGGTACCTGGATCCGGCGGATAGATGAGACCATGCTCGGCGACTGCAGAGTTAAGCGCATTGATAACCACACCGGGCTGCACAACTGCGGTGAGGTTTGCTGCATCGACATCAAGAATCTGGTTCATCTTCTGGAAGGAGAGCACGATCCCTTTTTTCAGCGGTACAGTTCCACCACTGAGGTTAGTGCCTGCGCCACGCGGGTAGATGGCAATGTTGTTACGGCGTGCAAGACGAACAATTTCTTGGACCTTTTCGGTGCTGGTGGGCAGAACCACGACATCCGGGGTCTGTCGGGGCAGGTCGGCGGTTGCATCGTAACTGTAGGCGACCAGGTCTACCTTTCCGGTCAGTACATTCTCTTTTCCTACCAGGGCTTCAAGCTGCTCAATGATCGATTGGTCAAGCATTGCGACGGTTCTCCTCTGCTGCGGACACATTTGCAATTCGTATTCTCCGCCGCAATCACCAGAAATAAACAAGTTAGCCAGCGGAGGTTTATTTGTCTTACCAATTATCATTTGAAAAATGATCTGTCAAATAAATTATGGCTTGCAAAGAGCTAAATCCGCTGAGCTGCATCACTGTGGAGCCCTGCCGTTGTGTCGTTTGGGAGGAGAGTAAGCGATGGAAATACTCGAAAATGAGACAAATTCTCAGCAATGAGTTGGGCTGTTTGGTGATGAAAGTGAAAAAGTCAGAGGAGGAAATGAAACCAGAGGAGGGGATGAGTAGGGATGTGCTGTGATGATGAATTGCTGAGTGGGAGAGAGGAAAATTCCATCGGTGGAGCGAGTGTCCACCGATGGGAATTATTTATTCACTCGATGCGAAAGATAGGCGATGGAACGCTTTTCAGCAAAATCAAGATGATGCACCATGGCTTCTCGAGCGGCTTCGGGATTTTTATCCTTAATGGCCTCAACAATGGCTGCATGGTGATTGAAGAGGAGTTGATGGTCATCCTGTGTGAGATAGACCGCGCGCCAGACGCCCTGTTGAAACTCTTTCATGGCATCAAACAGGCTTTGCATCAGGTGGAGCCATACGATGTTGTGCGTTGAGCGGGCAATAACAATGTGCAGATTGGCGTCAAGGTCTTCGGAGGGCAGGTGGCCGGAAAGATTTTTTTCCATTCCTTTTATGATTTCATCCATGCGCCGCTGGTCTTCCGGCAGGGCGCGCTCGGCAGCATAAAAGGCGGTCCAGGACTCCATGCATTTGCGAACTTCGATGACTTCCAAAGCGCGATCCTGCTGGCTTCGAATGAGATCACTGAGTGCATTGCCCTGGCTGGGATCCACCAGGCTCAAGACGACAGTGCCGCCCCCCTGGTAAGACATAACCAGACCGGCAGTGGCAAGAATGTTGAGTGCTTCACGCACGGATGGGCGAGAGACGCCAAACATTTCTGCGAGCTCTCGTTCCGGAGGCAGTTTGTCTCCAGGAGCAAAATCACCGGCAAGAATAGATTCTCGAATCTGGTCGGCGATCTGACTGGAAACTTTCTTAGGCTTGATCGGTTTAAATCGCATGGTCATCCAATAAGGCGTAGAAAACATTGAAGAGACTCCTTTCTACTCCATAACTTAGGGGATTGCAAGTCAGTGTGCTTGCGATGGAGCAGGGATGTTGAGGTAAAACACAATGTTGGGAAAAGGGGTTCATGATCAGGACGCAAGCCGCTTGCAGGCGTTGAGGGGAGAAAAAGTACTCCGGACGGCATGACCACTGCCGTCCGGAGTTGCGCGCGTCCTTTTCTTCAGGGGGCGTATCAGCCAACCAGGGGGAATTGGTGACTGATCTCAGAAGAAAAGAGACAGGAGGTTAGAAAAAAGGTGGGGATAAAGGGGGCGCATTCGAGAGCGGAACTGCCTCGGAAATGCGCCCGAAAATCGATTTTTTAGAACAGGCCCGGGTAGATGACGAATACAAACAGCGAGCCGAGTCCACCAGCGACCAGGCCGTAGACCAGCAACGGCAGGGCGTTTCTGCGGATGAGCATACCTTCCATACCTACAAGACCAACGGTTGCGGAAGCGGCAACGATATTGTGGATACAAACCATGTTACCCATGGCGCCACCAACGGCCTGCAGGGCAACCACGATCTGATGGGAGATACCCAGCTGAGATGCAGTTGCGTACTGGAACTCGGCAAACAGCAAGTCAGATACGGTGTTAGAGCCGGTTATGAAGGAACCGAGGGCACCAACGAAGGAGGCAAACATCGGCCAGGTGGAACCAGTGAAACCAGCTGCGGTCTGGGCCATGGACAGCGGCATAGACGGAATGCCGATGGTGTTTTTTGCAGACTGTTTGAAGATCTCAACCAGAGCAACAGCGAAGAAGAGCGCAATGGCCGGATTCTTCATCTGCTTGATGGAATCGCCCCAGGCTGCGGCAACCTTTTTAGCAGGCATCTTGTGGATGAAGATGGTCAGAATCGCTACCAGCATGAAAGGAATGGTTCCCGGCAGGTAGAGCGGTTGCATGGAGTATTTGACTGACTCGAATCCCATGATATGGGGGATGGAAAAGCTGATGGATTTCAACCAGGCGTTCAACGGCAGATCTTTAACGCGGGTCAGAACCAGGATAGCGCCGATGAGAACGTAGGGCAGCCAAGCTCTGAACTGGCTCATGTGCGCTTTGAACTCACAGTTCTCAGCAGTGGCAATCTGACCGGTCCATTCTTTTTCCCAGGTGGATTGCGGGCCAAAATCCCAAACGGTTTTGGGGAGAAGGAAACCTTTCTTCGCAGCGGTGACGACCAGCGCGGTACCAATCAGGCCGCCGATGAGGCTGGGGAATTCTACACCGAAGAAGAAGGCGGTTGCTGCATAGGGAATGGCGAAGCAGGCGGAAGCGAACAGGGAGAACTTCCAAGCGCCCAGGCCTTCGGTCCAGGATCTGTTCTGGCCAAAGAAACGGGTGAGCATCATGTTGACGAACAGGGGAAGGATGAAGATCATTGGCAGGTGCAGCAAAGCAGACCACTGACCAATAACCTTGAGGAAGGCGTCAAAGGAGGTGATGTCACCAGCCTGGCCGGCGGCGATAGCTGCATCGATGGTGGGCTTGAGGTTTTTCAGGCCAAACCATACCGGGGTGCCGACAGCACCAAAGGTAACCGGAAAGGAGTTGAGAATAAGGCAGACCATGGCAGCTGCCAGTGCCGGGAAACCGAGGCTCAAGAGCAGCGGAGCGGCAATGGCTGCGGGAGTACCGAAACCAGCAGCACCCTCGAGGAAGGCGGCGAACACGGTACCGATGATGATGACCTGGACACGACGGTCGCGGCTGATGCCGTGAAAACCGTGGTTGATGGTCTCCATGCCGCCGCTGTCGCGCAGGGTGTAGAGAATGAGAATTGCACCAAAGACAATGATGAGCACGTTCACCGCACCGCCAAAGCCCGCAAGGGTGGAGGCGATGACGAAGCCAACGTCCATTTTCCAGACGTAGACACCCGCCAGGGCGGTGGCCAGCCAGGCAAGAGGCATGGCTTTGGTGGCAGGCCAACGAAGGCCGACCATGAGTACGAGCGCCAGTGCAATGGGCAACAGGGCGACAAGGGCTAGCAGTTGAAGCGACATGTTAGAACTCCTTAAAAACTTTTACGCCTTTCAGCGCGTCCATGTTGGCAGGGCGAGAGGCCACCGCCGACGAGTCATCTCTTTGCCTTTCCCAAGCGGCAAAGAAAAAGACCAGGGTCCAAAGTACTACCGGGTACTTCCTTCTATAGAGAAGCCTTGAATCAGTGCTTTTCTAGCCAATCTTGACGTCATGCTCTAAATCTTATCCTCGGCGTACATGGTGATATGCCGCAAGTAAAATTTCTCTCATGCCGTAATCTTGATTGAAAAATACCAGCATTCAAAGCAGTCCATATGTGGACGTGTACACAGATCCCTCTTGAAGAGGAATGAACGGTTCGCCAGGAAAGTCAGACTCTACTGGTGTTCGTTAATTGGTAATACCAGTTATCTCACCAGGGAAAACTTGTCAACTTTTTTTTAGGATGAAATTCAAAAAACCATGTTGACAAAGGGCGATAGTTTGAAATATGGTGCTTTAAAATTTGGTTTTACAATTTGAGAAAAAATGACCAATGCTGTGTGCAGGGCTCTGGATGACTGCGGTAGAGTTGGTCGAGACTTCACCGAATATGATTCGGATTGAAGGAGGGTGCCGATGTTTGAGGAGTTCAAAACCAAGGCCGAAGGGGTGAGTGCCGAGGTTCATCGTTTCGGGAGTACGAAAGAGGCCTTAACCTTTTTGGTCGATTTCATGGCCCAGGAAGGAGTGGCCGAGCAGGAAGGGAAGTATGGTGTCATGGCGGATTGTCCCTTTCTGGCCAGTGTTGACCGCACTGTACTGGAAGGTGTCAATGGCTTGAGCTTTGAAGTAAACCGCGAACGCGCCGCCAAAGCGCTGGTTGGTATATCTCAGGTTGACTGGGCTATGGCCGATACCGGGACTTTGGTACAGGATGCAACCGCTATTGATAAGCGACTTGTTTCAACCCTGCCGACCATCCATGTGGCACTGATTGCCACTGCAGGCCTGCGAGCCGATATGCCTAGCGTATTAGCTGAAGCTGACCCGCAAACCGCCAATTATATCGCTATGATCACCGGACCGAGCCGGACTGCGGATATTGAGCGGGTTCTGACCATTGGAGTCCATGGTCCAGAACGTCTTGTAATTGTGTTTATCGATGAGCTGGGAGGGATCAACTAATGCAGAAGGAATTTAAACAATCCATTGATCGCGCCCTGCACAACGCCAACCTCACTGGGGCGCTCGGCAAATTTTCCGAGGCCTACAAGGTCAACCGTGCAAAAGCCTATGAAGGTATTGACTTCGAGGCCCTGCGGACCACCATCGCCGACCTGAAAGGCAACGCCGCCTCCCACATCGATGAACTCTGTGATCTTTTTCAGAAAAATGCCGAGGCTAAGGGGACCAAAGTCTTTCGCACAACTGATCCGGAAAAGGTACGTGAATATATATTAAAAGTGGCCCAGGAAAATGGGGTAAAATCCATTGTTAAATCCAAGTCCATGGCCACCGAAGAAATCCATCTCAATCCTTACCTGGAAAAAGCAGGAATCGAGGTCAATGAGACAGACCTGGGAGAGTGGATTATCCAGCTTGCCGGTCAGACTCCCTCGCACATGGTTATGCCCGCCATCCACATGACCAAGGAAGAGGTCAGTGATATCTTTTCCAAGGAAGTGGATGAGCGCCTCAGTTCAGATATTCCCCGCCTGGTGAAGGTCGCCCGTAATGAAATGCGACCCAAGTTCCTCCGGGCTGATATGGGTATCTCCGGTGGTAACATCGCTGTAGCCGAGACCGGTTCGGTTGCCCTGGTTACCAACGAGGGGAACGCCCGTATGGTCACCACCCTGCCTAAAATTCACATTGCTGTTGTGGGTGTGGAAAAACTGGTAGAAAAATTTAGTGCAATTGCACCGATTCTTAAAGCGCTGCCTCGTTCTGCAACCGCACAGCTCTTGACTTCGTACGTTACTATCATCTCCGGGCCTACCCCCACCGATGATGGCGGCATGAAAGAGCTCCATGTTATTCTCATGGATAACCACCGCTCAGATATGGCGGCTGATCCGCTTTTTAAGGAAGCGCTCCAGTGTATTCGCTGTGCCTCCTGTCTGAACGTCTGCCCTATTTTCCGTCTGGTTGGTGGTCATGTTTTTGGTAAGGTCTACACCGGTGGTATCGGAACTATTCTTACCGCCTGGCATGATAAGCTGCAAAGTTCCGAAGATATTCAGGGCCTCTGTATTCAGTGTGGTGCCTGTAAGGATGTCTGCCCGGGTAAGATCGATATCCCCGGCCTGATCATGGAGATTCGTCGTCGCTTGGTCAAGGACAAAGGCATGTCCACGATGCAGAAGTCCATCTTTGCCGTGGTTAACAACCGTCGTGTGTTCCACGGCATGCTGCGCGCTGCTTCCGTGGCTGCTAAACCCTTTACCAAGGGCACCAAATTCATTCGCCATTTGCCGATGTTCCTCTCGGACCTGACCGACGGACGGAGCCTGCCAGCGATTGCACCCAAGCCGTTTCGGGATATCTTTCCCACCATTGAGCAGCCCAAAGGGCTCCAGGAGAAGGCGGTCTTTTACGGTGGCTGTCTCATGGACTTTGTCTATCCCGAGATGGGGGAGGCCCTGGTGAAGATCCTTAATAAGGCTGGTATCGAGGTCCTCTTCCCCGAAGGTCAGACCTGTTGCGGAGCTCCGGCACGCTACAACGGTGCCTATGAAACCGCAGCGGGCAATGCCGCAGACAATATCGATGCACTCCTTGCTGAAGAGGCTCAGTACGTGGTTTCGGCCTGTCCGACCTGTACCGTGGCTCTTGATCACGAGTTCATCCAGACCTTTCAATCCCTTGGACGCAAAAAATATTTGCCCAAGGCCCGGGAGCTGGCAGCCAAAACCATCGATTTCTCCACCCTGGTGAAGAAACTTGTGGATGAAGGTCGTCTGACTCTGAAAGAAGGGGAGACTTTGGGTAAGATCACCTACCATGACTCCTGTCATCTCAAACGGACCCTCAAGGCGGATCAACCGCCGCGCGAGCTGCTCACCAAGGCTGGCTACGAGGTGACCGAAATGTTTGAGTGTGACATCTGTTGCGGTATGGGTGGTTCCTACTCTGTGAAACTGCCGGAGATTTCGGCGCCTATCTTGCAAAGAAAGCTGCAAAACATCAAGGATACCGAGGCGCCGGTTGTGGCCATGGATTGTCCTGGATGTGTTATGCAGATCCGTGGTGGCATGGATCAGGATGGGGCTGGCGTGCAGGTGCGCCATACCGTTGAACTGATTGCTCAGCAACTCGAAGATTGATAACTAATGTCTCCGGTCCTGGCTTGTCGCGGGCTGGGGCCGGGGGCTGCAGTTTGAAATCGTCACTTTCAGGGTACTTTGGCTTTTTTTGATACTCTCAGGATTGTCGGAAAAACAATTGTTCAAGTCACCCTTGAATGAACTACGTTGGAATTATAGACTAAGACTAAACCGAACCCCTGCTCAAAGACATTTCCTTCTTTGATCGGGCTTTCCGAATTTCTCCTGCGTTAAGGTGGTCGTACATTGGAGTTTGCGGTGAACAACACCTGCTTCCTGCCCCAAGCATGCGATGTTTTGCTAACCTTAGTCAAACGCAGCTGAACTGTGTGTTGAAATTGAACAGTACAACACTTCAATCCAGCGTTCTGTTTTTGAACATTTCCCTGCAATGTGTAGAGATGTTCATGAGAAAATCGGGCTAACCCGTTTTACCCTCATTACCCTGCCCATTTTCTCGGGTCAGGAGGTCCCATTTCATGGCAAATAACTTGTATGTAACCGCAGCGGAAGAGCGAAGCGGTAAATCGGCCATCATTCTTGGTGTCATGCAGATGATCATCAAGGAGATCAGCCGGATTGCCTTTTTTCGCCCTATTATTAATGATCATGTTTTTGGTCGTGTCGATCACGATCTCAACCTGGTTCTGAAGTACTTCAAGCTTGATATTCCCTATGAGGATACCCACGCTTACACCCTGAGCCAGGCACGTCAGCTTATTACCTCCGGACAGGAGGAAATCCTTTACGAAAACATCCTTAAAAAATACAAACAGCTCGAAGCAAAATACGACTTTGTGCTCTGTGAAGGAACTGATTTTCGGGGTAAGGATCCGGGCTTTGAGTTTGATCTCAACGCCAACATCGCCGCCAACCTTGGCGCGCCGGTCCTGATTATTGCTTCAGGTCGGGATAAAACCACCGAGGAGATCTGCTCGCACACCGCGATCACCATTGACACCCTGGAAGAGCAGGGGCTTGATCTTGCCGGCTGTATCATCAACCGCGCGCCGGAGACCTTTCTCCGAGATACCGCCTCCAATGCCAAGTGCCGCGAACAGTTCGGGCGGAACTTTCCGCTCTATGTCATTCCAGAGAACAAGGCTCTGGGCAACCCCACCATCGATGATGTTAAGCGCTGGCTGGGGGCCGAGGTCCTCTACGGAAAACCGAGCATGCTCAACCTGGTCAACAACTACCTGGTTGCCGCCATGCAGATCAGTAACTTCCTCGAGTACATCAAAGAAGGCAGTCTGATCATTACCCCCGGTGATCGTTCCGATATTATTATCTCCAGTCTTGCCAGCCGTATTTCTTCAGCCTACCCCAATATTTCCGGTATTTTGGTGACCGGTGGTATCGAGGTGAGCTCCAGTGTCCAACGCCTGATCCAGGGCTGGACCGGTATTCCTGTTCCCGTGCTTTTTGTCGAATCACACACCTATGATACGGTACAGAGTGTGAACGAGCTCTATGGGCGCATCGAGCCCACCGATACCAAACGGATTGCCACTGCCCTTGGCTGGTTTGCCAAGTATGTCAATACAGGTGATCTCTCCAAACGAGTTGTTTCCCAGCGTTCCACCAAGATTACTCCTCGTATGTTTGAGTACTCTTTAGTGGAGACAGCTGCTGCCAACCGTCAGCGTATCGTCCTGCCTGAGGGTACTGGTGAGCGCATTTTGAGTGCCACGGATATTGTCCTCCGCCGCGGCATTGCCGATATTACCCTCTTGGGTAAAGAAGAGGAGATTCGCTCCAAGGCCAACGCCCTCAATCTGAATATTGAAGGCGCCCAGATCCTTGATCCTTGCTCGGCAGAATGCTACGACGATTTCGTTCAGACCTACTTTGATCTGCGTAAGCACAAGGGGATCGTCATGGATGTGGCCCGCGATCGCATGTGTGATCCGACCTACTTCGGCACCATGATGGTCCACAAGGGATTGGCTGGTGGTATGGTCTCCGGCTCGATCACCACCACTGCCCAGACCATTCGCCCGTCCTTTGAGTTTATTAAAACCAAACCCGGTGTATCGGTTGTCTCTTCGATCTTTATCATGTGTCTTCAGTCGAAGATTCTTGCCTTTGGTGACTGCGCCGTTGTCCCGAATCCGACCGCTCGCCAGCTGGCCGAGATTGCCTTGAGTTCAGCGGAAACCGCGCAGATCTTTGGCATTGATCCTAAGGTAGCCCTGCTCAGTTACTCCACCGGTGGTTCCGGTTCCGGACAGGATGTGGATAAGGTTATCGAAGCCACTGCCATAGCCAAAGAGCTGATGGTAGAGCGCGGCCTCAACTACCCGCTGGAAGGACCGCTGCAATACGACGCTGCCTTTGATCCCTCCGTGGCCAAGCTGAAAATGCCCAACTCCGATGTGGCAGGTCAGGCGACCGTTTTTGTCTTCCCGGATCTCAATACAGGAAATAACACCTATAAGGCTGTGCAGCGTGCAGCCAATGCCGTGGCAATGGGCCCCGTACTCCAGGGCCTGAACAAACCGGTCAATGATCTTTCTCGCGGTTGCACCGTGGCAGATATTGTTGATACGGTGGCGTTGACGGCGATACAGGCCCAAACCATTAAGTAAGTGATTGCTCTTGTTCAACAGGAGAAGGTAAGAAATGAAATTTTTTGTCATCAACTCTGGAAGTTCCTCGATTAAGTTTCAGGTAATCGAGATGAAAACCGAAACCGTTCTCGCCACTGGTCTGGTCGAGCGTATCGGTGAAGATACCGGCCGTCTCAAAAATACCTTTCTGCCGGGTAGTGCCACCGCGCGTGAGGTGGTTATTGAGCAGCCTATTCCCGATCATTACACCGGGATGATGCTGGTGGTGAACCTGCTCACCGACAAGGAGCAGGGCGTTATCAAGGATGCCTCCGAGATTGCGGCCATTGGCCACCGGGTAGTGCATGGTGGTGAGGACTTCCATGAGTCCACCCGTCTGACCCCGAAAGTGATCGAGGCGATCCAGCGCAACGTGCCTCTGGCACCGCTGCATAACCCGGCCAATCTGGATGGCATCAAGGTGGCCATGGAGTTGTTCCCCACCGTCTTCCAGGTAGCCGTGTTTGATACAGCCTTCCATCAGACCATGCCTGCCCATGCCTACATGTACGCGCTGCCCTACGAGCTCTACGAGCAGGATCGGGTACGCCGCTACGGTTTCCACGGCACCTCCCACCGCTTTGTTGCCGGTGAGTGTGCACGTATTCTGGGCAAGGCTCTGAACGAGACCAACCTTATCACCGTGCATCTGGGGAACGGCTGCTCCGTCACTGCGGTTGAAAAAGGAGAGAGTATCGATACCTCTCTAGGGATGACCCCCCTGGAAGGTCTGGTCATGGGAACCCGTTGCGGTGATCTTGACCCGGCGATTCACCTCTTTTTGAAACAGAATAAGGGGATGGAGCTGGAAGCCATCGATTCCATGCTCAATAAAGAGTCCGGTCTCAAAGGTCTCTGCGGCATGAACGATATGCGCGATATTCACCAGGCCATCGAGGATGGTGATGCCAAGGCCAAAATGGCCCTGGATGTTGCCACCTACCGTAACCGTAAGTACATCGGATCCTACATGGCTGTTCTTGGCCAGGTTGATGCCATTGTCTTCACTGCCGGTATCGGCGAGAATGACGACATCGTCCGCGCCGAGTCCCTCAAAGGACTGGAAGCCTTTGGTGTGCGCCTCGACCTTGAGGAGAACCGCAAACGCTCCAAAGAACCGCGCTGTATCTCAGCCCCGGATAGCGCCATCAAGGTCTTTGTTATCCCCACCAACGAAGAGCTGGCCATTGCCCGCGAGGTTGCCAACGTCCTGCGCGGATAAGCTGGTTCTCGTCGTACAATCAAAAAGCCCTCTCTTTGGCCATGGCCGAATGGAGGGCTTTTTTATTTGGGATTTTTGTTTTTTGGGGGTTGTTTTGACAATCAGCTTACTATGGTCTCCTCGCCGGAGGGGCACCCGCGCCGCTGAGACACCCCCGATCAGTGGGGTTTGAACCCGGCGAGGCAAAAACTCGCTGCGCTCAAACAGTTTGCCTCTTGTTCCGGCTTCAAACCCCACTGCCCGGCTCAGCGCCGATGGCCCTCTCGTCCCCGAATCAATATTTGCAATTATTTCTACTGAGGCGGGATGTTTTTCGAATGATTGGGCAATTTTTTGGGAGTGAAAAGGTTAAGGTGGTTGGCTGGAATGTCCTAAGAATATTTTATTGTGGGGAGAAATTTACCCGCAAAGGAGATTTGATAAGGGGATATGCTTATTCGGGCATAAGAAAAGCTATCGACGTTGAGCCGAGGGGGGGCAGAGTCGGAACGAGGTCCGAATTGTTTGAGCGCAGCGAGTTTTCGGGCCTCCGATTCTGAACCACACCCCTCGGGGTTGTCTCAACAGCGCGGCTGCCCTTTCTTTTAGCGGTGTGGCGCAGACCGCACGGCGTCATTTCTTTGGGCAAGCAAAGAAAAAATGCCCCTCCGGCCAGGAGACGGAAAGGATGATTATTAAAAAAGCTCAGCCCCAGAAATAATATGTTTTATTGCATTATTAGCTGTTCACTTATTTGAAATTTCATGAATTTTGAATTCAGGGAAACAGTCCAAGAATGCGTATTGAATCTCAGGGATTCTTCCAGATAACAATGTATTTCCTGAAAGTATGACTAGGAGCATACCTACATTTAGGGATAAACCGTTTGATGTTTTAAGTACTTGAATAATCAAGGGGATAGGGTCAGGGCAAGCGCACCAAAATGTCCTAACAAAGCCTGTTTAGCGACTGGGTTCGGCTAACTTGGCGTTAAAAATTGAATGAAATCGAATTATTATTCAATCTTGTTCGCATATCCTATATAAACTACCCTTCAAAAATCACCAATTGGAGAAGGGGTATGAAATCAACAAAACCAGACATAGCTTCCCATTTCGAAAACTTGAAAGATCCGAGAGTCGAAGGGAAAAACCGACACCTGCTCATCGATATTATTACCATTGCCATCTGCGGGGTGGCATCTGGTGCATCTGGCTGGGAACAAATAGAAATTTTCGGACAAGCCAAACAAGAATGGCTCGCAACGTTTCTTGAACTCCCTAATGGTATCCCTGGACACGATACATTTCGACGAGTCATATCTTGTCTTAATACCAAAATTTTTCAAGAATGCTTTTTGAGTTGGGTGCACTCCGTGGTCGAGGTTACTGATGGCGAAATTATCCCTCTCGACGGTAAGACCTTAACCCTACAACGCAATTTACCAAAACACCGCTTGATTTAACCCATGCCTACCTGCTATCCTGTTCGAAACTCAAACAGGAGGTAAGCTATGTTGCCAGATATTCGTCAAAACGACTACTTGTATGCTATTCCGAAATTCGAGTTGGACAGAAGTGACGTAACTGGATTGCTCACTGAACTTAAAGGATTTCATGAACATTTTTCCGATTGTTTCCTTCGGAGTGAACTGCGAGATAACTTTTTTCGATACATGGCCGGACAATTCAGCCAACTTGAGCGTAAATCCATCGAACTCATTGCATTCGCGGTTGAAGGGGGCAAGGTCAGGGCAATGCAACGCTTCATATCCGATGCTCGCTGGGATGACGAGCGAATATTGGACAAATATCGTAGTCTAATTAATGAAGATATGGGGCACCCTGACGGCGCAATCGTTTTTGACGAAAGTGGTTTTGTGAAAAAAGGCAACGACTCTATTGGTGTTGCTCGGCAATACTGCGGCACCATCGGTAAGGTCGATAATTGTCAAGTCGGTGTTTTTGCCGCTTACACATCCCCCTATGGCTACGCTCTTGTTGATAAACGTCTTTATATACCTGAGCACTGGTTCGCGGACGAGCATTCCTTAAAACGAAAAAAATGTGATCTTCCCGATGAAATAACGTTTAAAACCAAACCACAATTGGCGGTTGAGATGCTTGGTGAGATTACCTCCAATCAGCAACTTCCATTTCGTTACATTCTTGCTGATTCTGTCTACGCAACCAATCCGGAGTTTATTGAGGCGGCAGAAGCCATTACAGGCGTGACTTACCTGGGGCAAGCACCAGAAAACACGCTCTGCTGGCCGAAGAAGCCGTCGGTCATCAAAAAAGAATACAAATATAAGGGCAAGCACCAGAGCAAAAAGGTCCTGGTAGACAGCACAAAAGAGCCGATCTCTTTCAAAACGCTCGCCTGCAGCATCAACGACTATTTTTGGTACCGAAGAAAGGTCTCTGAAGGGACCAAGGGCCCCATTGAGTATGAATTCACAAAACGACGGATCGTCCTTGCTCGCCAGGGGCTTCCCGTTAAGACCATCTGGCTGCTTGTGCGAAGAACTTTGGAAAAAGATCCTCAATATTCGTATTTTATTTCAAATGCGCCGGTCAGTACCAAGCTGGAAAAATTTGTTTGGTTAAGCGGCCTGCGGTGGTCCATAGAGCAATGCTTTGAAGAAACCAAGACGGAACTGGGAATGGATCAATATGAGGTGAGAAAATTTCCAGGGTGGCACCACCATATTTTGACTTGCATGCTTGCTCATTATTTTCTCTGGCACCTCAAAATCAGATTGGGAAAAAAAAGCTCCAGCTATTACGCCATCGCAGCTTAGATTGCTACTTCGAGCAATCTTGCCGATGAGAACAATGAATATTGAAACAGCAATTTGGCTTATCCAATGGATTCAGCTTCGAAATCATCGGTCCTACCTTGCTCATAGGAGGAAGAGGATAAACGAACCTGATTCTAGGCGTTAAATTGCGTTGTAGGGTTAAGGCGGTCGCACGACTCCAGGTCGGGAAAATCAGCCATTCATATGGTCAGTGCTTGGGCTGCGAACAATCGACTTGTCTTAGGGCAAGTCAAAACCGAAGAAAAATCAAACGAAATCACCGCAATTCCCGAACTTTTAAAACTGCTGGAAGTCAAAGGCTGCATCGTGACTATTGACGCCATGGGGTGTCAAAAGAAGATAGCCGAACAGATCGTCCAACAAGGTGGTGATTACGTATTAGGCTTAAAAGGCAATCAGGGCTCATTACTTCAAGCCGTTGAAACGATTTTCAGTCAAGCAGACGCAGAGACCTTTAACAGCGATAAATTTGATTTCTACCAAAGCGAGAGCAAGGGCCACGGTCGCCACGAAATCCGCTCACATTACACAACCGATGCCGCCGAGTTGCCAATGGCTGCACAGTGGAAGGGGCTCCGGACAATTGGTGTTGTCGTTTCAGAGCGGCAAGTAAAGAACAAAAAAACGACAGAATGCCGCTATTATATATCAAGCCAAGACAACAACGCCGAACTTTTTGCCAAGGCAGTTCGGGCCCATTGGGGGATAGAAAATTCTCTCCACTATGTACTTGATGTCACATTTCGAGAAGATGAATGCCGAATCCGGAAAGACGATGCTCCCGAAAATTTTGCCGTACTGCGACATATTGCACGCAATCTTCTACAGCGCGAGCAAACCAAAATGAGTATCAAGCAAAAACAGTTTCGATGTGCCTGCGACAATAACTTCCTCGCCAAGGTACTTGCTGGCTAGCTTTTTCGTGCGCTTGCCCTGGGGATAGGGTATCCCGTACTGTGACGGTTTATGGCATGTATTCCTCCATGTACAAACGAGCTTAACGGTTTCCATTGATATTCTTTAAATTCAATTAGTTGCTCGAACGCAATCTTGGGCGCCTTACCTTCAAGTTGCCGAAGCATTTCGCTTAAAAGCGGAATTTTTTGAGCTCTTTTAGCGTTTTCATGCGTAAGTTCGACTGTTAATTTCGTTACGAGAGTATCCTTCGCAGCATAATAAAGCCATAACGCACGCACAAATGCCTCAAATTGCAGTCTTAAGAGCCCCACAGCAGAAGTGAAATTATGAGTAGCTAGCAACATTTTTACGCTTTGTGCATGTTCGAAAGCCACACTGCACATTATCTTGCTGGCCGTACATCGCTCGGATGGCTTGAAAAAATCAATGTGTATAAATTCTGCTAGGACATTCTCGAGTTCTGCTGAACGTTTTAAAATTTCGTTTAAATTCGATTCACTAGACATAAATATGCATTGTTATCTTAGATGGGAAGATGTCATTTATACCACCCTCAAATACCCCCAAAATCCCCTTAGCCGCTTCCCGGCCCTGCCAGATTGCTGTCACCACCAAATTGGCCCCCGGCACCATATCCCCCCGCAAACACCTTCGGATGACTGGGCTGCAGACAAAACTGACTCTCTTCCTTGGCCATAACTCGAGATCGGTGGTCACTGTTATCTGGGATCCATTCACCACCATAGGACGTCTGCGTCCACTAGCATCGGGTTCTCCTAACGGTTTTAAATATCTTGTTGAGGTTCGTTTCGACGGGCGAAACGCCGCCCTGCATATCCAGCCGGACAGCGAATCAAGCTCTTCGTTATTCCCACCAAAGAAGAGCTGACCATTGCCCGCGAGGTTGCCGACGTCCTGCGCGGATGATCGTTTGTAGCAACTCACAATAAAATGTGATGACCATCAATGCTCAGCCAGAAAAGACGAGATCTGTCCCTTTGGTAATCACAAAATCAAAAAAAACCTCGCAGATTAATAAATCTGCGAGGGGTGTTTTGGTGCTACGGTAGAGCTGCTTGCTGCAATAAACGTCTACAGAGTTTTTTTCGCCTTGCGTGCTATTCCTGCAAGGCCGATTAGACCGGTACCAAACAATAAAAGTGTTGTTGGTTCGGGGACTGGATTGTTATTTTGGAGAACGATCGACGTCTCTATTTTAAAATTCGATGCACTCGTATGTCGCTCCGCGAAGAAGAGATCTAGGCTATAGGTGTCCCCCTCTGTGAGGCTCAAAGTGTCCAAATTGACTGAGGAAGACATGGCACCATGTACACCACCAAGATCAATCACGAGTTCATTATTAATAAAGACCCAGAGATCGTCATCGCCTGTGAAGGAGAATGTTTGTCCCTGTTGATAGCTGAAGTCTGTATGGAGCTCATAGGTGAAGTGATAGTTATGGCTATTGCCTTCGTTGTCAAAAAGCTGTCCGTCGATGGGGAAAAAATTTGAGTTCGCGTAGGTGTAAATTCCTGAATTTGTGGCATCATCCAGAGTGATTGTGTGGTAGGCGCTTTGGTTAACTCCTGCAACATCATTGTACCATTGATTAAAACTATCGGCGTTTGTCACCTTTGAGGGGGGAGAGTTGTCATTGTATACAGGCTTACCATCAGCACCAAGGGTGGTTTTTACGATGCCTGTTTCCGCCCCTGAATACGCTTCAAAATCTACATGACTTTGTCGGAAATCCCGGATGGTGCCGGTTAAGGAGATGGTATCGGCGCTTGCGACGCCGCTTGCGAAAAGAACAAATACAAAACCTATTGCGAGTGCTTTTTTCATTTTTCCCTCCGAGGTAAGTAAAAATCATCACAAAAGATGTATGTATTGCCTAGCAATAATTGATCCTTCGTTAACAAAAATTTACAAAAAAGAGAGGTGACTCTGAAATTTCCTAGATACGGGGACTATCTGCTGAGAAATTGGCTGATATTTGTTGAAAATGGGTCATTTCTTTCCTCTTTGGGGAAAATTCTCGCTAACCGAACAGTCCTGCCCATGCATCTTGACCAGCTTGTGATGTGGAAAAGTCCGAAAAACTGAATGTTATGGCTGCTAAGAGATGATTGTTTTAGTCGAGAAGAGTGAAGTTGCGATTATTTATTTTATCAAATCATGTGGATAGCTTTTCTGACTATCGCATCGCTGTAAGGATTCGATTTTCCGAAAACAAGTAATTTTGAGAATCGTGTACGGGCACAGGATCCTGAAAGCAAAACTTATCGCGAGCATAGCCCGCGATAATGAGGAGGATTTACCGTGATTTTGCATTGTGCTCCGAAGCAAAGCACGCTTTCTAGTGGATACCCAAATATCCCAAAATCCCCTTAGCCGCTTCCCGGCCCTGCCAGATCGCTGCCACCACCAAATCAGATCCCCGCACCATATCACCACCCGCAAACACCTTGGGGTGACTGGTCTGCAGACAAAACGGACTCTCTTCCTTGGCTACAATCCGCGCCCGATCATTGACTTCTACCCCAGCTTTGGTGAGCCACCCTGGAGGATTGGGCCGAAACCCAAAGGCTATCAATACAATATCAGCAGTGACCGTTACCTGGGATCCATTCACCACCACCGGTCGTCTGCGGCCGCTGGCATCGGGCTCTCCCAGCTCGGTGGTGGCCAGTTCCACCCCTTCCACCTCGTGCTCACCGAGAATGCCGATGGGCTGCTGGTTAAAGAGAAACTGGACACCCTCTTCACGGGCATTGGCCACCTCGCGTTTTGAACCGGGCATATTCGCCTCGTCACGGCGATAGGCGCAGGTCACAGATGCCGCTCCCTGGCGAATGGCCGTGCGGCAGCAGTCCATGGCGGTGTCACCACCCCCGAGAACCACCACCCGTTTACCCGCTGCATCAATGAAGGGGGCAATATCCTCAAATTCATGATATCGGCAGGTGTTGCCGATCAAGAAGGGGAGAGCATCATAAACCCCGTCCAGGTCTTCCCCGGGGAAACCACCCTTCATAAAACCATAGGTCCCCATGCCAAGAAAAACGGCATCATAATCCTGCAGCAGTTGCTCAAAGCTCAGATCCTTGCCGATCTCAACGCCCAGGTGAAATTCAACCCCCATGCGGGTGAAGATCTCCCGTCGCCGTTTGAGCACCGATTTTTCCAGTTTGAACTCGGGGATACCAAAGGTGAGCAGACCTCCAATCTCGGGATAGCGGTCAAAGACCACTGGCCGTACTCCGTTTCGCGCCAAGATGTCTGCACAGCCAAGTCCCGCTGGCCCGGCACCAATAATCGCAACCCGTTTGTCGGTCCAGACAACACCACTCATATCGGGCTGCCAGCCTTGGGCAAGGGCCTGCTCAGTGATATATTTTTCCACATTACCGATGGTGACCGCGCCAAACCCATCATTGAGGGTACAGGCACCCTCGCAAAGACGGTCCTGGGGACAGACCCGACCGCAGATTTCGGGCAGGCTGTTGGTCTGGTGACTGAGCTCCACTGCTTTGATCAGGTTCCCTTCGCTGATGAGTTTGAGCCAGTTGGGGATATAGTTGTGAACCGGACACTTCCACTCGCAGTAAGGATTTCCGCAGGCCAGGCAACGATGGGCCTGATGCTGGATTTCACTTTGCCCTGATTTTTCGTAAATCTCGCTAAACCCTGTCTTGCGGGTGATCACGCTGATCTTGGGCGGCAGTTTGCGTTCGACGTCGAGGAACTGGAAGACATTGTTTAATCGTGTCATGGCATTTTTCTCCACAATTACTCGCTACGTTCCTGCAGCCGCTCAAGCAAGCTTGAGAGGTCCGCCGCCTTGGGTTTGACCAACCAGAATTTGCCGATGAAATCCTGAAATTCATCAAGAAGCTTCCAGCCCCAGTCGCTGTTGGTCTCCCTGCAAAATTCTTCAATAACCTGGTTGAGGTGGTTACGGTACTCTTCCATATAGCCGGAATGGACCCGCTGAATTTCGACCAGTTCATGGTTATAGCGATCAACAAACGCGTTTTCGAGATCAAGCACATAGGCAAAGCCACCGGTCATGCCCGCTCCGAAGTTGGTGCCGGTTGGCCCCAGTACGGTGACCAGACCACCGGTCATGTATTCACAGCCATGATCGCCGACACCCTCGACCACCGCATAGGCCCCGGAATTGCGCACCGCAAAGCGCTCGCCCGCGCGACCGGAGGCATAAATGCGGCCACCGGTGGCACCATAGAGGCAGGTGTTGCCCATGATACTGGTTTCTTGACTGGCAAAGGTGGAGCGGTGGGGGGGACGAATCACAATTTTGCCGCCAGCCATGCCCTTACCCACATAGTCGTTGGCATCGCCGCTGAGATACATCTCCAGGCCACCGACATTCCAGGCTCCAAAACTCTGACCGGCAATACCGGTGAGTTTGAGCTTGATTGGCTTGTCTGCCATGCCCTGGTTCCCCCAGGCCTTGGCAATTTCACCGCTAAGCCGGGCACCGATTGAGCGATCACAGTTCCCCACCAGGTAGGTAAAGGTGCCACCCGTTTTGTTGACGATCGCGGGTTTGATATCGCTGACCATCTGTTCGGCCAGCACACCTTTATCAAAGGGCTGGTTGCGGGTGATGGTACAGTGGCGTGGTTTTGTCGCCAAGCGATCATCGGTGTGGAGCAAGGGGCTCAAGTCAAGCCGCTGTTGACGGTTGGTGATGCCAGACACAGGCTCAAGTAGCTCGACCCGTCCCACCAACTCCTCCAGGCTACGGACGCCGAGCCCGGCCATGCACTCCCGGGTTTCCTCAGCCAGGAATTTGAAGAAGTTGATCACCTTGTCCACTGTGCCCTTGTAATGGTCGCGGCGAAGATCCGCTCGCTGGGTGGCCACACCGGTGGCACAGTTGTTGAGGTGGCAGATGCGCAGATACTTGCAGCCCAGGGAGACCATGGGGGCGGTACCAAAACCAAAACTTTCTGCCCCGAGAATGGCGGCCTTGACCACATCGAGTCCGGTCTTGAGCCCTCCATCGGTCTGCAAACGAATCTTATCGCGCAGGTCGTTGGCCTGCAGGGTTTGATGCACCTCAGCCAGTCCCAGTTCCCAGGGAGAGCCAGCATGGCGGATCGAAGAGATCGGGCTGGCTGCCGTGCCGCCATCATAGCCCGAGACCGTGATCAAATCGGCATAGGCCTTGGCCACACCGGCGGCAATAGTCCCAATGCCGGGGCGGGAGACCAGCTTGACCGAGACCAGAGCCTCGGGATTGACCTGTTTGAGATCAAAGATCAACTGGGCCAGATCCTCGATGGAATAAATATCATGATGCGGCGGTGGGGAGATCAGGGTGACGCCAGGGACGCTGTAGCGCAGGCGGGCAATCAGCTCATTGACCTTGGTTCCCGGCAACTGGCCACCTTCCCCAGGCTTGGCGCCCTGGGCGATTTTGATCTGCAGGACCTCGGCATTGACCAGGTAATGTGGGGTGACACCAAACCGGCCCGAGGCAATCTGCTTGATCTTGGAGACCCGGTTGGTGCCAAAGCGGGCCGGATCTTCGCCCCCCTCACCACTGTTGGAGCGGCCGCCCAGCGTGTTCATCGCCTCGGCCAGGGCCTCGTGTGCTTCGGGGGAAAGGGCGCCCAGTGACATAGCGGCCGTGTCAAACCGGCGGATGATGGCCTCAACCGGTTCCACCTGATCAAGGGGAATAGAGGCCTCTTTGGCCTTCAGACTCAGTAAATCGCGCAGGGTTGCAGGCGGTCGAGTGTTTATGGATTTGGAAACCTTCTGCCATTTTGTCTTGTCGCCACTGTTCACTGCGGCCTGCAACCCCATAACCACGTCCGGGTTGTAGGCATGGTATTCCTGACCGTGAACGAATTTAAGCAGGCCACCGAGGCGAATAGGCTGTTGTGCTTGCATCGCCTCAGCCGCGAGGATTTTTTGATCTGCCTCCAGATCTTCAAAGCCTGCACCCTTGATTCGGCTTGTGGTTTCAGGAAAGCAGAGATCGACCACCTCCGGATCGAGGCCCACGATTTCAAAGAGCTGGGCACCCCGGTAGGAGGCCACCGTGGATATACCCATCTTGGAGAGGATTTTGAGTAACCCTTTTTTGAGGCCCTTACGGTAATTTTTCAGGGCCTTGTCCGCTGCGATTTCGGTTTCCTGACTGCGGCAAAGATCCGCCAGCACCGCGTAACTCAGGTACGGATAAATGGCGGTGGCACCAAAACCAATGAGGCAGGCAAGCTGGTGTGAATCCCGCGCGGTTGCCGTGGAAATGATCAGGTTGGCATTGCAGCGCAACCCTTCTGTGCAGAGGTGGCGGTGCACTGCCCCGGTCGCCAGAAGAGCATGGATGGGCAGCTGTGGCGGCTGGCAGTCCTGGTCGGTGAGCAGGAGCAGAACGCAACCCGAGCGAACCGCCTCTGCGGCCTCATGGCAGAGTTGCTCGATGGCCTCACGTAGGCTTTGGCTCTTGGGATCGTAGCCCAGGGAGAGACGGCAGAGCTTATAGCCCCAGCGATCCAGGTGCAGCAGGTTGCGGTATTTAATTGGTGAAAGGACCGGCGAGGTAAGGATAACCCGGTTGGCATGCTGCTCGGTTTCTTCGAAAATCGACTGTTGCTCGGGCCCGATGGTTGTCTCCAGCGACATGACCACCGCCTCACGCAGCGGATCAATCGGTGGATTGGTCACCTGGGCAAACTGCTGACGAAAGTAGTCATAGAGTGGCCGTTGTCCCCGAGAGAGTACCGCCATGGGGGTATCGTCGCCCATGGAGCCAATGGCCTCCTGCCCGCTTTCTGCAAGGGGGCGGAGCAGCTGATCACGCTCCTCAAAGCTAACCTGATACATTTTCATGGCCATCAAGAGGGCGTCACCTTCGAGCTCCGGTGCGGCATTGTCCTGACTGAGCGTTCCCTCCAGGCGAACAGTATTGTCCTTGAGCCACTGCTTGTAGGGATGGCGCGCTTTTAAGGCATCGTCGACCTCGTCGGTATGGCGCAGCGTCCCGGTTTCCGTATCCACGGAGAGGATCTGTCCCGGTCCCAGTCGCCCTTTGGAGACGACTTCACCGGCATCGTAGGTGTAGACGCCTACCTCAGAGGCCACGGTGAGGAGGTTGTCCCGGGTCAACACCCAGCGCGAGGGGCGGAGACCATTACGATCCAGGGCACAGACCGCATAGCGACCATCGGTGATCACCAGGCCAGCCGGACCGTCCCAGGATTCGGTGTGCATGGAGTTGAACTCATAAAAGGCGCGGCGGTCGGCATCCAACTGTTCTGCATTCTGCCAGGCGGGGGGGATAACCATGCGCACAGCCCGGTGCAGATCCATGCCTCCGGCCACCAGCACCTCCAGCATGTTATCCAGGCTGGACGAGTCCGAACCGGTCCGGTTGACCAGGGGGGCGATGGCCTCAATATCGGGCAGCAGCGGAGTCTGGAACTTGGAGGTCCGGGCCTCGGCCCAGTTGCGGTTACCGGTGATGGTGTTGATCTCGCCGTTATGCGCCAGCAAACGAAAAGGTTGGGCCAGGGGCCAGCGGGGCATGGTGTTGGTGGAGAACCGTTGATGAAAAACACAGATGGCACTCATCAGTTCAGGATCAGCCAGATCAGGGAAAAAGCCGGGAAGATCCGCCGGCATCATCAAGCCCTTGTAGACGAGGACACCCTCGCTGAGACTGGCAACATAAAATTCAGGATCATCGACGAGCTGCTTTTCCACAAGCCGTCGGGCAATGAGCAGCCGAGCGCACAGCTGTTCCCGATCCATGCCTTCGGCTTGAATAAAGACCTGGACAAAATGGGGGAGGGAATCAAGAGCAATGGGGCCCAGACAGTCGGGATTGGTGGGGACAACTCGCCAGCCTGCAACCTCAAGCCCCTGGGCCGCTAAGGTTTGAGTAAAAATAACCTGGGCCTGTTGTTGCTGCTCCTTGTTTGTACTGAGCATGAGGCTGCCCACACCGTACAACTCTCCCAACTCACCGGCCCCGCAATCTCGCGCCGCCTGACGCAAAAAAGCGTCTGGTTTCTGCAGGAGCAGGCCACAGCCATCGCCGGTACGCCCATCGGCAGCAATGCCACCCCGGTGGGTCATGCAGGTCAGTGATTCAATGGCGGTTTGCACCAGCCGGTGACTGACTTCACCCTTGGTATGCGCAATCAGGCCAAAGCCGCAGTTATCCTTAAATTCGTTAAGATCGTATAACCCTTTCATGGTCCTCAGTACGGTTGATATCCTGATTTCACCTTTTGAATGCACTGTCCAGCTCTCTAGAAAACAGGTGATATTCTCCCACTAAAGCACTGGATTCGTCCCGCTGCAACAGGAATTATTCCTGAATACTCCAAGTTCTCTGGCTGTTTACGTTTGTTTTGGGGTATGAAGGAGACAGGCAGCGTGCTGTGCTCAGCGTATCACAGCCTCTTACCATTCATCTTTATCCAAAGTATTTGTTATGCATATTGCCACAACCCATCGGAACACGGATTTTGACGGTCTGGCCTCGATTATAGCAGCGACGCTGCTCTATCCCGGTACGATTGCCGTCTGCCCTAAAAGTGTGAACCCCAATGTGCGTCGTTTTCTTTCCCTGCACAAAACGTCTATTGACATCATTCTTGCCAAAGAGGTCGACCTTGAAAAGGTACAACGGCTGATTGTGGTGGATACCAACCAGTGGCGCCGTCTTGAACGATTGGACAAACTTCGGGAACGTGAGGGCCTGGAGGTCATCCTCTGGGATCATCATATGGGCATTGGCGATATCAACCCTGATATGCAGTGTGTTGAGAAGATCGGTGCCACCATAACTCTCCTGGTGCGGGAGATGCGTGCCCAGCAGACCACGTTGACCCCCTTGCATGCCACCCTCTTTCTCATTGGTCTCTATGAAGACACCGGCCAACTGACCTTCAGCTCCACCACACCTGAGGATGCCCGAGCGGCTGCCTTTCTGCTGGAGCAGGGGGCTGATCTCACCATTGTCGCCGATTTTCTCAACATGGCCTACGGTGAGGTTCAGAAAAAGGTGCTTTTCCGGTTAATGCGCGATGCGGAGCAGCACGAGATCAAGGGCAAGGTCGTGGGGCTGGGTGTGGTGCAGATGCATACCCATGCAGAGCTGGCCATGGTGGTGCAGCTGTATGCAAAGATCATCAACGCGGACGCGGTCTTTGTTATCTTTATCAACGAGGGCGGCGATTATTTCATCATCGGCCGCAGCGCGACCACAGAGATTAATGTCAATTCGATTTTACAGCGTTTTGGTGGGGGCGGTCATCCCGGTGCAGGTTCGGCCACCATTCGTGACGATGGTGTCTCGCCGGGAGAGTTACGCCAGCAGATCCTGACTGCCCTCAATGAGGAACAGCGTGGCGCGGCCCTGGTTGGCGATATGATGTCCTTTCCGGTGACCACGGTCGATCCAGCAACCCCGATGCACGAGATCCAACGGATCATGGAAGAAGAAAAAATTCGTGGCATCGTGGTCGAAGAAAACGGACAGATTCAGGGCATTATTGTCCTCTGGGATATGAAAAAACTCCGCCAGCAAAAACAGTGGAACAGCCCGGTCAAGGCCTTTATGAGCCGAACCGTCACCACCATTGGCCCGGAGTCGCTTGCCAGCGAGGCTGCCGAGTTGATGGTCCAGAAAAATATCGGCCATCTACCCGTGGTCCAGGGCGAAAAGGTGATCGGAATCGTCACCCGCACCGACATCATCAACTACCTCTATGGCATGCTCCCTGCCTGAGAGTGCAAAAAAATGGCTGAGATAATTTATTATTTCTATTCAAAAAAGTCTGTGATAGGATTTTTGTACACGCCTATGAACAAAAATTAACCCTTGCGAGTACTGTGCTTGTGAGAGACCTTTTTTGTTGTAGACATGTTGGCCGGAGATACCTGGAATGCAGGCGGTTTCCCTCTCCTTGCACGATCCTGGAAAAACAAGGTTGTCTGTTCTCAGCGGATGAAATCACAAAGAGCAATTTCTCTATGGCAAATACTCTGGTGTTTGACTGTAGCTGCTGTCCCCTCATTGGGGGCAGCGGGCGAGGCTGCGTTCAACGAGTATTTTGATATGGATATTGCCTAGCTGATGAACATCACTGTGACCTCAGCCATCTTTGTCATCACCCAGGAGGATATTCGCCGTTCCGGTGTCACCTCCATTCCTGAAGCCCTGGCCATGGCACCGGGGATTCAGGTGTTCCAAATCAACAGTTATCGTTGGTCAGTCTCTTCCCGTGGATTTCCCGGGTATAACTCTACCAATTTGCTGCTCCTCATTGATGGCCGCTCCCTCTATTCACCGGGGTATAGCGGCACTTACTGGGATTCCCAGAGTACTCTGCTCGAGGATGTGGACCGTATCGAGGTGATTCGTGGACCTGGAGCGACGGTCTGGGGGGCCAACGCTGTCAATGGGATTATCAACATCATCACCAAAAAGAGTGAGGAAACGCAAGGGGGGGATGGTTCGCCTGGGGATGGGCAACGAAGGCCGCTTTTCCAGTGCTGCCCGTTATGGGGCCAAGCTTGGAGAGGAGACCTATGGTCGTTTCTCCCAGGAATTTGGTGCTGGGCGTGTTTTGAGTTTTCAAAGCTATGTGGATGCCAGCAGCTATGAGATGGATCAAAGCACCTTTGAACAGCATTTTGACACATTGGATCTTGACCTGCAGTACCAAACCCCCGTGGGGATCGGTATAACCTGATGATGGAGCTCGGGTTCAGGCAAACTGAAATCGATTTTACCTCCGATACTATTCTTCTCTTTCCTGATCGCAGTGATCAACTATACAGCGCCTTTGTTCAGGATGAGATCAATCTCATTCCAAATAAGCTGTGGCTGACTCTAGGCAGCAAATACGAACACAACGATTATACTGGCAGTGAATGGCAACCCAGTGCCAAGCTGTTATGGAAGCTGCAGCCCAAACATTCGCTTTGGGTCTCAGTGGCTCGGGCCGTACGTACACCAACGATCCTTGAACAACAGGGCGAGACAGTGGTCAGCAATATGCCATCTCCTTTTGGTGTGGGCAAGGTGGCCTTTGTTGGGCAAAGGGGATTTGATTCCGAGACTCTGCTTGCCTATGAGGCTGGCTACAGATGGCAGGCAAGTCCAATTTTCTCCATGGATCTTGCTCTCTTTCTCAATGGGTATGATAAACTGTTTACATTTGTGACCACGCCCGTGGCATCACTGTGACCTCGGTGGCAAAGCGTGAACAGCAGCTCTCCGATGCGGCTGCGGCCATCTTTGTTATCACCCAGGAAGATCTCCGGCGCTCCGGCGTGACGACCATCCCCGCTGCTCTGGCCATGGCACCGGGAATTCAGGTCGCCAAAATATCTGCTTCCAAGTGGTCGGTGTCCTCCCGTGGTTTTCCCGGGCTCATGTCCAATAAACTTTTGATACTTATTGATGGGCGCTCGGTGTATTCTCCTCTCTATAGCGGCGTATTTTGGGATCAAAATATCGTCATGCTTGAAGATGTCGATCGCATTGAAATTATCCGTGGGCCTGGCGGGGCACTTTGGGGAGCGAACGCAGTCAACGGAGTAATTAACATCATCACAAAAAATGCGGAAGAGACTCAAGGAGGACTTGCTCGGGTAAGTGTTGGCGATGATGAACCGTTCAGCACGGCCCTGCGGTACGGCGGTAAAATCGGCGAAACTACCTATGCGCGTCTTTATGCCCTTTATGAAGATCATGGCAGCAATACCTTGCGGACAGGAGGCGCGGATGCCGACGACGACTGGCAGCCGCTGCAGGCAGGGTTTCGCATGGATGGGAGCCCTGGTGCTGTTAGAGAATGGACCCTGCAGGGGGATGCCTACAAAAACACAGGCGATTGCTCTAGAGATTTTGAGCACACGCTATAACGACGGCAGCCCGCAACTGAGATTGATGAAAGGATTTATGGCAAGCTGACATGGCGCTTTTAGGCTGAGAGAGGTTTTAACATGATAAAACAGAGAGAACGGGCTGACTTCTTATGATACAAGCAAAATCATATTCGCACGGAATCGTCGCCACAGTGCTTCTAGCCTTGGGCGAAGCTCTTCCCATAGCTCAGGCTGCCACAGCCAACGAGTATCTCGACCTTGATATCAGCCAGTTGATGAATATCACCATTACCTCGGTGGCCAAACGGGATCAACGGCTTGCTGATGCTCCGGCGGCGGTGTTTGTCATCACCCAGGAAGATATTCGTCGCTCCGGCGTGACCAATATCCCTGAAGCCCTGGCCATGGCACCGGGAATCCATGTTGCCCAGATTTCCGCCTCTAAATGGTCGATTTCCTCCCGGGGCTTTGCCGGGTTCACCTCCAATAAACTCCTCGTACTTATCGATGGACGTTCGGTTTATTCTCCGGCCTACAGCGGTGTCTTCTGGGATGCGCAGAATACACTGTTGGAAGATATTGATCGTATTGAGGTTATTCGCGGGCCAGGTGGTACCCTCTGGGGCGCCAATGCGGTCAACGGTGTGATCAATATTATCACTAAAAGTGCAGAACAGACCCAGGGGGGACTGGCACGTGCCAGCTTTGGGGGGGAAGGAGCCCTCTCCATGACGGGGCGCTATGGGGGTAAGCTCTCAGAGTCCACCTCTGCCCGGTTTTATCTCACGTATGATGTCTTTGCAGGGAATCGCTTGGCCTCCACAGGCGCAGATGGCAATGATTCCTGGCATCCAGGCCAGGTCGGTTTTCGCTTTGATGGTCGCCCCAATGGAGCAAACGAATGGACACTTCAGGGGGATGTTTATGAAAATGAAGGGGATCAGTGGGTCATTCCCTACTGGACGGCTGCATCGACCAATTATGATACACTTGATGATAATTTCGATGCCAAAGGGGGAAATCTTCTCGGACGGTGGCGGCGGGAGCTTGGGACTGATCAGGCCCTGACCCTGAAAGCCTATTACGATTATAACAAGCGAAACGATGCGGTCTTTAATCTTGAATTCACCACCTTTGATCTCGACCTGCAGTATGAGACCAAGATCGGTCAGCGACAGAAATTAACCATGGGAGCGGGGTATCGCTCGATTCAGGGAGAGTTTGATCCCTCCTATCAGGTCGTCTTGCCAGATCGTGATGATACCCTTTACAGCACTTTTGTGCAGGATGAGATCAATCTGGTCAGCGACCGACTCTGGTTGACCCTGGGCACAAAGTTCGAACACAACGACTACACTGGCAACGAATGGCAGCCCAGTGCGAAAGTATTGTGGAAGCCAGCGGAGAACCATTCCGTTTGGGCCTCAGCAGCAAGAGCCGTGCGCACCCCCTCCATCGTTGAACAGTATGGTCAAGTGCTCATGCAGCGTCTTCCTTCTATTGGGACGAACATCTATTTTACTGGGAACGAGGACTTTGATTCAGAGCGTGTGACCGCCTATGAGCTGGGCTACCGTTGGCAAGCAAAGAGGACGCTCTCCTTTGATCTGGCACTGTTTTACAATGAGTATGATGATATTTATTCGGTGAGTCCGGATCTTTCAAATCTTCCAGTTGAAGTGAACAACTATTTTGTCAATGCGCAGGCGGGGCAAGGGAAGGGGCTGGAGCTGACGGTGGACTGGCAGCCTCAGACCTGGCTTTCCTTTGCTCTGGCCTATTCGTATCTTGACATGGAGATAGCAGGAGACGGGATTCAGGCAGGAAGCTCTTGGGTGTCCCGGTCGGCCCCGAAAAAACAGCTTTCCTTACGCTCTTCCATCGCTCTTGCAGATGACTGGCGCCTGAATCTCTGGTGGCGTTATGTGGATACCGTCGAATGTCGTGATAATACAAATATTACAGGGAACATCCCCATTGAAATTGATGACTACTACGTCTTCAACGCCAACCTGATCTGGACTCCAAACGAACATCTAGAATTGATGCTTGCAGGGCAAAATCTTCTGGATAGTGAGCAGTTACGCTATATTTCCGAATACCAGACTCCTGCCACAGAGGTGGAGCGTTTAGTTTACGGAAAGATTACCTGGCGGTTTTAACCTTTGCCGCTGCATTGCTGATGCGAACACGTATACTCCATATTTTTGTTTTGCTTGTTCTCCTGTTGGGGGGGAGTGCGCCTTGGGTGCGAGCTGAGCAGGGAGGTGTTGAATATAAGGTTAAGGCCGCTTTCCTTCTCAATTTTGCCCGCTTTATTACCTGGCCATCTCAGAATACCTCTGCTGAGGGCTTTCCCCTTTGTGTCGTGGGGGAGGATCCCTTTGGTGAAGCGCTGGCAGGCATTGAAACCAAAATGGTCGGAGGAAAACAAGTCTCCCTGCAGTACCTTCAGTCCTCCACCATGGAACTGGGGCAGTGCCGTATGGTGTTTGTCAGCCGCTCGGAAAAGAACAACCTCAGCCGTATTCTGAAGCGGATCGCAGGGCTTCCGGTGGTGAGCGTCAGTGATATTGACGGATTTTCCGATGCGGGCGGGCTTTTTGAGTTCAAGGATCAGCGCGGCCGTCTTTCTTTTATTATCAACAACTCCAAGGCCAAAAGTATGGGGCTTAGTATCAGTTCTTCCTTGCTCAATTTGGCAGTTGACGTACTCTAAACCTATGAAAACCTGGTTTGCACACCTTCCCATACGCTTCAAACTGCACCTGGTTGTGCTTCTGGCCTGTACCCTGGCACTTTTTCTGGTCATGGTGGCCTCCTTTGTCGGTCAGTGGACCATGGTCCGCAAACAGACAGCTAACGAGGTGCAGACCCTGGGGCGGGTCATAGCAGGCAACTGCAGTGCCGGTGTCGCCTTTGATGATCGAGTGACCCTGCGCGGTCTTGTCGGGACGCTTTCCGCCAAACCCAATGTGATGCTTGCTCGTATTTACTCTGCGGGCGGCGAGTTGCTGGCAAAATATACTAATGCAGCGTTTCCCGAAAGCCAGAAGAACAATGACAACCTGGAAGCGATTTCCGGTGATGGCTTGCGCTATGACCGCCAGGGGTGCGAGCTTCTTGAGCCCATCGTGCTGGAAAAGGAGACCATTGGCTACCTGTATCTGCAGGTAAGTCTGCAGGAGGTGAACCGCAGCCTGCTTTGGCTTGGCCTGATGATGATCGGCATGCTTTTTTTCGGGTTGCTTTTTGCCGGTCTGTTGTCTCGCCGCCTGTTGCGGGTGATCATCGGACCGATCACGCAGCTCTCTGAGATCATGCAGCGCATCTCTGAGGAACGGGATTATACCGTCCGCTCCCCCTTGACCAGTAAAGACGAGCTCGGGTTGTTGTCCAGCGGCTTTAACGGCATGATCGCCCAGATTCAACAGCGTGACCTCTATCTTGAAGAGCAGGTAGAGGCCCGAACCCACGATTTGCTCGAGGCCAAAGAGGCTGCCGAAGCAGCTAACCAGGCAAAGAGTTTATTCCTGGCAAACATGAGTCACGAGATTCGTACGCCGATGAATGCCATCATCGGCATGACTCGGTTAGTCCTGGAGCAGATTTCAGATGGTGCTCAGCGTAAGCTTTTGAAAACGGTGAGGAACTCTGCTGACAGCCTCTTAGGTATTTTGAATGATATCCTTGATTTCTCTAAGATCGAGGCCGGGCAGTTTCTGCTGAGTAAAAAACCTTTTGTCCTTCGGCAGATGATAGAAAATGTCATCTCTACCATGTACGTCCCGGCAGTGGAAAAGGGATTGCAACTTGAGTTTATTGAAAATGATACCCTGCCTAAGGTGCTCATTGGTGATGATCTGCGCTTGCGCCAGATCTTTTTTAACCTGGTGGGTAATGCGATAAAATTTACCGAAAAAGGATCCGTGGTCATCTCGCTTGTCGAGCTTGAGGAGGCCTCACAGCCGGGTTGGTGTATGCTGCATGCCAGCGTTCGGGATACAGGCATCGGCATTGATGCGGAAAAACAAGAAAAGATCTTTAATACCTTTGAACAGGCCGATGGCTCTTATGTTCGCAAGTATGGAGGGACTGGATTGGGCCTGGCCATCAGTCGGCAGCTCGCGGAGATGATGGGTGGACGCATGTGGGTGGAAAGTGTTCCTGGTGAGGGCTCTACATTTCATTTTACTCTAAATATGGAGCTGGGTGAGGAGCAGCAGGTCCAAGACGAGGCTGACTCCGTGCCTACGCAGCGTATTGTCGGTCTGGATATATTGGTGGTGGACGATAATGAGGTGAACCGCGATCTGGCTCGTATGGTCCTGGAACAGGATCACAGCGTCAAGGTCGCGGGGAACGGCATTGCCGCCTTGGAAATGCTGGCACAGGGCGTCAAGGTAGATGTGGTCCTTATGGATGTGCAGATGCCGGTTATGGATGGTCTCACTACCACTCGAATAATTCGTGCTGTTGAACAGGGTGGAAAGGTCACTCCAGCCATCGAGATCGAGTTGGAGCAGCGACTCAGCCAAAGACTTGGTGGGAAATCACTTCCAATCATTGCCATGACCGCCCATGCCATGGGGGGGGATCAGGATATGTGCTTGCAGGCAGGTATGGACGCCTATGTCACCAAACCCTTTCATCCTGAACAATTACTTGCCGCGTTACTGTCCTTGGACAATCTTCATGCGGGGACCCTTTGCACCTGGGATGAAAAAACAGTGAGTAAAAAAGCAGAGGAAACAGAGCTCCTCAGTGAAGAACCGGTCAGTGTCGGTCAAGTGCGCTCACATCTGCACGCCTCGGCCAACTTTACCCTGGAGCAGGTAGAGCGGCTGCTGACCACTTCCCGTAAAAGTGTGGGTAAGCTCCTGATTCAGAGTCATGGTGCCTTGAAAAAACGCGATTTCCAGGAGCTGGGGCTGGTTGCGCATACCCTCAAAGGCACGTTGCTTCAATGTGGAGTGAAAGGCTGGGCTGCACGGGCACAGCATCTGTTTGAATTAGCCAAACAAGAAGACTATCAGGCTGCAATCGCTGAACTCGACTCTATCCAACAAGGCATTGTCAACCTTGTTCCTGAGCAGGAGCGGGCGGATGAGACCGGTGCTGGCAATACCCAGGCGACCGAGCATGCCCAAGAGAGCCGTGCCCGTATTTTGGTGATGGAAGATGAAGAGGTCATTCGCGAGGTGGTCTGCGGAATGTTGCAGTACCTGGGGTATAGCTGCGACCTGGCCAGCAATGGGGAAGAAGGCATTGCACTCTACAGCAAAGCGTTGGAAAAAGGGCAGGCCTATGGGCTGGTTATGACTGATCTCCAGGTTGCCGATGGCATGGGGGGGCAGAAGATGGCCCAACATATCCTCGAGCTGGATGCGCAGGCTCGAATTTTTGTCTCCAGTGGTGATGCCCAGGATCCGGTCATGCAGGACTATCGCGAGTACGGTTTTTCAGGCAAGGTGAAAAAACCGTACTCGGTCCAAAATTTGGCAGCGATGCTGGAGGATCTGTTTGGACAATCCTAAGTGAGCAATTGTAGTCAATACTCACCCGTCGTCACGGGAGGAGGTCTTAGCCTGGAGGCCAGTTGAGTGACCGCCCGCCCAGAATGTGCATGTGCAGGTGAAAAACAGTTTGCCCGGCCTCTGCGCCATTATTGAAGACCACCCGAAAATGTGGAATGCCTTCTTTCTGGGCAATCTCGTTTCCTACTCGCATCATTTTTCCAACGATCTGTTCGTCTTCAGGCTGTACTGCTTCTGGCCCCTTGATATGCTTTTTGGGGATAACCAGAAAATGGGTCGGTGCTTGGGGGGCAATGTCCCGAAAGGCAAGGACGTCGTCGTCTTCATAAAGTTTTTCCGCAGGAATTTCTCCGCGAATTATTTTGCAGAACAAACAGGTATCTGGCATGTGTCACCTCCGTTTTTGTGATGCGTATTTGCTGCCGACTTGCGGCTGCAGATACAAGGTAAGCTTGTTGTCCGAAGCATCTATTCGGATTGGATCCAATCCGACCGGTACAGTCTTGGAGCCGATATCAATATTGAGCACTTTAAGCTTGTCAAGATTCAGCTCAAATTCTCGATTAGTCAGAGAGCCAAGCATGGACGTGAGGTCGTCTCCTCCATTTGCCGAATCAGGAAAACTTGGGGTTACATATAATTTGCGGTGTTTGGAGTCAAAGCGAGTTTTCAAGTTGCATTGCAGAGGCAAGCGTACCTCGCCCACCTGGACCTGAAAATCCTGGCCTGCCAGACGTGTGGTCAAAAGCAGATTTCGACCGGAGAGGGTACCGGATAGCGTAAGAGTGTTTTTGTGAATAGAGAGCCGGTCAAGTGATTCCAGGACAATATCTCCCTGAAGACGATGGCTTTGTGCAGGCAGGGAGAGGGGGAGCATTTGCTGGACTGTGCTCAATAACGTTTCTGCAGGCAAGGTGAGGACCATGCTTTGTGGCTGCCCGCAGAAAGCTGGCTGAACAGAAATACAACTAGCCGCAAGAATAACGAGCAGCATCATGAAAAAAGAGAAAGTTTTTTGCTTGACCATGAACTGAAAACAGGAAAAGGTGGAGGCCTGTCATAAGCCAGGAAGTATTCGAGGGTGTGGGGTGGCAATAGGAGGCTTTGCTCTTACCTGAATCTATGAGTATTCGCCTGGAAGACACTGTTCAGTGAGCCCCCATCACCCCTGTTTGGTCCATAATACTGCAACGAGCAGGGATACATAGTCCTTTATACACTGCAAACAGCCCAACAAAAAACATATTAAAATGCTCTATTTTCGCTCCTCTGTCAAGTTACCCCAGGTCTCGGCCCTGAAAAACAATCCCCTCACCCCTTGCGGTACCTATGAATGAGCAGCTCCCCGTACCCGCAGCCCCACCGGTTATGGAAGTCGGCAGCTCTTGCCGGCTGAAAGGGGGCGATCCTCGGCTGCTTGCCGCCGTGCGAGCGGAGCTGACCATTGATAACCCTAAATATCAGGCCGCCAAGCAATTTGGCCGCTGGATCGGGAAGAAGCTCAAACCCCAGTTGTTTTTTTATCAGGAAGAGCAGGGGGAACTTGTTTTTCCCCGTGGCTTTGCCAACCAGGCCGTGCTGCTCTGTCGCAAGATCCTTGGCCAGAATCCAACCTTGCTCGATACTCGAAGCGAGAAGGCAGAGATTGATTGTTCTTTTCAGGGGAGTCTACGACCGTATCAAGAACAGGCCGTCGAAGCGGTGTTGCGTCATAGCTTCGGCGTGCTTGAGGCGGGTACAGGTTCTGGAAAGACTATCATGGCGCTGGCTATTATTGCCCGTCGCAGGCAACCAACGCTCATCCTGGTGCACTCGAAGGAACTGATGTATCAATGGCGCCAGCGTATTGCCGAATTTTTGGGTATTGAAGCCGGGATTGCTGGTGATGGCAAGTTGCAACTCGATTCTATCACGGTTGCCATTGTCAATACGGCAAAAAAGCACCTGCAGACCCTGCCAGCACAGTTTGGCCAGATTGTGGTTGATGAGTGTCATCGGGTTCCCGCCAGTCTGTTTACCGATGTGGTGGCGGCCTTTGATTGTCGGTATATGTTGGGGCTCTCGGCAACCGCCTTCCGTCGGGAAGACGGCATGACGAAACTCATCTATATCACCATGGGGGATCGGATTCACCAGGTGGACAGCAGGGTGCTCGCGGCCAGTGGGGCCGTGGTGCGGCCAGAGCTCAAACAGCGCCCAACCAAATTTATCTACAGCTATCAGGGCGAATATGCGAAACTGATCAAGGCCTTGACGCAAAATCAAGAGCGCAACAAACAAATCGTTGAGGAGTTACAAGCACTGCTGGCTGGCGGGCACGATGGAACGGTGCTGCTCGTCTCGGATCGGGTCGGGCATTGCCAAGTGCTTGCTGAGCTGTTGTTGTCCGATGCGGTCCCCGTGGCGGTTCTCACCGGGCGAACTCCTCCTGATGAGCGCACGCGGATCGTTGCAGATGTCCGTGAAAACAAGGTGCAGGTGCTCGTCTCCACGCTGCAACTCATTGGCGAGGGATTTGATTGTCCAGGACTGTCCACTTTAGTCCTGGCAACGCCCATCAAATTTGAAGGTCGCCTGCTTCAGGTTGTCGGCCGTATCATGCGTCCGGCGGAAGGGAAACGGGCCCTGGTTATCGATTACGTGGATGAGCATATTGGAGTCCTGCGGCGTTCGGCCGAGAGTCGTAAAGCCGTCTTTCTTGCCTGGTGACCGGCACAGTGATCAATCTCCTTGTCTTTTTGTTCTTCTTGAGGTAACTTTACTTCTTTTTTTTACCCGCCGTCTGGAAAAGCTGAGCGAATCAGCCGCATTTGCCTTTCACTCGGTAGACACACTCCAACGAGTTCATTCTCCCGTCAATTCCGGGATTCCTCGAAATATCAACTTTATATACATGTAACCCCCAAGTGTGGGGGAGGAGCAGTATGGATCAGCAGTTTATTCGTAATGTCGCTATTATTGCCCATGTTGACCATGGCAAGACCACCCTGGTTGATCAATTATTCCGTCACAGTGGAATGTTCCGCGAAAATCAGCAGGTGGAAGAGCGGCTCATGGACTCCATGGACCTGGAGCGTGAGCGTGGTATCACTATTGCCTCCAAAAACGGCTCCTACATGTATGGAGAGTATCAGGTTAATATTATCGATACGCCGGGCCATGCCGATTTCGGTGGGCAGGTGGAACGCGTTCTGCGCATGGCCGATGGGGCAGTATTGCTGGTTGATGCCCAGGAAGGCCCCATGCCCCAGACCTTTTTTGTGGTCAAAAAGGCCTTGGCTGCCAACCTGCCCATCCTGGTGGTCATTAATAAGATCGATAAGCCCGCTGCCCGTTGTGATTGGGTTGTCGATCAGGTCTTTGATTTGCTCGATCGGTTGGATGCTCCGGACCACATTCTTGATTTTCCTGTGGTCTATGCTTCGGCCAAGGCTGGCTACGCAGTTCTTGAGCCTGAAGATGAGGTGACACCCGAGACCGGCATGCACGCCGTCTCCGATATGATTATCAAGCATGTGCCGCCGCCAGCTGGTAATGCCAGCGAGCCCCTGCAGCTGCAGGTTAATACCATCGACTATTCTCCTTATTTGGGGCGGCTTGGTATCGGGAAAATTGTTAATGGTAGCCTTGATTTGCGCACCCCTTTGGCGGTTGCCCGTCGTGACGGTTCTATCTCCCCGGTACGGATCAATAAAATCTTTGGCTTCAATGGGTCCACCAAGGTGCCCTTGGAGAAGGCCTCTGTGGGGGATATCGTTGCCGTTGCCGGTATGGAGGATGTGACCGTTGGTGTCACCTTCACCGACCCCGCCAATCCCAAGCCGTTACCCCTGATTGAGATTGATCCCCCGACCATCTCCATGAACTTCATCCCCAACGACTCACCCTTTGCGGGTCAGGATGGAAAATTTGTCACTTCGCGTCATCTTGAGGAGCGTCTTACCCGAGAGACCCTTTCCGATGTGGCACTGATGGTAGAGCCCTTGACTGATGGTGTCGGGTATCGGGTCTCCGGTCGTGGAGAGCTCCATCTCTCGATCCTTATCGAGAAAATGCGACGCGAAGAGTATGAGTTTCAGGTCACACGTCCCCAGGTTATCATGCGTGAGATTGATGGCCAGTTGATGGAGCCCTATGAAGAGCTTTCCGTGGATGTTGATGAGCAATACCAGGGGGTGGTGATTGAGAAACTGGGTAAGCTCAAAGGCGTTATGACCGAGATGGTGGTGGAAAAAGAGATGGCCAAGATGAAGTTCAAGGTCCCCACGCGTGGGCTGCTTGGTTATCGTTCGGTCTTTATGACCGATACCCGTGGCATGGGCGTCATGAACTATATCTTTGCCGAATGGGGACCCCATGCCGGTGAGATCCAGAATCGAATCAACGGGGTGATGATTGTAAAAGAGCCCTGTACCACCGTTGCCTATGCCCTGTTCAATCTTCAAGATCGGGGAAAACTGTTTCTGCCACCAGGTATCCCGGTCTATCCGGGCATGATCATCGGTGAGCACTGTCGTCCCGCCGATTTGATCGTTAACCCCGCAAAAGGGAAAAAATTAACCAATATGCGCGCCTCGGGCTCGGATGAGGCGGTTATCCTTACCCCTCCGGTTGACATGAGTCTGGAGGACTGCATATCCTATATCAATGATGATGAACTGGTAGAGGTTACCCCAAAAGCCATTCGCCTGCGCAAACGCAAGGATGCAAAGATCCGGGGCTAAGCCCTGAATCCATGGCAGCGGGTGTTGTAGAGCATGCCCTCTTAAGCGGTGAAGATATGTCGAGCCCCCATACCACGGGGATGAGGGCTTGATTCAAGTTGGGCCTGCTGTCTTTTTTCAGCTAGGGCTCACGGGTTTGCTTCAAACTCTCTCTTTGGGAGGGGATATGAACGAGTTGTTGATGATTGGCATTGCCATCGTAGCGGCTATCATGACCTTTGCGATCATCATTCGCCGCACCGGTGGCGAATGTATGCCCTGACTGCTGATGTATGGTTCCGCAGGTGCGGGACTTGTCGCCTATCTGCTCTTGAAATCGATGTTTGAGTAAAGATTTTTGTGAGGGGTCATGAGTGCCGGTCATTCATCCCAGCCACTGCTTTCTCCCCGGGAGACAGTGGCTGTTATAACAGCACGTATCAAGGAGCGGCGGCTCTATGAGGCTCGGTTCCTTTGTCGTAAGCTGGGGCAGGGGTTAACAGCAGAGCAGCGAGCCGCTTTGGAAGATCAGCTCAGCCAAAGCCTCTCTCGGGTCGAACAGGTGCACGTGAAGGCAAAGGATGCGTTGAGTTCAGGCAACTATGAACAGGCCCGTATCTTGTACAGCCAGATCGAAGCTGTCGCCATTGATGTGCCAGGCGTGCAAGAAGAGCTGCAAAATTTACGGGGTGCCATTGCCCTGGCAGAGCGTTTTGCACCGGCCAGCAAGCTGGAGAGTAAGGCTGAGCAGCCTATAGTTGTCGAGGGGGGAGCACCTGATCCTGCTCAAATAAGACCGGCCACAGGTTTAGCTCAAAACCTGCGGTCTCCTGTGGGACACAGAAACCATCGGTTTCTTGCACGCAAATGGCTCCTTGGCGGAGTTGGCCTGCTGTTTCTGAGTGGTGCGGTGGGACTTTTTCTTTTTTTTCAACGGGGAGAAGCACCACCGGTTTCGGTGTCTTCCGCTAGCCAAGCGCAATCCTCCAAGGCTGTTGAGCTCATTGAGTCACTCAATCATCCAGAAGAAAACCCAGAAGCTGTCATTGAAGAGCAAACCGTGCCCACAAAGCCAGCTCTGCCTGTGGAGAAGGCTGCCTCTGCAGCTCCTCAGCTGAGTAATTCCCAGGCCGAGCCCACAAAGACAGCTGAACATTCCGACACCCCAAGTGGTCCTGCGCTCAATCTTGGCGGATTACAGATAGAGTAGCAAAAAAGTTATCTACCGCCTCAGCTCACCGTGCGACGTCTAGGTTGCGTCTGCTTGTCACTTGGGGAGCTCCCCTGTTGCTTTATAGTTGAAATAATCCTTCAAAATCTGGGCGTGATCAAAGACCAATGCTGGCAGGGTATCGGCAAAGAAAATTCCTGCTTTCTGGGCATCGTCCGCAGCTTCAGGTTGGCCACTTGCTGTGGCGATAAAGACTGTTGATGCAGTATGCTGGCGGGCATCCCTGTTCGGGGCAGAGTAGGTATGCAGCTGGCGAATCAGTTCGACCGTTAGTCCCGTCTCTTCTTTAGCCTCGCGTTTGGCCGCATTTTCATAGGATTCTCCATAATCGACGAAACCACCAGGAAGGGCCCAGCCATAGGGTGGGTTTTTGCGCTCGATCAGCACAACGCCGCCTTCGGTCTCAATGATAATATCAACAGTGGGCGTGGGGTTACGGTAGACAGTGATTGAGTTGCCACAGCTGGGGCATTGCATGATGAAACTCCGGATGACGGTTTGAGGTGTGGGCTATCTAATCTTGTATGAATCGACGACGGCGGGTGGAAGCTGATGAATGCTCACGGATTTAGGTCTAAAAAAGGATGCCTCGGCGTGAGCTTGCGTGCTGCCCGTAAAAATTACGAGCAAAGCGTACGGATTTCCTCCCAGCTTTCCACCGAAGGAAGTTCATGTCTGTTCTTGTTCCAGGGCTGGCTGAACACGATGGCCTGTATCCCTGCTTGGTGCATCTGGAGGCAGGTTTCGGCACGGTCATCAACAAAGGCTCGCAGCCCGAGTTGCTGAATGTGGCGGACCTTGTCGTCATGATCGCCCATGGCCACCACATGCATTCGCTGATAAATTTCTGGGGCAAAAAGTTGCTGCAACCAATCGTGTACGGGCTCTGCCAGCGGCCGGGCGGTGACGATGGTGACTTTGGCCTGGGAGCTGAGTTCACTGAGTACTTCCACCGAGCCAGGCATGGGGAGCAGCCCTGTGCCCACCGAGTCTTTCAGGATTTGATAAAAGATTGCCTCGGCAATGTCGGTGCGCATGTCCAGGCAGTGTTCCACCGTAAAGTCGGTGATATTTTCAGGGAGGATACCGCAGAGATCGTATTGCTCACAGGCCAGACGGATAAAAGCCTCAACAGTATCTGCGATAACCCCGTCGAAATCAAAGCCGATTTCGGCAGGTAGAATTTTTTCGGCAACCATTTTCTTTCCTAAGACAGCAGGCCCAAGCGATGAGCGCAGGGCCTGCTCCTGTAAATGTGCAAGCCATCATTTTTCGATGGTGGCATCCTCAACAATAACATCGTACTTGTAACCAGCACCAAAATCACGCTCAAAGCTCAGCGTGCCCGCGATGGTGATGATCTCACCTTCGCTGGGATCATCCATGGTCGTGACGACCAGATCATGGTGATTTTTGAGCGGGTTACCGGTCCCGTCCTGCAGATGTACCCAATTTTTTCCCATGATCATGCGTGAAACTTTCATCACCTTGCCGCGAACCCGGACGGATTTGCCCTGCAGCTCTTTGCCCTTATCAAAGCATTCGCCAACCGTGTAGCTGTTCTCGCCAGTTGCCTTGATCACGCTGACATCTGCAGACGGGACAATAGCACCTGCACTGCCGGTAGACGCTCCCGAGGCCATGACGTTGCTCCCCCCCTGGGGTTGCTTTTGTTCCGCTGCCAGGGCTGCTGCAAAACCATCCTGCGAGCCACTTTCGGCTTTATCTCCCTCCTGCTCAATTCCAGGTGAGAATATGATTGTTTTAAAGGTCCGATTCAGCGTTTTGGAGGTGAAGTTTGGCATGGTCATCCCCGGACCGCAGGTGACCTTTTGGCCAACCTTGACCGAGGTTTGTGGAATTGCCACCCAGACCTTACCCTGGGTGGAGTCAATAAGCAGGTAGGTGTAGCCGCCACTGTCCATGGTTTCTACAATTTTTCCCTGAAGGGCAACTCCATCCAAGGGGGCCTGTGCCACTGCTTGTTCAGATCCAGGTGCAGGGGGCGTTGTGGCCGTGGCCAAAGAGGGGACAACAAGGCTGAGTGTGAGCGCGCTATGAACCAGTACTTTTTGTAGAGAAAACATGAAGCTCTCCAATTGAAATAACGTGGGAAATTCTGCCTAGGTCAAAAGAAAATGTGATTACCCCTGATGCTCCGCGTAAAAAGACGAGATCTCTCCCGTTGGTCGAGACGACACCCGGGTGGTGCGATACGCCCTCGTTGTGGCCGCAACATCAATGTTACCCCGAACGCACGTGAGGGATCTTGCTGTTGTAACCAACTGCTGAGGATAAGTGGTACTCAAAAAAAAAAATGCACCTAGGTAGAGTTTGTTGTTCTTCAAAGTATTGTTAGTAAGAAGGCCCATGCAGGCTGTCAACCCGGGAGTGTGCCAGGAAAGAGTTCATCGAGTTTGGCTTTGATCGCTCTACCCCAGACCTGATAGCCGCGGGTGGAGAGATGAACCTGGTCATTTAAAAAGCCAGGGTGGGTGATGGGGAGACAGTGCTCGTTAAAGGGGGCGACCGCATCCAGGAAATGGCAATTTTCAACCCTGGCAGCAGCCTCTTCCAACTCCTGGTTCACTTCTTCCAGGTCGTGCGTTGCAACAATGGGCATGGGCATGAGCGAATTGACGATAATGGGGCTATCTGGATAACAGATACGCAGCCGCTGGAGCATGGTGGTGAGGATGGTGGGGAAGAGCCGGTAGCCAAAGAGCAGGTTGTTTGTCCCCGACTGCACCAGGACTACATTTGGGTCAGGGTAGGCTTCTATCTCATCCATCAGACGGGCGGACAGCTCCTCGGTCATCTCTCCGGCAATCCCACGGTTGATAACCGCAATTTCCGGAAGATGGCTAGGCCAATCCCCCCATTCCACCAGTGAATCTCCCAGCATGAGTAACGTAATCATAGGACCCTCTTGTAGGTATCTTGATTGAAGAAACTAATTATTCTCAACGCCCACTTGGTTGTGACTGCAGAACAACACAGCCCATATTGGCAACAGTAACTGTTTGGCCGCACTGTACTGTATTCGCCCGGTTCGGGTCAACGAAGTCTCGAGGTCCGCTTTTGCCAGTATCGATAAGACAAGCCCAGTGACGGTTTCGTGTTGCCTGGGGCAGGGTGAAATGGGCCGGATCAGAGGGATGCATATTGAGCATGATAAAAAAATCATCATCTGTGGGCGTGAGAGACTCCCCGTTTAAAAAAAATGCCAGGGTACGGCATTCTGAAGACCAGTCCTGGCTTCCGGGAGTGAGCCCCTGCCAGGTGATCTGGAGCCCAATATCATCAGCCGGGTTTTGGGTGGAGTGCGGGAAAAAATCTTCACGGCGAAAAATAGGGTGATTTTTGCGCAGTGCGATGAGTTTTTGAAAAAATCGTCGCAGGGAGCGATTTGTTTGGGCGAGGCTCCAGTCGATCCAGCTGATAGGGTTATCCTGGCACCAGGCGTTGTTGTTACCGAGCTGGCTTCGGCCAAATTCATCTCCCGCAACCAGCATGGGGACCCCTTGAGAAAGCAGCAGGATCGTGGCCATGGTTCGTTGGCGGCGAGAGCGCAGGCGGAGTATCGCCTTGTTGGTTGTTGGCCCCTCGATGCCGCTGTTCCAGCTGTTGTTGTTATTGTCCCCATCCCGGTTGTTCTCGCCGTTGTCCAGGTTGTGTTTTTCGTTGAAACTGACCAGATCTGCCAGGGTAAAACCGTCATGACTGGTAATGAAGTTAATAGAGTTGGCAGGACTACGGCCGTTTGCCTGGTAAAGATCCGAGCTTCCAGCAATGCGTGTGGCGACTGCTGGGACCAGTCCTTCTCGGCCGCAGCAGAAACCGCGAATATCATCACGAAAGCGTCCGTTCCACTCGGCCCATCTGGGATGCGGAGAAAAACTTCCCACCTGATAGAGACCTGCGGCATCCCAGGCTTCAGCAATAATTTTGGTGTCTGAGAGAATGGGGTCCTCGGCTATCATCTCCACCACGGGGGGATTGGCCAGCACCTGCCCCTGGGCATCGCGGCCAAGAATAGAAGCCAGATCAAAGCGAAAGCCATCTACATGCATCTCCATAACCCACCAGTGAAGTGCATCGAGAATGAGGTTGCGGACGATGGGCTGGTTACAGTTACAGGTGTTGCCGCAGCCGGAATAGTTCAGATAATCCCTGGTCCAGGGATCAAGCAGATAATAGATCGTATTGTCGATGCCACGAAAACTGGTGGTGGGGCCATCTGGCCCACCTTCAGCGGTGTGGTTGTAAACAATATCTAAAATGACCTCAATGCCAGCCCTGTGCAGTGCTTTTACCATATCGCGAAACTCATTGAGAGGGGCGCTCAACTCACTGCTATAGCTGGATTTGGGTGCAAAGAAGGACAGGGGGCTGTACCCCCAGAAATTTTTCAATTGCTCACCGGTGAACGGGTTTGTGAAAATTGACTCATTTTCATTGAATTCGGTTACCGGCATGAGTTCCACGGCAGTTATTCCCAGCTGTTTGAGATAGCCTATTTTTTCGCTGAGCCCTTTAAAGGTGCCAGGCGCACTGACTCGGGAAGAGGGGTGCTGGGTAAAACCACGGATATGGAGTTCGTAAATGATGGTGTCTTTGAGTGGAATGTTAAGCGGCCGATCGCCCTCCCAATCATAGGGGAGAGGGCCGGGCAGGCAACAGGGGGTATGACCCAGGCAGGTCCTTTTCTCGCCCCATCCCGGTGAGATAATCTGCTTAGCATAAGGATCAAGCAACACTCGCTCGGGCTCATAGGCGTCACCGGATCCTTGGGGGGCGTAGGCGCCGTCTATACGGAAGCCATAGCGGAGACCGGCTGGTGGAGTGAGAAGTAAAATGTGCCAGATATCACCGGTTTTATTGTATTTAGGATCAAGGCATATTTCCATGACGTCCATGGACTCTTCCCCCTGTGCCAGGACCAGGCTGACCGAGGTCGCGTGGCGGGAAAAGAGCGCAAAGTTGATTCCTTGTGGAGTGATGGTGTTGCCCAGGGGCAGGGGACTGCCTGCTTCGGTATGAAAAGTCATTTTCATCTTGAAATAATAATCATTATTATTATAGTAAGGGTGCATTCACATAATGCATGATACTTGTTTGTTCGTCATTTTCAAACCGTCACGGAGGTTGGTATGGGTTTATTCAATAAATTAGTCATTTCAGGTATTCCGGCAATCGATTGGGATATGACCCCTGATTACACCTTCGGAACCTTTGAAAGTTGGGGCGGGGTTGAACGGATTCGCAATAACAGTGAGCGAATTTACTATTTTTTTATCGATGCCTGGGACGAAGTGCCTAGACTCTGTCTCATGGAGCGCGGAGTCAAGCACGCGCAAGTGGTTGCAGAGATTCTAGCTCCTGCGGAGATGGTACAAAAATGTGTCCGGGAGCAGGGGAAAGCAGCTTTATTTGAGCGCACACATGCCATCAACGATGAGCTGAAGCAGTGGTTGCGTGAAAACGTGGTGAACACCGATGATGATTCCAAGGTAATCATGCTGGAACAGCATGAGCCCTCAGGTCCTGAGGAAACCGGTCTGCCGTTGCGCAGTTCTAGCGCCCCTCTCCAGGCACGAATTATTCTTCCAGATCAGCCGGAGGAGTTAAGTGAAGAAGATGTCGGTCGTATGGTTGCCTCTTACAATTTTTGTGATAGTGAGAGAAACCCAGAAGGGCGCTTTGTCAGTGAGCTGGTTGACAACAATGATGGGTTGACAGTTAGTGATAAGGTGACAGGATTGATGTGGCAGCGCGAAGGCCTTGATATCATGAGCAACAGATCCATGCGTAGGGAGGTCGCTCGCGTGAACGATGAACTTTTTGCAGGCTATTCGGATTGGCGTCTTCCCTCCATGGCCGAGGCACTTTCCTTACTTGAGCCAGAAAAGTTAGCCCATGATCAGTATTTGCCCCGTTGTTTTTCAGGTGAGCAGCCTTTTATCTTCGTCGATGCGGTGCGAAGGCCCGGAGGACAGTGGTTTGTCGATTTCAAACAGGGACGAGCCTTCTGGTCATCTGGAACTATTCCAGGAGGTTTTGGTCGTCTTTGCCGCAGGGAAGTCTGAACCATTGGTTGAGGGAATGACTGAACAGCGTCCCCTCAAGAGGAAAGGGGCGTTTGTATGCAAAGTAGTTATGCGTTGTTCAGTTTTTCCCACCGTTCTTGGGCGTATTGAGGAAAAATAGGTGTCAAGCGAAAAAAGCAGTTGAAGGTAGGAGTGCTCCTTAGTAGGATATCATGTAATTCCAAACTGTTTTTGACTACAAGGGGAGAGGATAATCCTTGAAACGGATATTGGTGGTCGACGACGAGGCTCAGATTCGTACCATGCTAACCCAGATGTTAGAGCTTGAGGGGTTTGAGGTCCACACCGCAGAAAATGGTGAAGAGGGACTGGCCCTGGTAGGGAAATATGCCTTCGACTTGGTAATTACAGATATGATTATGCCGGTGAAAGACGGACTCAAGTTCATTATGGAGCTGGTTCGTGATTATCCGGATTTGCGCATACTTGCCATTTCCGGTGGCGGCGCTATCAAGGCGGAACGCTATTTGACCATGGCCGGATATCTTGGCGATATAGCCACGCTGGAGAAGCCCTTTAAACGGGAGATCCTACTTGATCTTGTGCAGAAACAAATCGGAGGTGATTGATCCTGCCAAGGGTGCTTCACCTCTGTTCGTTATTTCTTTGTTTCAACAAAGCCTGCAGAGCTCCTATGCTCTGCGGGCTTTTTTGTTGAGGGGGCCTGCGGTTATGTATCGGTAAAACCATAGCTGACCAGCTTTGTCAGGTCTGCCCACATGGTTTCACTGCCCATGATGGCGACGATGATTGATCGTCCCTCCCGACTGAACTGTCCCACATAGGTCTGGCGGGCAGCAACTGTGTATCCGGTTTTTCCACCATCAGCCCCTTTGATTCGCCAGAGTGCGCGATTGTGGTTCCGTAACCTTTGTCCAAAGCCAGCCTGCACATATTTCTGATGCATTCGGGTGGCAAAGCTTTTTTGCTGCATGGCATAACGCATCAGGGTGGCCAGGTCGCGAGCAGTCGTATGTTGGCCCACCGCTGTGAGACCGGAGGCGGTTTTGCACAGCGTGTTTTTAGCACCCCACATTTTAGCAGTCAGGTTCATGAGATGCGCAAATTTTTCTTCCGTTCCCCCTATTTTTTCAGCAAGGGCAACGGCTGCATCGTTGGCAGAACTGAGGAGAACCGCGTTGATCAGGTCGTCGGTGCTATAGTGGGCACCCGGTTTGAGATAGACTTTTGATCCATCTTTGATAACAGCGTTCCAACTGACACTAACCTGCTCATCAAGGGGGAGTGCCTCCAGGGCGATCATGGCCGTGACAATTTTAATCGTCGAGGCTGGTTGCCGCAGGTTATCCGCCATTTTGGTGAACAGCGGGCGACCATCTTTGGCATCAATCACAATGGCACTGCGAGCACTGATCTGTTGGGAAAGCACTGCGGCGTTTTTTTGTATGGAAGGTATGTGCTTCTGCGGATTATGGGAGGGCGTGGGGCTGAGAGCTATGGCGGCTTGAGCTCCTTGTTTCCAGGAGAGCTGCTGACGGTGAGCATGTCCCGTGGCAATTGCTGCAGTATTGGTCTGTGCTGAAATTGAGGGGACGAGTGCCAAGCCTGCTACGCTTATAAGCAGGAACACAGGAGAAAGAAGTCGTAACATGCAGGGGAAGTTGTGTGAAAGTAATATGATAAAATATAAAATTCTAAATGCTATCCCTACCCCTGTCAAGGTGAGTCCCCGTTTTCTTTGAAAACGGGGCATTCTTGTGGTAAAGAGCCCTGCGGTATGCAACTGTCAGGTATGATGATTGGGAGGACCTATGCAAATACAACCAGAAGTAGTTGAGCAAGCGCAGGAGCGAGTACAAGCTTCCGCACCTGGCCAGCCTGGAAAGAATCAGCTGCCAGCGATCCAGGAGAACCCGATAACGCTGAATGATCTGGTTGATATCAGTTGTCGAAAATATCGTTCCTATTCGGCAATAGGCATGGCCCTTGAGGAACCCTTGAGCTACAAAAAATTTCATGAACGAATTCTTGCCTTGGCTGCGTATCTACGGGAGCAAGGGGTCAAATTGGGGGATCGAGTAGCCCTCTTGGGGGAAAATTCACATAACTGGGGCACTGTTTATCTGGCCGTGGTTCGCCTTGGTGCGGCAACAGTCCCCATATTTCCCGATCTGCCTGATGCGGATGTCCATCATATTTTGGGGGAGATGAAATGTGATTTTATTTTTATTACCCAGCGGCAGATGGAAAAAATCTATGACTGCAAAAAAGAGGTTAATCGTGTTGTAACCTTAGATGATTACCGCGATGATACCGGCCTCTTGGAGGTCGAACCCTTTTCTGATTTTCTCGCCGCCGCCTTGGCCAAATATGGAGAGCAGGCTCGTGAAGAACTCCTGGAATTTGAGCCGGTGTCTACTGATGAGCTTGCCTCTATTCTTTACACCAGCGGAACTTCAGGGTTTTCCAAGGCAGTCATGCTTTCGCATGGCAACCTCTGCGCCAATGCCAACTCCGCCAGTGGCATTATACGCAGCGTTCCTCCTGGATGGGTCTTTTTATCTGTCTTGCCGATCTCGCATACCTATGAATTTACCGTCGGTTTTCTTCTGCCCTTACTCAAAGGTTGCCGTGTTGTCTATGCTGGCAAAACGCCAACTCCCGCTGTGTTGCAACGTATTTGTTCCAAGGAAAAACCGCAGGTGATGTTGGTCGTCCCCTTGATCATTGAAAAGATATTTAAAAAACGGATTGCCCCAGCTGTGGAAAAGAGCCGAATGCTCAGCTTTTTCTGCCGCTTCAGCCTCAGTCGCAAGGTTATTTATCGTAAAATAGGTGCTCAACTCAGCGGCTTTTTCGGTAATCGACTGGAAGTCATGGGGATTGGCGGGGCTGCACTAAACCCCGAGGTGGAGCGGTTTCTCCGTGAAGCGGCTTTTCCTTTTATCGTCGGCTATGGGTTAACCGAAGCCGCCCCCCTGCTCGCCGGTGGCCCCTATGGTGATCGTACCGTACGCCTGGGATCCACCGGTAAACCAGTACCCAATGTGAAAATTCGTATCGATGATCCTCACCCAGAGACAGGGGTAGGAGAGGTGTTGGCGCAGGGGAAAAATGTGATGCAGGGATACCTCAATGATCCCGAGGCAACCAAAGAGACCCTGACCGAGGATGGCTGGCTGCGGACAGGAGATATCGGTCTCATCGATCGTGAAGGTAATCTCCATATCAAGGGCCGTTCCAAATCGGTCATCGTGCTGTCAAACGGGGAGAATGTTTTTCCTGAGGCTATAGAACATAAGATCAATGCCTATCCCTTTGTCGTTGAGTCGCTGGTGGTTGAAAATAGAGGCATGCTCGAGGCCTGGGTCTATCCGGATTATGAATTCATCGATTCAAAAACCGAGGGGCAAAGCCGTGCTCAGCGTCATCAATATATCAGCGGACTTATGGAGGAGATGCGCTCCACGGTGAATGACCAGGTTTCTGCATCGTCTCGACTCTCCCGTATTCTAGAGCGGCGTGAGCCTTTTGTGAAAACCGCAACCCACAAGATTAAACGTTATTTGTACTCTGCTGACAACATGCATGTCTAGGCGGCACCTGGATAGTTATCAGCAGTTTTTTTAAAGCAATACCTTTGAGAAAAAAGGGGGGGGAATGAAAAAGTTTTTTCTGGCAGGCGTCGTCCTGCTCGCAGCGGCCAGTCAGGCCATGGCTTCGGGGTACCGTATACCGGAGCAGTCAGTCAACTCAACAGCTCGGGCCGGAAGTTATGTGGCCTACACGCCAAGTGCTGATGCATCCTATTATAACCCGGCTAATATGGCCTGGCTGGAAGATCGCTGGCAGTTTGAAGTGGATGCGACCTGGATTCATCTCAGTTCGATTGATTATACCGATACAGATATTGCCGCGTTTAATGGAAGCTCGGAGGCGGAGGATTTTTTTCTGCCGACATTTTTTTTGGTCTCACCAGACTACAATAATTTCCGTTTTGGCTTTTCTGTAACCGCTCCGGGCGGACTTTCAAAGCGTTGGAAAGACGTGTACCCCAGGACATCCGCAGAAGAGTTCAGCCTTAAAATCTTTGATTTTAACCCGACGGTTTCTTACAAAATCAATGATTCCTTTTCGGTCGCGGCAGGAGTGCGCGGAGTGTATGTAGATGGCAAGGTACGGAGTAATGGTGTGGTCAGTACCCCATACACTGCTTCTCGTGATATGGAGGGGGACAGTCTGGAATTCGGGTGGAACCTTGCTGCAACCCTGCGTCCGATGGATAACATGAACCTCAGCGTCACCTACCGCTCAAATGTAGATTTGGATATAGAAGGGGATGCAAATTTAGCAACCAGCCTGCCAGTCCCGCTTGATACCTATTCCGGAAGTACCGGGGTTTCCATTCCCCTTCCCGCCGTTTTGGCGGTTGCAGTTTCCTATACCTTTTGGGATCAACTCACAGTTGAACTCGAATATGATCGGACCTACTGGTCGGAATATGATCAGCTTGATTTTACTTATCCAACAATATTGACCAACCCTATTCTTTCCGCTGCATTTGACGACGTCAAACCTAAAAATTGGAAGGATACCGACGCCTGGCGCCTGAGTTTTACCTATGACATGCAGAATAATTTCATTCTCATGGCTGGTATTGCTTATGACGAAAATCCTGCACCCTCTGGAACCTTGGGATTCGAGTTGCCCGACTCTGACGCTATGCTCTATTCGCTTGGTCTTCGTTATAAGATCAACGAGGATATGGAGATCGGTATTGCGTACTTGTATGATGATAAGGAATCTCGCACGGTATTGAATCGGACTGTGGCGGAGCCTGGGAATATTAATGGCACCTTTGATGACGCCTCAGCTCATCTAATAACGGTTGGATTTAGCTATAAGCTTTAGGCGTTAAAGACGATATAACTTTGTAAAAAAAGCCCGGCAAATGCCGGGCTTTTTTTATTTCATCCCAGAAGCAGGGAATTGCTGAAACGAATGATCGGCATGATCACAGAGCTGATGACGCCGGTGTAGAAGAGGGCCAGGAGAATAAAAAATCCGTAGGGTTCCAATTTTGCAAAGCTGCGGGCACTCTCAGGAGGTAAGAGGCCCATGAGGACTTTGGATCCATCCAGTGGCGGAATGGGAATGCAGTTAAAGACCGCGAGCATGATGTTAATCCAAACACTAGCAATGAGCATGCCGGCCAGCGGTTGGAGAAAGGCCAGAGGAAGAAAAGTAAAAAAGTTGACCACTGTGTGAGCAATGGCCGCGCTGGCCAGGGCGAGGCCCACGTTAGCCCCGGGTCCTGCCAGGGCGACTTTCAGCATATCCTGGCGTGGGTTACGGAAGTAGCGTGGATCTACCGGTACTGGCTTGGCCCAGCCGATTTTCATGATAATAAAGGCAATGACGCCCAGAGGATCAAGGTGCTTTAAGGGGTTCAAGGTCAGCCGTCCCGACATCTTGGCTGTTGGGTCCCCCAGTCGCCAGGCCACGTAGCCGTGGGCCAGCTCATGAACAGTCAGGGCAAAGAGCAGAGGCGGTAGCTGAATAATCAGTTGCCGCATGAGGGCGTTAAAATCAAAGTCCATCACGTCAAATAATCCTGAAAAAGTGGTAGTTGTGTGCTGTGGAAGTACGAACAACCATAAGCTCGAATGGGGGAAAAGCGAGAAAAATCGGGGTGATTTTCAATGGAGCTTGGTTTGATCCGTGGGGTATGCCTTTTGGAGAAAATTCAGCGCTTCCTGGTGGGTGTTGAGCTCGCCGTCGAGTTGCTGCTCGATCAGGTGGTTGAGTATGGTGCGAAACAGCGGTCCCGGTTTATACCCCAATGTTTTGAGTTCCTCGCCGCTGAGCAGTGGTTTAACCTGGCGCAGCTGGGTGACAAATAAAGAGACGGAACGTTGCATGTAGCGTTTGCGGGCAATGGTCATCAGGTAGAGCCAGCCCTCAGGTTCCAGATCGATCAGGAGCCAGTAGATTTCACTGTTTTTTCGATACGGTCGTTTGATCATCTCCTGGGCAATTTTTTCGACATCCATCTTCTGTTGCAGTAGTTTTTTGCGTTGCTTGGGCGGTAGGTCAAAACGCTGGCAAAAGGTAAGCAGATCTTTGGAGCGAGAGCGGCTGAAGATCGCCAGCAGATAAACCATCCAGGTCTCCACCGTATCGTCCAGGTAAAGCAGGTGAAACCAGGATATGGTTCGGTTTGCCTGGGTCAGGTAGTGGAGAAAGCGGCGATCAATTTTTAAATTGGGACGCAGCTCAGGCCAGAGAAAAGGAAAGAGTTTGAGGTCGGCCATGCGCTTGAGTGCTGGCAGGGGGTCATTTTCAGAGAGGATCAATTTGAGTTCATGAAAAAAACGGGGTTCCTGAGCCTGTTCAAAAAGGTTCATCTGCACCGTATTTTTGATCAGTTTTTCAGCATGGCGGGTGATAGTGAAACCGAGTCTGCCCTCAAAGCGGATGGCGCGAAAGATTCGAGTGGGATCCTCGACAAAACTCAGGTTATGAAGAACTTGAATGCGGCGTTCCTTCAGATCGTTCTGGCAGTTGAAATAGTCGACCAAAAGGCCAAAACGGCCAGGGTTTAAGTGGATGGCCATGGCGTTGATGGTAAAGTCACGGCGGTAGAGATCAAGTTTGATTGAACTGTGTTCAATCGTGGGCTTGGCCGCTGGTCGTTCGTAGTATTCCAGACGAGCTGTGGCCACGTCAATTTTGGTTTGATCCGGAAAGACCACGGTGGCGGTGCCAAATTTTTCATGGGGGTGGACGATGCCCCGGTGTTTGTCCGCTAGGTGTTTGGCAAAAAGAATACCATCGCCTTCAATGACGATATCAATATCCATGTTCGTCACATGGAGCAGCAGATCCCGAACAAAGCCACCGGCAACAAAGGCATTGCAACCAAGTTTGGCAGCAGATTCCCCGATTTCACGTAAGAGAACTATGACCTCTTTGGGCAGCATCTGGGTCATGACACCGCCCAGGTTGCGAGTACGTTCAACCGAGGGGCGTTCGTCGCTTTGCAAGAGTTCACCCGGAAGGTGGCCGGGATCATTTACCAGAAGGGCAATGAGATCGGTGCGGGTAATAACACCGATAATTGCCTCCCCCCGTAAAACAGGGATGAGCCGCTGGCGGTTTTCCACAATGAGCCGCTGGACATCCACCAGGGTGCCACTTTCCGGAAGCGAGGCGATATCCGTTGTCATGTACTCGCCCACAGGGAGAGAGCCCAGCTGATGAAAAATGGCCTTCTCAGCCACCATGCGGGAGATCATGCCCAGTAATCCCATGGGGGTGGGGCCATTCTCCCGGCCACCGTTTTCACGCACCACGGGTAAAACGGTGACGTTGTAACGGGTCATCAGTCGATTGGCCTGGTCGATGTTGACCTCAGGGGTAACGGTGATGGCCGGAGAGCTCATCATCTCTTCTGCAACCGCTTTGGGACGGGTATGATCATGCAGCTGGTTCACCAGCTGTCCTTCCGCCTCGGCAATGGTATACTCTCGGATGGTAGCGGAAGCTGCAGATGCATGGCCGCCACCGCCGAATTCGCGGGCGATTGTGCCCACGTTGACCTCCGGGATGCGGCTGCGACCTATGAGATACGTCCGTTCTCCCATGCTGATGAGGGCAAAAAGAACATCGATATTTTCCATCACCATGAGTCGCTGGACAACGACGGCGAAATCGTCAATATACTCCTCTTCGGTGAGAATGGAGATGACGACATTGACTCCTCGAATGCTGTAGGCCTTGGCATGTTCCTGCAGGCGGCTGATCAGGTTGACCTGTTCAACCGAGAGTTCTCGAGAGACAAATTGGGTGACAATGTCCAGATTGGCTCCGTGGCCCAGAAGCCAGGCAGCAGCGCTGAGATCCTCGGGGCAGGTAGAGGAGTGGAGAAAGCTGCCAGTGTCTTCGTAGATGCCCAGAGCCATGAGGGTTGCTTCATCTGGGCTGGGGGAGATATTTTTTTGCTGAAAGAGTTCAACAAAAAGGGTGGTGGTGGAACCAAAATTCCGAATAACTTCCAATTCACCTTGAAGATCCCCCGCGCCTAAAGGGTGGTGATCGTAGAGGTGGAGTTTGACTTTGGGATTGTTCAGGCAACGGGCCAATTCGCCGATACGTTCGCTTTGGCGGGTATCGACCACGATGAGCCGTTGAACTAGGCTGAGGTTAATATGTTTAATTTTTTTGAAGGCGTAGATGTTAGGGAACTCCTGAGCCAGGTACTTGCGCACGGATTTTTCCTGGGAGCCTGGAAAAACCAGCTCTGCCTCGGGGTAAAGACGCTTTGCAGCAATCATGGCTGCTAAGCTGTCGAAATCTGCACCAATGTGAGTAGTAATGACGTCCATGCTCTTTAGTATACACACAAGCAGCATGCAGCGAAACCGCCAAGATCAGTGTTGGTCATGCAGCATGCGTCATTAATTTATTGCCAACTCTTGATGAAGCGGGAAATTGTAGAGCATCATTTTGTTGTTGCTTGACAATTGTTCGTTGATGCTCTATCTTAACTAACTTCCTAGGGATCATTCGAGCGGGTGTAGCTCAGTTGGCAGAGCACAAGCTTCCCAAGCTTGGGGTCGCGGGTTCGAACCCCGTTGCCCGCTCCATGGCAGTTTCAGCCGTTGTAGAGGCTGACGGCCCCTTCGGTTCCAGCGGGATCGACCACCGGATGTACCGGTAACGTGAAAGTGGGCTCTGCCCGCTTTTTTTATTGCCTAATCAAGGGGATTTGCTCTTTTATGGAGCATAAGGCCCCACAGTTTGAACAGGAACGGAATAAGAGCATTGGAAGAAACCACTGATCGATTGCTAGCGACCATCCAGGGGTTTGCCGACCCCCTACTGCGTGATATGGGGATGGAACTGGTTGAAGTGCAATTCCGGCGAGAGGGGCATGGTTGGGTGCTCCGTTTTTTTATCGACAAGGAAGGCGGGGTAGGTATTGACGACTGTGCAGAGGCCAGTCGCGAGATCAGCGCCTATCTGGAAGTAGAAGACCTTATCTCTCATGCCTACCACCTTGAAGTCTCTTCCCCCGGCCTTGAACGGCCGCTGAAAAAAAAGAGCGATTTCATTCGATTTGCCGATCGGCTGGTGCGGATCAAATTGCGGCAACCTCTCGGCGAGCAGAAGGTGCTCATCGGCACGCTGCTGGGCCTGGATGAGGATGCCATAGTATTAGAATTGGACAAGGAAACCGTCCGCATCGATTTGGAAAATATATCAAGGGCAAGGTTGACGCTGTAGTCCCGGATCGGCCGATGTCGAGCAGCCTTTAACGGCTGTGGCAACAACGGAAACGAGAGCCTGAGTTGGAGTAGACAATGGTTGGAACAGATAGTTTAAAACGGATCGTAGATCAGATCTGCCGAGATAAAGGGATCGATCGCGGCTTATTGATCGACGCTATAGAAGAGGCGGTTCGTTCTGCAGTTCGCAAAAAATACGGGAGTCGTCGTGAGATCGAGGTGCAGTTTAGCGAGGATCTGGGCGAAATCGAGGTGTTTCAGTACCGAACCGTCGTTGATGAAGTCTATGACGAGGAAACCGAAATCGCCTTGGAAGATGCCCGCTTGCTTGATCCAGAGGCTGAGCTTGATGATGATCTGGGTGAAAAGATGGATAACATCGCCGATTTGGGGCGTATAGCCGCTCAGTCAGCGAAACAAGTAATTATTCATCGGATGCGTGACGCTGAACGTGATGTCATCTTTGAGATGTATCGTGACCGTGAAGGTTCCATCGTCAACGGAATCGTTCAGCGTTTTGAACGCGGGGATATGGTCATTAACCTCGGACGAACCGACGCCTTGTTGCCCCGTGACGGTCAGATTCCCAAACGCTCTTTTAAGCAGGGCGACCGGATTCGCGCATTTCTCCAGGAAGTGCGTCGTGATACCCGTGAGGGCAGATATCGTGATTCCCAGCTCATTCTCAGCCGGACTTGCAATGAGTTTCTGGTTAAACTGTTTGAAATGGAAGTCCCGGAGATCGCCGAAGGAATTGTCAAGATTATGGGAGCCAGTCGCGAGCCTGGTTTTCGGGCAAAAATTGCGGTTTCTTCCATTGAGTCCGATGTCGATCCTGTAGGCGCTTGCGTTGGTCTGAAGGGCTCCCGCGTACAAAATGTCGTCCAGGAGCTGCAGGGAGAGCGAATTGATATCGTGCCCTGGAGCCCGGATCCGGCCAAGTATGTCTACAATGCCCTGGCGCCAGCCGAGGTGTCCATGGTTATTGTTGACGATGATCGCAAGGCCCTGACCGTCGTTGTTCCCGATGATCAGTTGTCACTGGCCATCGGCCGTCAGGGGCAGAATGTTCGTTTGGCTTCGCGTTTGTTGGGATGGAAAATTGATGTGAAGAGCGAGCAGCGCTATGCCAATTTGGAAAATCCAGAATATCGGTCTCTTGTGCAGGTCGAGGGCGTGGATGAGAGTATGGCTGATCGGCTGTATGGCGCAGGGATCACCACCAGCGCTCTCTTGGCTGCCGCTGATTTTGAACAACTGATGAGCCTGGCCCGCATCGATGAAGAAAAGGCACGGTTTATTCAGCAGGCTGCCGGAAATGTCGCTTCTCCGGATCCTGACTCTGCGGTTGCATTCGAAGAGGGCGTGGAAGCGGCTGAGCAGGAGCCATCTATAGAATCCGAAGATAACCAATCTACCGATCAGGAGTGATGCACAGAGGGCATGTCCCAAAGCGGACCTGTCGCGGCTGCGGGCAGAAAAAACCGCAGACGGAGT